>CAZFYZ010000036.1:5635-19912 GCA_964523735.1 uncultured bacterium | reverse complement strand
GCTCCGAGGTTCCTGAGCCATCCGTCGATCCCCCACACCCAATGCGCCACGGGACAGTAGACGATGGTGAACCAGACGATCATGAATATGAAGAACGCCTTGAACCGCATTCTCTCCGCAAAAGCGCCGGTGATCAGAGCCGGGGTGATGATGGCGAACATCGCCTGGAAGATCATGAATGCCTGGTGCGGGATGGTCGCGGCGTAGTCGGTGTTGGGTTCCAAGCCCACACCCGCCAGTCCCGCCCACTTGAGGGAGCCCACAAAGTGCCCCAGATCCGGCCCGAAGGCAAGACTGTAGCCATACAGCACCCACAACACCCCCACGAGGCCGCACATGATGAAGCTCTGAAGGATTGTCCCCAAAGCGTTCTTCCTGCGCACCATTCCCGCGTAGAAGAGCCCCAGCCCCGGGGTCATGATCATTACCAGAGCGCTTGATGCCAGAACCCAGGCTGTGTCTCCCGTGTCGATCCTCATATCCATTTCCTCCATTTCCGGCCCTGAGCCTGTTCCAAGGATAGACCTTGCTTGTTTCGAGCAGTTTGCGCGCTAGTTAAGTGGAGGTTGCCTGATTGTTGCGGGGCATCAGACCGTTGACCTTTGATCGCCCAGCGTGCTATATTTGGGCTAACGAACTACCGGGGAAAGCCATGGACAAAGAAATTCTCAGAATCCTCGCTCGCGATGCCCGCACCACAACAGCCCAACTGTCCGCTATGACGGGTAGATCAGAAGCCGAGATTGCGGCGGAGATCAAGGAGATGGAAGAGAGCGGCGTCATCCGTCGCTACAAGACGATCATAGACTGGGAGCGCGCCGGCACAGAGCGTGTGTTTGCATTCATAGATGTCCGTGTTACGCCGTCTCGCGGCGCAGGCTTTGACGAGATCGCCCGCAGGATCTACAAGTTCTCTGAAGTCCACTCGGTGTATCTCGTCTCCGGCGACTACGACTTGAGGGTCGTGGTAGAGGGGAAAACAATGCAGGAAGTAGCGTTCTTCGTTGCAGAGAAGTTGGCCACGCTTGAGCACGTGCTTTCCACGCGGTCCAATTTCCTGCTGAAGAAGTACAAGGATGACGGTGATGTCTACGATGAGGCTCAGGCAGACGATCGTCTGCCTGTGACACCGTAGCCATGAAGCCGATCTCCAGCGTGGTAACATCCACGCCGCCCTCAGGAATACGCAGGTTCTTCGACATCGTCAGCACGATGCAGGACGTGTTGTCGCTCGGCGTCGGCGAGCCCGACTTCGACACCCCCTGGCGAGTTCGAGAGGCGTGTATCTACTCAATCGAGCGCGGGCATACCCACTATACGTCCAACTACGGCACGATCGAACTGCGCCGCGCGATTTCGGACTATCTTGTCGGCCGCGAGGGCGTAGAGTACAACCCCGACAACCAGATTCTGGTGACGGTAGGCGTCAGTGAGGGCATGGACCTGGCGATGAGGGCCCTGCTTAATCCGGGCGACGAGGTCATCGTCCCTGAGCCGTGTTTCGTGTCCTACAAGCCGTGCGTGCAGTTCGCGGGCGGAGTCGCGGTGCCGATCGGTTCGTACGCTGCCGACGGGTTTGCGGTCAAGCCTTCCGACATCGAGGCCGCGATCACGCCAAGGACCAAGGCCGTCCTGATCTGCTACCCGTCTAATCCTACGGGAGCAGTCGCGCCTCGCGAGACTCTTGAGGAGATCGTCAGAATCGCCTGCAAGTACGATCTGTATGTCATCAGCGACGAGATCTACGACCGTCTGACCTACGATGGCAAGCATACCTGTCTGCCAACACTTCCCGACGCCTACGAGCGCACGATTCTTCTCAATGGGTTCTCCAAGGCTTACGCTATGACCGGATGGCGAATAGCCTACGCAGCGGCTAACAGCGAGATCATCGACGCAATGATGAAGGTGCACCAGTTCACTATGATGTGTGCTCCAGTGATGGCTCAGGCCGCCGCGCTTGAAGCCATCAAGCACAGCAACGGCGAATGCGAGGAGATGGTCGAGCAGTACAACCAGCGGCGGCGTGTTATCGTGAAGGGACTCAATGACGCAGGACTGCCTTGCATGATGCCCGGCGGCGCGTTCTACGCGTTCCCGTCTGTCAAGGAGACGGGACTCAGCTCGGATGAGTTCTGCGAGCGCCTGCTCTTTGAGGAGAAGGTCGCTGTAGTCCCTGGCGGCGCATTCGGCGAGTGTGGTGAAGGCCATATCCGCTGCTCGTACGCGACTTCGTTAGATAGGATCAGCCGAGCTGTGGAGCGCATCGGGCGATTCGTCAGCAAGCTGTGAACGACATCAATCCACCAGGACGGTTACAAATGACCCTCAAGCGGTTGATTCTCTGCATATCTCTGCTGCTGTGTTCTGCCAGCCTGTTAGCGCAAGAGCCAGCGACAGATGCGCCTACAGTGGATGCGAGCCCATCCAGAGACCAAGCGAAGTGCTACACCAACTGGGATGAGAGTTATTTCTATGTGGGTCTCAGGATCGACTGCCCGGACGTTCGCGGTTCTCACAAGGAGCCTAACGCACAGGTCTCCGGGGACGACGTGGTTGAGATCTACTTCCAGACAGGCGACAGGCGGTCCTCTACCCTAACGCCCAACTGCTTCCTAATGGCTGTGTCTGCTGCAGGTGGCGCTCAGTTCAGCGCCGGAAACGACAAGGGGACGTTTGATCCGGCCACCGTGTGGTCATTCAAGTACGGCGTAAACGTTCAGGGCACGCTCAACAACGACGGCGATGTCGATCAAGGCTACAGCATTGAGATCGCAATTCCCTGGGAACTGATGAAATCCAAGGCGCCCCAGCTAGGCGATATGATCGGCTTCAACATCATAATCCGCCGTCACGACGCCAAACCCGGCGATTTTGTGAGCATCTCCCCCAACGTCAAGACCGAGGCGGATGTCCTGTCACCGTCGAAGTGGATGCCTCTTGTCTGCACCACGGCATACAGCTTTGGCGGAGCGATGGCCGGCGGCGAGAAGATCATCTCGCCGAAAACCATCGTTCGGCCCCCGCTCATCAACGGACTAGTGGACGATCGAGAGTGGCCAAAGAACGCGCTGTTCTCCATCGATCTGCCGGTGCCCGAGGGGTTTGTGTATGAAGCAAAATTCCCTCCCCAGCGAATGACCTTCACCCACTACTTCTACTGGTACCAAGCGGACCCGCGGAAGGGGCCACTCCGCCATATCGTCGATGGCAGCGGGCAAATCGAGTTACAGGACTTTCCGATCAAGGGCGCCGGACCCTGGTTCTCCACCTATCGTGTGCAGTGGCACAAGGAGCAGTTGTCAGACATACTTGCCGCCGGCATTGACGTTGTGCTTCCGATCTACTGGGGCGACAAGACGTGTCGGGAAGAGTGGTCGGTCCAGGGGCTTGATTGCCTTATCGCGGCCATATCCGAGCTTAAAGCGGAAGGCAAGCCTTACCCGCTCGTAGGGATGTTCTTCGACACGACGGCCATGCAGGTCGCCTATGGTACAAAGCCTGATCTCAAGCAAGAAGAAGTCAAGCGCACGTTCTATGGGATGATCAAGGATTTCTTCGATCGCGTGCCGACTGAGTACCGGGCTTTCGCCCAGGCGGGCAAGCCCTATGCCGGTGAGCAGGGGCCGATCGTGTTTCTCTACACGAGCGGGTTTCTGTCAGACTATGATGAGACTTTTGCTCCCTACTGCAGCGAGCGGTTCAAGGCGGATTTCGGCTCGCCCATTGTCTGGGTAGGCTCAGGTGATTTTGAAGCCAAGGCCGCTGTGCTAGATGCCTATTCCAGCTACGGCGCGGGGCTTGGCCCTATCTCGCACGCCAGTGGCCGGATCAAAATGGCTTCTGTGGGAGCGGGGTTTGATGACTCTGCTGTTGCCGTCAATCGTGCTGCCCGAATACGGTCTCGTATGGCTGGTGAGACGTACGACAAGGATTGGGAGACGGCCCTGTCCGGCAGTCCTCAATGGATGGTGTGCGACGGTTGGAACGAGCTTCACGAGGGCAGTGATATCTGCCCCAGCCGCGAGTATGGCCGCAAGTACGTCGACGCCACCAAGGCCAACATCGACCGGTTTACCAGGAGCAAGGACTACGACGTGCAGTTCCTGCGGTGTGACCTGCCGCGTGTTATCCCGCCGAAGCAGATCTCCCAGGCCGAGGTGACAGTCAAGAACACCGGCAACGTGCCCTGGCGCGCTTCGGAAGGCTATGCTCTGGGTTACAGGTGGTATAAGACTGGACGCTACATCGGCGAGAGCAAGAACAAACGTGCAATCGAGAAGGATGTCGCGCCAGGCCAGTCAGTCACACTCACTATCGGAATCGCCACAGTGATAGAGCGAAATCAGGCGCTTGCCGAAGGGGACTGCGAGGTTCGCCTCGAGATGGTCCGGCAATCTGACGGCAAGTGCTTCTCCTCTCTCGGCGGCCAGGCCCTGATTCTGCCGATTACTATCGGCAAGACCAGTGAGTGGGGCGCGAAGTATCCGACGTGCACCGCACCAGTGCTCATGGCATCCGGCCCTGATTACCCAGTGCGTATATACGTCCGCAACGACGGGTCCACCACCTGGCGCAAGGGAGTGGCGAAGCTCGGCTGCAGGCTCTACAAAGTGTCGAACTACACCCACGGAGGGGCTGACGACACAGCAGAGGAAGTGCAGATAGACAGTGTCCGCGCCGTCCTCGCCAAGGATTGCAAGCCAGGCGACGTCATTGAGATCGCCTTTCCACTGGCTCTCACCAGAGACAAAAAGAAGACATTGCCTGCGTGGAGCCCGGAGGCAGGCTGGAGTTATCAACTCCAGTTCGATATCTACAACGGCGAGAAATGGCTATCTGAGCTTGGGTGCGCGCCTCTCCGCAGGACCGTTAGTATCATAGAGACTGACTCCGCGGCTCGGATTGTGGATTCGAACATTCCCGCCAAGCTCAGCGCGGGCCAGACCTACGAAGCCAAGGTAGTGCTGTTCAATGCAGGCGCCACGAAGTGGCAGAAGAAGAAGGCGATGATCGGCTACCACTGGTATCACCTGGATGGAACGGAGATGCAGTGGGAGTGTCCGGCGACACCTATCAATGTGGATGTCAACCCGCACCTTCCCACCGTTGTCACCGCCAAAGTCACGGCCCCGCTGTATGATGGCAGGTATGTCCTGGCCTGGGACGTAATGGTTGATGATGTCTGGCTGTCGACTCTGCCCGTAAACCGTGGAGGCGATCTCCTGCCGACATTTGTCGAGGTGACTGGCGGTAAGCTGAGCTTCGTTGACCTTACTGGAGTCTACGATGTGGCAGTAACTAGTCCGGATACCAACCGAACGCTCGGAGATTTCGATGGGAAGGGAACGAGCTTCCCGTCGGAATTCATGCCACCTGATGCGGGACCAGCGGAGGGCGCCAGCCATATCTATCCCGCCGGCTATAACTATGATCGGGCGGCCAAACCGGAGGGGCGAATCAGCTTCCGATACCCGGACAAAATCGCGAGCCCAAAGAGCGCGGTCGCGTGCTCGAGCCAGAAACTGCAGATTGAGGCCGGCAAGTATGTCGCGGTGCACATTCTCGCGGCTTCATCGAACGGCAGCGCGTCAGGCGAGTTGACGCTTGGTTACTCGGAGGGCGCTGCCAGTTCTGTGCTTGCAGCGAGCGATTGGAGAGGCGGTCCCGCAAACGGTGAGGCGATTGGGTATCGGGTGAGGCATCTGCACAGCCACGGAGGAGACGAGCCTAACCAGCCGGGCTATCTATACCACTACGTGATCGCGTTGGACTCGTCCAAGACTCTCGGCAGTATCACGCTTCCGAAGAGCCCTGACATCAAGATTGTCGCGGTCACTCTCGAGCGAGTGTCTGCCCCTGCCCCACCGGCCGCTAACTGAGGTTGGCCGTGGGGGCCGCATCGGCGGCCTGCGGAAACATCATCCGCTCCATCAGCTCCATCTGATAGTCCGGCGAGACAGCAAGCTCCACATGGCTTGCGCGACGTGCCATGTCACGTGCCAGGTCCATCTCGCGATCAGAGAGAAGCGCCAGTCGTGCGCCTGCCCCGGCGGCATTGCCTATGGAGACAACCTTGTGCCTCTCGACAGCAGGGATAAGGCCGATCCTGATCGCGCTCTCGACTGCAATGTAGTTGCCAAATGCTCCGGCGAGCATCACCTCGTCCAGATCGCTCTCTTCAGCGCCGGCAGTCTTGATGAGTGTCGCGATCGCAGCCGCGATCGAGCCCTTTGCTAGCTGCAGCCGCCTGATGTCGGCATGGGTCAGTACGATCGGCTTCCCGCTGCCCGACTCCTGCTTCGTCGCGAGGACAAACTGCACGCCTTTGTCGGTCTTCTCAAGACGCCGGAGCACCGCCGGGCTGGCGTGGACGGCTTCCTCTGCGGAAAGAAGCCTTCCCCCCTCGTCTATGAGACCTGCTTCGAGCATCTGTGCGACTGCATCCACCAGACCGGAGCCGCATATGCCGATCGGCCTGCGGTTGTCGATCGTCGTCACCTTGACGGTCTCGCCGATTCGCACACTATCTATGGCGCCTGGGCCTCCGCGCATTCCACAGCCGATGCCCGCTCCCTCAAACGCTGGTCCGGCAGCCGCTGAGCAGACATACAGGGCTCCGTTGTGGAGGAGAGCCATCTCGCCGTTCGTGCCTATGTCTACCGCAAGGCGCGTTCGGCCGTCGTCGTCAAACATGCTTGAGAGCAGAACAGCCACCAGGTCGGAACCAACAAAACCGGCCACATTGGGGAGAACCACAACCTTGGCCTCCGGACAGAATGGCAGGCCCAGCTCGCGGGCCGTCAAGGTGATGTCACTGCAAACAGATGGCACGTAGGGAGACTGCCCCAGGCTCGTCGAGTCAATACCCAGCAGCAGATGTGTCATGCAGGTGTTGCCGACCACAGTTGCCTTGTAGACGTGGTCAAGAGATATGCCGGCCATCTGCGCGAGGTTCTCAGCGATTCGGCGCAGCGCATCAACCGCCGCATCCTGCAGGAGTTTGGCGCCATCTTCCTGAGTTGTCGCAAAGCCAATGCGGGAAACGAGGTCGTCCCCGTAGATGACCTGCGGGTTCATGACCGAGGCGACAGCGACATCTTCCCCCGTCCTGAGGTCCATGAGGTATCCAACCACAGTTGTACTGCCGAGGTCGTAGGCGATGCCAAAGCAATGTGAGGTTGTGTCACCGGGCTCCACAGCGATGAGCTCATCGCCATAGACAACCGCTGTGACATTGTAGTCTGTCTCCCTCAGGTTGTGGGAGATGCGCCGGGTAACGTGAAGGTTCGGCGTGAGGGATATGTCGCGCGACTTCATGCCGTCGGCGAGGCGCTCAAACTCCGCGCGTTCATCATCGAGTGAGGGTGACGTGAGTGCCAGGTAGACCTTGCTGACCCCCGACAACACCTCCGTATCGCGCAGGATTCCCTTGCTGAGGATCTTCTGGACACGCGATCGACTGATCTCGGGGATAGTCACGCTGATTTCGCCAACTATCTTGGTCCGGCAAGCAAGCCTGTAACCTTCGGCGATCTCTGCTTCAGTGAGGTGAGCACGTTCGGCGGCTGTAAGATCCCCGCACACACCGCTGACAACCACCTTGCACTTGCCACAAGTGCCCATGCCGCCGCAAGGCATTTCAACTCCGTGGCCGGACGCCGCAGCCGCCCTTGAGAGCAAAGTGCCCGCCGGAACATAGACTTCTGTCCCGTCGGGCTCGAATGTGACCCGTATCAACTTGGTTCTCTTCATTTGATCCGTTACACGAAGTAGACTATGTTCTTGCGCGCAACCTCGTTCTCAGGATCGACAGCCAGCACATACTCGAACTCAGCCTTGGCTTCATCGCACATTCCAAGCATGGAGTACGTGAGAGCGAGGTCGTTTCGCGTTGTGAGATTGCAGACGTCCAGGCGCACCGCAGTCAGCAGTTCCTCGATGGACTCATCAAACAGGCCCGTGAAGCCGTAGACAAGTCCAATTTGCCTGTGAGCCTCCGCATTCTCGCCATCGAGATCGAGGATAGCCTGAAACTCCGCAAGGGCCTCGTCGTACCGCCCCTCATTCTTCAGGGCAAGGCCGCGCTCGTAGTGGTCCTCAATCTGCCCCATCCAATCCTCTCAGCGGCACACCCGCTTGTCTGCAGTATACCAGCTTAAACTCCACGAATCAAGCGCTATTCGACCTGAACAGGCATAACCACGTGCGTGTAGTCGGTGCGCCCCTGAGGTCGTATGACAGCCGGGTTGACGTCTCCGCTCAGTTCTACCTCGATCGCCTCCGTCTCAACCACATTCAGCACGTCAAGAAGATACTTCCCGTTGAAGGCCATCTTGAGATCGTCGCCTTCTCTAAGGACCTCGACCTCTTCGTGTGCGCGGCCTACGCTGCCGCTCTCAGCAGTCAGGACCAGAGTCCCATCCAAGGTCTGCACAATCGTCCGACCGAAACTCTCCCTCGCAACAATGAGGACACGCTTCACGCTCTGAAGTAGTTGGTCAGTCGGGATGGTCAGCTTCTTGTTATGCTCGGTAGGTATGACTCTCTCGAAGTTGGGGAACTGCCCCTCGATCAGGCGGGATATCAGTATGGTCTCCCCCGAGCGGAACATCACCTGGCTCGGCGATATGCCAACGTCGACCGTGCCCTCGCCCTCCGGGACTATGCGCGTGAGTTCCATCATAGCGCGCCCTGGGACGATGGCATTAACAGATCCGACGCACTCTACAAGCGGGCACTCGAACACGCAAAGGCGATGAGTGTCTGTCGAAACGAGCTTGAGGCTCTCGTCGCTGACTTGCAGCAGGATACCTGTGAGGATTGCACGAGACTCGTCGGTGCTGATGGCAAAGGAGGTCTTCGCAATGCCTTCGCGGAGGACGTAATGGTCAATCTTGAACTTGACCTCTTCGCGCACCTCCGGCAGCATGGGAAATTCCTCAGGAGGCAGGCCAAGGATTGAGAACTCCGACGTTCCACACTTGATTGTGACTGTGCTGTCCTCATCCACTGAGATCGACACGTCCGTATCAGGCAGAGCTGCCAGCACTTCCGATATGACCTTTGCGGGGACAGTCAGCGAGCCCTGTTCCTGCACGTTTGCCTCAACGACACACTCCATCCCGATCTCAAGATCCGTGGCCGCGATTCTCAGGCGATCCTCCTCGGCCTTAATAAGCAGGTGACCGAGGATAGGCAGAGAGGTGCGAGCGCTAACCGCTCTTCCCGCCGTCTGCACGCCCTCGTGCAAGTCCTTTCTGGCGCAGATAACCTTCACGAGTATTCCCTCCCCTAGTGTCTCATCGTTACCGCGTTAGTATAGCACAGCCGTTCGGCTCTTACAAGGCATACACTCAGGCTCTCGGATGAGATTCCTTGTATACTTCGCGCAGATGATCGCTGGAAACGTGCGTGTAGACCTGGGTAGTGGCAATACTGGCGTGGCCGAGCATCTCCTGCAGGCTTCTGAGGTCGGCTCCACGCTCGAGCAGATGCGTTGCGAAGGAGTGGCGCAGGGTATGGGGGGTCAACGGCTTAGTGATGCCGGCAACAATGGCGTACTTCTTGATGATCTTCCAGAACATGACCCGCGACATGCCGTCGCCCTGCTTTGTCAGGAATAGATAGTCGGACCTGCCTCCGCCAGCAAGCCGACCGCGAACACGGTCGATGTAGGCAGTAATCCATGCGATAGCGACCTCTCCTAGTGGGACCACTCGTTCCTTGTCGCCTTTGCCGACGCACCGCAGATAGCCCTCCTGCGTATTCACATCATCCGTCCTTAGCGAGATGAGCTCAGAGACACGTAATCCGCTTGCGTAGAGCGTCTCAAGCATGGCTTTGTCACGCAGGCCGAGATCATCGCGAATGTCAGGGGCATCCAGCAACCGCGCTATCTCGTCTATCTCCAGAGACTTCGGAAGACGCTTCGGCGGACGGCCAACCTGAAACGTGGCCAGGGGGCTCTTCTGGATCAGCCTCTCCGAAGATAGAAACTTGACAAAGCTTCTTACTGCTGAGATCTTCCGAGCTACGCTGGTGGCGGCGTAATGCTGCTTATCCAGGTGCGCCAGGAATGCAACCAGGCACTCTTCATCAATTGCCTTGGGTTCAGCGACGCCGCGCTTGGCAAGGAAGCCAGAGAACTGCGAGAGATCTCGAGCGTAGGAGATCATGGTGTTCTCGGAGAGACCGCGCTCAACGGTCATGGAATCGAAGAATCGCTGTATCTGGACGTCTATCATCGCTTGCGCTCGTAAATCTGGATGAAGGGATTCGCATAGCTCATATCATGCGGCAAGCTTGAGTGGAAGGCCCCGCTAAACGACACACGCTGGACGAAGTAGAATCCGATGAGGTTGACGTCTCGTTCTATCCTCTCAACCTTTTCGCGATCAGCCCTTGACAGGCCTCGCTTCCTGTGGGCCAGTCTGTTGGCGTCGCAGATCTCATGATGGGTGATAATCGCCCAGTCTGCATCGTGGCCCGCCCAATTCGCGCCCGAGCCGGCAGTCTCACTGAGAATGACAAACTTGTAGGGTGCCTTGGAGGCAGCACGTTGACGATCATGCAGGCTTCCGAAACCGAGGTTCTTAGACAACGGCGGGGTGTAGAACCACGGCCATTCCTCGACCGCGATCGTTGCACCCCTGGGGACATGTTTGAGCATCCACTCCGCTGCCTGATCGCGCGGATCCGGACCGCTCATCTGAAGATCCAGAGCAACGCAGTCCATTGCCGCGATGTAGAACATGGCAAGGCTGGCGACAAGCCATACCCGCCTGCGTGATCGCAGGCCCCCTCCTTCAGGCATCCCTGCAGCGGGCGCCCGCCGCGTACGCGAGTACCAGTCTGCCAAGAGCGCCCCTATCAGCACTGCTGCAGGCGGGAACAGAGGGAGGGTGTACCTTGCAAACCTCACCTGCGACAGCGAGATAAGCACGTAGTATGGCACCACGAACGCCAGCATCACAAGACACGGCTTGTCGCGTCGCCACAGGGCGCGCACCAGGGCAATAGCAAACAGGACGGCGAAGACCGGACCTAGCCCGTGTAACAGCGAACTGGTAAACGTGTAGACGAACCCACTTCCCGTGCCGGCGAAGACAAGTCCGTGCCCGGTGGCGGCATGCCGCATCTCATAGGTCAGTCCGTGGAGGAACTCACGAGGCCAGAGCACCGCTCCAGGCGTGGAGATCACAAACGCTGCTGCGGTGCACACAAGCCCTGCCCAGAGTCTCAGCGATCGCAACGCGCGCCACCTGATTCCATCACGCCCGAAGTGCGCTGCGACCAATGACAGGGCAACCAGTCCGGCGTTATACTTCGTCCCTGCGGCAAGGCCACACATGACTCCGGCAAGGGCATAATCCCGCCATCTTCCCTGCTTCAGCACAAGACCGCAGTACCCGAGTGCAGCCGCCACGAAGAGCGTGCTCGGGACATCCACAGTGGCGAAGTGGGAGTGCTGCACGTGCAGAGGCGCGAGACAGACCACCAATGCTGCAAGCACGCCCGCCAGATTTCCGATCAGGATTCGCCCGGCCCACCACGTTACCACCACAGCCGCAGTTCCCATGACCACCGTCACTAGACGTGCGCAGAGATAGATATCGGCAAGCGTCGGCGACATGCCCCAACCCAGCCCAACGGCAATCGCCAAGGCGGACAGGTAGATGTAGAGCGAGGGGTAGTTGTACAGCCGTGGATTGAGCGAGTGCAGGAGATAGATGCTCCCGAAAGCTGAGCCAACGGTGAGGAACTCATCGGGGTGATAGGAGTAATCGTGAAGTGCGTTGGGCAGTCCCCACCGGATGCCCCACAATCTCAAGAACGCAGCGGCGGCAACGATCAAGCCCAGGACAACGCAGTGGCGGAACTTGCTTGGCGCGCCATCTTCACGCGGCACAGCTTCCATCCTTCTCTCGCCTCTGTTCGTGCGGGAGGGGTGTGCGCATAAGAGCCACTATCACCATTACCGTGCCCAGCGACATAACGAGATCACCCACACTGTATATCACTGGCGCGACAAAGAACTGCTTCGCCGGGATGATATCGCACAGGAAGGGCACGTGTGTGGATTTGGTCATGAGGGAGTTGCGCGGATGATAAGCAGACTCGAAATCCTTCACCCCGTGACCACCAATAGCGGCGGTCAGAGCCTTACCACTCGTTGGCATCATGCCACCGTTGCACGAGAGTGCGATGAAGTTGAGCGCCACCCCAACCAAAGCCAGGCTCATCCCGGGTATCCTGATGTTCAGAAGCACAAGGAGGATCAGCGCAATCTTCTCGACGAGCGCACTGCCGCCGAGAAACCACGGCAGCTTAGCAAGTGCAGGAACCCAGGCAAGCGCATAGGAGGCAAGAGGAATGAAGATGAGCCATACGTGCTTTATGTTTGCATCGGCCAAGCGCGAGAGCTTGCCTTTGGATATCCAGCCGATAGCAAGGGCCAAAATGATGAGTTCGGGTATCATAGTCCTCTCAAAGTTTCGCGGGTCGTGGCACGCTCAATCAGGCCGCTTTAGCTTGGTTGGGGACTCCACTTTCAGAGCCCAGCATGTCCAGGAACGTGCGCGCAACGGTGGGATCGTACTTCTCGCCGATGCCCTTGCGTATTTCTTCGGCCGCTTCCTCGGGCCCCAGCGGCGAGGGATGGTAGGGACGCTCTGAGGTGATGGCGTCGTAGTCTGCAGCAACGCACAGAATGCGGCTCACCAGCGGGATCTGCTCACCCGCAAGACCGGAGGGGTAGCCCGTACCATCCCAGTACTCATGGTGATGCAGTACTATATCATAGAGATCCGCCAGGAAGGGCACGGCAGCCACCATCTCTGCTCCATGCAGTGGGTGACTCTTCAGAACCTCCCACTCCTGAGTCGTGAGCGGCGTTCGTTTGTTCAGAAGCGCTTGGGGAACATTGGCCTTTCCCATATCCATCAGCAAGGCGGCGTAATGGACTCTTTCGAGGGCGTGATTCTCAACGCCGAGACGCCGGGCCAGCTCAACCGTCAGCCGAGCGACGCGCTGAGCATGGCCGACTGTCCCCGAGTCCTTGGTCTCAACGGCCGCAGCCAGCACTGTGATCGACTTTAGATAGGCGCTCTTGATCTTCGCAGGCAAGAGGACCCTGGAGACGTAGACGCTTACCAGCGCGATCGTCAGCAAAATCCCGCCCGTGATGATTACTCCCGGTGTAAACTCGTAACTATGCATTGAGCCTTATTCCGTCGCGCTCCAGCATCGTGAGAAACGCCTTCACGACCTTTGGGTGGAACTGGGTGCCGCTGCCCCTTCTCAGTTCGTCCACAGCTTCATCCAGAGTCTTGGGCTCCCGGTAACGCCGCCGCTTCTCCGCTCCGCAACCGGGGCATACGACAGGACGAGAATCACTCTCCGGCCTATGGCCGCACGAATCACACACCCACTCGAGAGTAAGTTCCCGGTCATCGGTCATCGCATCGAAAGCATCAGCCGTGGCAATGATCGCCGCCTCGATGGGTATCTCGGTGTTATCCCCGTTGGTCTCGGGGTAGCCTCTGCCATCGTACCATTTGTGATGGTATTTGATCCAGTCGACTATCGTGTCGAGGAACTCGAGATGGCCGATGATCTCTGAGCCCTTCACAGGATGCTCCTTGATCGTGTCCCATTCCTCATCGGTCAACTTAGTCGTCTTGTCCAGTATCTCCTCGCTGACACCGACCTTCCCTATGTCGTGGAGGAAAGCCGCCGTGTTCATGTGCCTGATGCTCTCCACGGGCAGTCGGAGTTCACGTGCGAGCCGCTCGGACATATCCGCGACTCTCTTCAGGTGCCCCCGCGTGTAGGGGTGATAGTGCTGCATATATGTGGCGAGAGACGTGATCGTGTTCATGTAGGCGCTTCTCTCCTCCACCCACTGATGGAAGAAGTCGCGCAGTGCAAGAACCGGCGTGATCGCAAGAAGGAAGCCGAGGAAGCCTATCCGAGAATACAGGTAAGCAAGAAGAAGAGCTACAATGCTCAGAAAGAGCTGGCCTCTGCTAATGGGTAGGGCGGTCTCCGCCATCCCGACTCGCGCGCGCAGCAGGAAACCAGATAGCCCCCGTGCACCCGGGATGGGGTCGACAGCGGCAGCTAGCAATGAGTATTCCCAAACGTGCGCGGTTATGGACACCGTGAGCAGGCCAATGAAGGGTATGATGAGGTGCGAGAGAATGCTGAAGTCATTTGTGCTATCCAGTAGCGGTCTGCCACCGAGAAGATGATATGCAAGCCCGGCTGGCGCGA
>CAZFYZ010000036.1:0-5625 GCA_964523735.1 uncultured bacterium | reverse complement strand
AAAAGAACGTGCCTGCCAGAGAGCGCCCACACTCGCGATGGTCTGCATGACTCGTCGCGCCAAAGCAGGAAGCTCTTCTACACTCCTGCCGGAGGCTCTCCAGCGCAGGTCAATACGAAAGCAAAGATTTCGTATTGTCACGGATATGACGCCAGTTGCCAGAGCTACCAGGACTGCCTGCAGAGGCCCCAATGAGCATATCGCAGCCCAGTACATGGGGCCACTGGGTGAAACGTCAGAGCCTTCTCCCTCGTGAATATTGACAGCGAGAAGCTCAACAAAGCTGGTCACAAGTACAAACTGGGCGACAGCCAGCAACGGGATGTTGCCCCACGGCACCTTGGCCCACACGATGAGTGCTGCCACTAACGCCGAGGCACACATGATCGCCACGACGATCTCGTAAACCCTCAGCCGGTCCTGCATCTACTGCCGCCTTGCACGAGTCGAGTTCTCCTCATTACGATTATGGCGTTTCAGACGTCCGTCAGAAGGCTCAAAGCAGTTATGAGAATGGGCCAACGGCGGGCAAATCCTTAGAGCTCTTTGGACT
This sequence comes from uncultured bacterium, assembly GCA_964523735.1. Taxonomy (GTDB): domain Bacteria; phylum Armatimonadota; class UBA5829; order UBA5829; family UBA5829; genus CAZFYZ01. The sequence goes on along the minus strand of CAZFYZ010000036.1, from coordinate 5,072 downwards.
GATCCACTAAGCTGTCTTACCGGGGAGGCCAGATAGCCCAGGCCGAACCCGCGGTAGCTGCCAACGTGGCAAGACCTACCAGAACCTTGATCAGGCGACTCATACTACTCAACCCCTTTCGGTTTTGGGACTGGTCCATGTCGCTTCACGGACCGTCATGTAAAACCGCTTCGCTCGGGTTGATCTTTTCGCTCGTGCCTATTTCGCTAGTCGCCGTTGGCCCAAATCTAGTTCAGAACCGGTCGGCCGCCAGTAAACGGCGGTTGACCGCGTCCAGAGTGGCATTCACCACTCCCTTCCAAACATCCTGTTTTATAACGGCAGAACCCGCCAAAGTCTCCTCGCCTCGCTCGGTTGCCATATTGACAAGCACGACAGCAACTCTGCGAGTGCCGGTTGGCACCTCCAAAGCATCTTCCAGCGTGATTCCAGCGCTGGTCGTGGACGAGTCCACGATCGCGCGCAGGGTGGCATCGGCGATGAGCTTCATCTGACCCGTCTGGGAGCTGGCGCCCGAAGCCGTGCCGGAGAAGACAGAGCCGTTCTTTGTCAAACGAACGGTTGCTTCAGTGCGGCTGCCGTTGAGAGATATTGATACATCGGAGAACTTGAGCCGGGAGTGATCGTAGCGCGGAGTTGATTCCTCCACGAGCGCTACGCTGATGATCTTGTGGTCTACAGCGAAACCAAGCCGTGCCATGAGAGCTGACTCAACATCCCGCACGACCTGCTTTGGTGATCTGTCTCCCCCGGCCAGAACGTGGATTTCTGACAGATCGCCTTGTGCGTCAGTGACTACACTTACCGCGATAATGTCCTTGAGGCGACACAGGATAGACTCGATATCGCCTGCGTTAACTTGCCTTTCCACCGCCATATCGCGGGCCTCCTCTCCCCAATACGAAGTAGGACCGAACAAAAGTGTGGTCGCAAAACCACGGGCCAGATTCCTACTTCCGTTTGCTTCTCGAACTCTGCTTCGTCGATACTACCGGAATGCTGCGTTGAACCGCAGTCTAAGGGCTTCTCTTATGTTGGTTAGGACGGTGTTCACCTCATCGTCCGTTAAGGTTCGGCTAGCAGACCTGAATACAACTGAGATCGTCAGGCTTCGCGAATCCTCCGCTATCTGCGATCCCTTGTAGACGTCTAACAGATCCACTCCTTCGACCAGCCCTGCGTCTTCTTCGAAAACAACACCTCTAATCGCATCGTAACTAACACTCTCCGGCACTACAACAGCCAGATGCCTGTAGAGTGCTGGATACCGCGGAAGCGGTTGGTACTTGGGCAGCGCCGGAGTCACGTCCATCAGATGATCGAAGACAAGCTCGAATATGCATGGCCTGCCCTTGATATCGAAGAACTCGATTGCTTCAGGGGATGCTTCGCCCAAGACCCCTATGATCTTCCCGTTGACCAGGACTTTCGCGGCCCGGGTCGGATGCAGAATGCGCGTGCTGCACTCTGAGAACTCCGCGTTGGTGATCCCCAGTCCGCCCAGCAGACTCTCAACAGCGCCCTTGCACCAGTAGAAGTCAGCTTCAACAGCGTTGTCGGGAAGTCCCCAAGCATTGTGCCAAGATCGTCCGATCATTGCCCCAGCAATCGATCGGCACTCCCAGATGGCGCCATCATCCTGGCCGTATGTCTTTCCAATCTCAAAGATCGACAGGTCCGATGTTCCAAAAGCCTGGTTGCGAGCAATGACCTGCAGCAGGTTCGGTGCAAGAGCGATCCGCATCGAGTCAAGGTCTTCGCTCAACGTGTTACGCAGCTTGAGGACACTGTCCGGCCTCCCAACAAGCTCGTTGAGACTGCTATCCACCAGGCTGTGGGTCAGGACCTCCTGACAGCCGCAACCCATAAGGATGCGCCGCAGCCTTTCAGTGAATGCCCCCTCGAGGCTATCCTTGCCTTGCAGTGATCGGGCGGGCAGCGTCGCCGGCATTTTGTCGTAGCCGTAGACACGACCTACCTCTTCAACGAGATCAATCTCACGCGTCAGGTCCTGCCTTGCAGTCGGGACCACGCAAGATATCAGGCCGTCGTTCGGCTCCGCTTCGATCTCAAGACTTCGCAGACACGCCAGCATCGTCTGGGCATCTATGTCCAAGCCCATGACATCGTTCACACGCCGTGGTCGTAGATCGATCCTTGCTGGTTCCACAGGCGATGGGTAGACATCCACTATGCCTCGGGCAACACTCCCGCCGCCTAGCTCAGCAATAAGCTCAGCAGCACGCCAAGCCGCCAGCGCACAGATAGACGGATCCACGGAGCGCTCAAAGCGATACGACGACTCCGTAACCATCCCCAGCCTCTTGGATGTGCGGCGGACACTCGTACAGTTAAAGTTAGCCGATTCTACCAGAATTTCCTGCGTCTGCTCGCTAATCTCCGAGTCAGCGCCGCCCATAACGCCTGCAATCGCGACCGGGCGCTCGGCGTCGGCTATCACCAGCATGTCCGGGTCAAGCCTCCGTTCGGTCCCATCTATCGACGTTATAGTCTCGCCGGCGCGAGCACGACGGACGATGATCTCGCGGCCCTTGAGCAGGCTGTAATCGAAAGCATGCAGTGGCTGACCGAGTTCGAACATCACGTAGTTAGTGATATCGACGACGTTGTTGATAGGCCGCATGCCGGCCGCGATGATCCGATCCTTAAGCCAGCCAGGTGATTCCTTGATCGCGACGCCCTTGATGATTACCCCTGCATACCTACGACAGAGGTCGTCTGCGTCTATACTGATCTTCACCAGATCCGAAGCAGGCGGATCGACTTCGGCCACGACAGGTTGTGGAACTCGCGCTGTGCCGCCTACAAGTGATGCCACTTCGCGGGCAACGCCTATCATCGACAGCCAGTCGCCGCGGTTTGCGAGCACCTTGATGTCCCATACAGTGTCGCACACGCTTCCCGAACCACCCGCGGCCACGAAGTCATCGGAGCTCAGCTCGTGCGACTCCTCAACCTCAAGCCCGGCCATGGTCAGCCGCTGCGCAAGCTCCTCCACCGAACAGTCGAAGTCTATATATTCTCTGAGCCAGTTGACTGATACTCTCATTGCTAGAGCTGCCTCAAGAAACGAACGTCATTCTCAAGAAAGAGCCTGATGTCATCAATGCCGTGCTTCAACATCGGCATTCGATCAATCCCAAAGCCGAAAGCAAAGCCTGTGTACTCTTCTGAGTCAATCCCAACGGCTTCCAGCACATTGGGGTGGATCATGCCGGCGCCCCCGATCTCCAACCAACCCGATCCCTTGCAGACACCACAGCCACCGCCTCCACAGATTGTGCAGGTCAGGGCGAACTCGGCGCCTGGTTCAACGAATGGGAAGAAATCAGGCCGAAAACGCACTTCCATATGCCGGCCGAACATCTGGACCGCAAACTCCTGCAGAGTGCCTTTGAGGTCGGACATCGTGATTCCGTGATCGACGGTGAAGCAGTCCACCTGATGGAAAGTGTGCCCGTGCGTGGCATCCACGGCATCCACACGATAGCACTTGCCGATCGTGCACACACGCATTGGCGGACGCCGGTTCTCCATCACACGGTGCTGATATGCGGTCGTGTGCGTGCGCAGCAGTCGCTCGTCATTGATATAGAACGACATCTGCTCGTCCAGCGCCGGGTGCTCCTCGGGGTAGTTGAGGGCAGCGAAGTTATACCTGTAAGACTCGACCTCGGGGCTTTCGAAGACCTCATAGCCCAAGCCGATGAATATCTCTTTGACCTGCTTCAGCGTTTCGACGAGAACATGAGGCCGCCCGATGCTGTAGAAACGGCCCGGCATCGTAACATCCAAGGCTTCCTTGGCCAACTTAGCGCTGACTTCGCCACTGCCGAGAACACTTCGCCGGTCCTCAATCGCTGCCGCCAGCTCGTCCTTGATCCTGTTAACCGCCTGGCCGAACTCCTTGCGCTCTTCCGGCGCAAGCGAGCCTATCTTGCGAAGCTGACTCGTGAGCTCGCCTTTGCGCCCCAAGTAATCGGTATCGATAGTTTCCAGATCGGCGACCGAACGGGCTGACTCGATACGATCCAGTGCAGCTTTGCGCAGGGTTTCCAAGTTTTCTTGTTCAGACATATATAGCTCCCGAAGCCTCGAAAGCCCCAAAACAACCAGCGTCCAATTGCACAGAACCGAACCGCCAATAGACCGGTTTGGCCTGATCCTGGCGCTTCGACTTCATGCATTTGGACGCTGGGCGATAGTTGTTCTAACTGATTACTACGCTGTTGCGAGTTGCGCTTTGGCTTTCTCTACCAGTGCAACGAAGCCTTCGGCGTCAACGATCGCCATGTCGGCAAGCACCTTTCTGTCCAGATCTATCCCGGCCTTTCCAAGGGCCTCGATAAACCTGCCGTAAGGCATCCCATTGGCTCGACATGCAGCGCTGATACGCGTGATCCACAGTCTGCGGAACTCGCGCTTTCTTACTCTGCGGTCACGATACGCATACTGGCCGGACTTCATGACGGCTTCCTTGGCCGTCTTGAAAAGCCGATGCTTTCCGCCCCAGTATCCGCTCGCTGCGCTTAGAATCTTATTGTGACGCTTGCGCGTCATTGTGCCGCGTTTCACGCGTGGCATAACAATTCCCCCGATGTAGTATTGTATATTGATTATTGATTATTGAGCCTTGCGCACCAAACGAGCGTCAATACTCAATATACAATAACAAATACTCAGTCTCTTAGAGTCCGGAGACCATTCTCCTGATAACACGCTTCTGGCCGGAGGTCACCCCGGACTTTATCGCCAACCGCCGCTTGGCGCTGGACGACTTCTTCATCTTCAGATGGTTCATATTGGACGCGCCGTGGCGGATCTTGCCCTTACCGGTGGATTCGAACCGCTTGGCCGCAGTCTTGCAGGTCTTCAGTTTCGGCACTTAATTCTACCTCGTTATGATGGCGCCCCTGTTTGCGGGGGTTTAGCCGGAGTCTCTTTGTGTTCGGCGACAGGCGCCAAGATCATGGTCATCGTCCTGCCCTCCATACCCGGGGGACGCTCGATTGTTCCGATGCCCGATTCCTTAGCTATCTCTGCCATTCGAC
>CAZFYZ010000035.1:16875-33662 GCA_964523735.1 uncultured bacterium | reverse complement strand
GATCCTTAAGGACTAGCATGCGCACTCACTTCTGTATAGAGTTGTCAAAGGACTCGTTGTGCCGCGCTCTCATCGAGCGCCCGCCTCGGCGTTATCACTCCGGCGGATAATCGCACAGAAGGTCGATCCGTGGATCGATCATCTGTAAGATCATGGTGGAGGCTAGGGGATTCGAACCCCTGACCCCATCCGTGCAAGGGATGTGCTCTCCCAGCTGAGCTAAGCCCCCAAAGGTTGCTGGTGGGCCTAGATGGAATCGAACCATCCACCTCACCCTTATCAGGGGTGCGCTCTAGCCGAATGAGCTATAGGCCCACGTTAACCACCGCAACAAAAAGGGAAGACGGATGCCTTCCCAATGTAAAGGAACGACTTCGTCTCAAGAGCCACAAAACTAGATGGTGATCAGGATTCGCATAGGCTCCATTGCGCGCCAAAAGGACACGCAAATAGTATTATAGGTTCCGGCGAAGTCCCTGTCAAGGGATTTCAGGCGCGAATTCAGCGCTTATGCACTAAAACGGCCTCAGGTGGAAATGCTGCGGGAACGAGGCAGGCACGAAGTCTGGACTTGGCACGAGCCGGAGTTCCCTGCAGCAGACGGCCTGCTCCGTACGGCCGGCTACCCTGCGGGAACTGTGGTGAGTGACACAGTGTTGGCTCGGAGGTCATCCCCGTTCCCGCAGGATAGCCTTGGTGATATGCTGCGGGAACGAGGCATGGCACGAAGTCCGGACTTGGCACGAGCCGGAGTTCCCTGCAGCAGACGGTGTTGGGTCTAAGAACCGCACAGTGGCACTTGACTCACACTTCCAAGGCGAAGCATAGAAGCACAGATCAGTTCACCGCAGAACGTACACCACAACTGCAGTGGCCGCTATTACTGCAACTGCTATGGTGAAGCCGAGCCACTCCTGAACGACACACTCAACGCTCGCCTCTACAATAGCCCGCCAGAACCCGAACCGGCGTCGACCTCCGGTACTGTCTGAGTCCACGGTTCTTCCACCTCGCATATCACTAGCACTGCAGTAGCCTGTCTTGACTGCTCCCTCGCTAGCCTACGCCCCACACGTGGGCTCGTGCACGGACCTGCAGCCTGGCCCTTCGGCAGGCTCAGGATGCATTCAGGATAAGCAGTCCCGAAACACAGCAGTCCGACTTCTATCCTCCGGGACTGCCTTTCGTCCCGGAGATGGCCCGCGCCTGTCTCGGCCGAATGGAGCTTGCGGAATGGAGTTCGCGGAACGCGCCCACGCCCATCCGAAGAACCAAGTCTCTGAACAGAAACCACTATCGGCCACAAGCAAGATGATCTCAAATCCCGAAACAACCGGAAGTTGCGGTCCGAGTTCGCATCCTGGAGCTCAACTATAGCAGACTGCCCGTCCCGGAAATAGTGAGTGGTCTCGACCGTCGAACCGTCTAGCCGGTTAGCATGTTAGCCGCGCTATAGCTATAGGACCCGGCTTAGCTCAGATTCTCCGGGTTCAGCCCCTGCAGGTAGTCCGGTATGAAGCGGCCGTCCTTGCGGATCAGCTCGTCGTCGAAGTAGATCTCCCCTCCCCCGAACTCCTCCGTCTGGACCATAACCAGGTCCCAGTGGACCTTCGACTTGTTGCCGTTGTTGGCCTCTTCATAGGCCTGGCCGGGGGTGAAGTGGATGGACCCTGAGATCTTCTCATCAAAGAGGATATCGCGCATCGCCCGCTTGATGTGCGGGTTGAACCCGATCGCGAACTCGCCGATGTAGCGCGAACCCTCATCGGTATCCAGCACCTCGTTGATGCCCTTGGTATCAGACCCGGTGGCCTCGATTATCTTCCCATCGCGAAACACAAAGCGGACGTCGTCAAATGGCCGGCCGTGATAGATCGTGCCGCAGTTATAATGAATGACACCGTTCACGCTTTCCTTAACTGGAGCAGTGAACAGCTCACCGTCGGGGATATTCAGGTCGCCGCAACACGGAACCGCCGATATGCCCTTCACCGAGAACTCGATGTCGGTATCTCGCGGCCCGACTATACGCACTCGGTCGGTGCGCTCGATCCGTTCCTTGAGCGGCTTCACAGCCTCCGCCATCTTGGCGTAATCCAGGACGCAGACATCGAAGAAGAAGTCCTCGAACTGCTCGGTGCTCATGCCCGCGAGCTGCGCCATCGCCGGGGTAGGCCAACGCAGGACAACCCATCTCGTGTGGTTGATCCGCTGGTCCATCACCGGCTTGTTCCAACGCTCGAAGAGCTTGATCTTCTCATCGGGCACGTCGGACATCTCGGTGATGTTGTGGCTGCCGCGCAGCGCAATATACACCTGCATATCCTTCATAAGCTCGAGGGAATGCCGGCACATCACTTCCATCTGGTCGTCACTACCGTTCATCAGCAGGGCACGCCGAGCCCTGGCGCTGTGCTCCTCGACATAAGGCAGACCCCCAGCCTCGATCACGCGCTCTATCATGACGGCCGTCATCTCAGGCGGTATATCAAAGCAATCAAGCATCACCCGCTCACCGGGCTGGACTTTGGTGGAATAGCCGACCAACAAGTCAGCGAGCTTCTTCATTCGTGGATCAAGCAACAAAGCACCTCCTTGGCATACGCCAACCGCATGATGATACCACCGGAATGGGGAGTTGCCAAGGGCGGCTGGCAGTTGTAGAAGGCGTCTCCGACGCCGCCCCAGGGGTGTCAGAGACGCCTTCTACAGATCTTTCGCAACAGCCTCGGCGGATGGCCTCGCCCCACGTCATTTCGAGCAGCACGAGAAATCTGCTTTTCTCGCGATCCACAGTTGTAGCAGGCGTCTCCGACGCCTCCCAGGGCGTCAGAAATGCCCACCACGGCTCTTGGTTGTAGCAGGCGTCTCCGACGCCTCCCCAGGGGTATCAGAAAGCCCGCTACGGCTCTTAGTTGTAGCAGGCGTCCGTTTCTACACCATCCCCGCAATCCGCTGATCCAGCGCCATCTGGTCCACCACGAAAGCCTCCAGCGCCGAGAGCGACATCAGGTCGTCGATCGGGACGTCCGGCCACTGCGACAGATCGGGGATCTTGCCCTTCTCGCGAATCCGCTGACGTTCCTCCGGCGACCAGTTGTGGAACAGCCCCACTCCATGCTTCACAGACAGCTCCACGAGATCAGCGCCGGTCTGAACCGCGTCGGCACGCTTGACCACATCATCCACGAAGCCGATGAACTGCTCGTCGATCTGCCAGAGCTTCTGGAATCTCTCGTCATCGACCTCGACTTGCAGATCGCGCCAGTCCTGCGGTTGGACATCCTCAGCCGCCAGGGGCATCTCCAAGTACTGCGCCGCCGCTTTGGGCGGAATTGTAAGCACGTCGACCCCGGCCAGCGCCGCGACCTGGGCGCCACTACGGATGCTGGCGGCTATCTGCTGGGTGCCTGCCGCGCCCGAGACCCTGATATTCTGCACCATCTCGTCAGACGCCAGAGTAGCCTTCTCACCAACGTTGTCAGGCTTGCCTATGTGGTTCTCCTCGACTACCGAGTTCAGCCGCCCCAGAAAGACATTCACGAAAGCCGGGTTCGAGAACCGCGTCGCGAGGTAGTTCTGCCTGGCGGAGAAGCCGAGCGTGAAATTGACCGGTATCCCCTCCGCCGAGAGCCGCCTTACCGCAACGAATCCGTCCGGAGTCAATGGCACCTTCACGTAGAACCACTCGGGGTTGATCTCGCGGTAACGCCGGGCAAAGGCGAGCGTGCGGTCGATGTCATAGCCCACGTCTGGGTGCAGCTCCACGCTGACCTTCGCGCCAAATCTGGAAACAAGGCCCAGGGCGAGCTTGGCATTGGCGAGAAAACCAAGCTCGACGATGAGTTCCCGATCGGAGATCCCGGGCACGGCTTCGCGGATCTTGCGCGCTGCTTGGGTGATGACTCCATCGAGGGCGCCCGTCTGGACCACCTGGTTCACGAGCGTATTGTTTGTGGTCAGCGCCTCAAGCTCGGCGGACCAGACTTTCTCTGCAGCGCCCGCATCACCGGTATCCAGCCAGAGCCTGCTCCCGGCCTTTCTCAGCCGGACGTACTTGTCCTGGCTGGCAAATGAGGGCGCGCTCGGCGGCTGATAGTCCTCGAGCGCAAGCTCCCGAACTAGGGTCTTCAGCTTCTCATCTCTGTGAATCTCGGCGTTCGCTTCCATTAGCGGTCCTCCGTCATCAGGTAGAGCTAACACTACGGTTACTGCTTACCTGTTCTTCCAGAGACTGAAACATCCTTCGGGGCCGACTTCACCAGTCACCACCACCATGCCGCTGAGAGCGGCGAGACCGTTCAGGTGTTGGGTGCTGGGGAGGGTGCGCGACGAAGCATAGAAACCGCCTCGTCTTGCGGTCTTTCGGGATTTCGGTGCACCTCAAGCCCCTCTCAGACCACGAAGGCAGCTGACATATCGAGCGCCTGCCAGCCACTACGCCAAATCCCGAAACCCCGGTCTTGGCACAGACCCTAAGGCGCGGTCTTTCGGGATTTCGGTGCACCTCAAGCCCCTCTCAGACCACGAAGGCAGCTGACATATCGAGCGCCTGCCAGCCACTACGCCAAATCCCGAAACCCCGGTCTCGGCACAGGCCCTAAGGCTCAGGCGGCACCACCGGCAGCAGACCGGGCTCGCCGGACTCATAGAACCGATAGCTGGAGAACCGCCACTGATCCGGCGTCTCCACAAGGCCCCGCCGCACGGGATTAGCGTGCGTATACGCCATCTTCTCGTCCACCTTCGGCCACCTGTAGATAGGCAGCGACCGAGGCTGCTCCTTCCACGCAGCAAATGTGCAGCCGCCATTCGCGTGACGCGATAGGACCCGGAGCACCTCAGTATCCTGCTGCCGCGCAAGGAGATCGATCATCCGCTTTGCGGCCCTCCCGCGCCAGCACTTGAGGAAGCGGTGCAGCACGGCATCGGATGGCAGCCAGACGAGCAGGTGCAGGTGGTCGGGCATGATCACGTAGGCGGCTATCGTAGCTTTGTAGCGGGTGAGAGCTACCTTGATCTCATCGACAACTGCGCGACGGATGTCATCGCGTGACAGCAGCGGCAGCCATTCAGTGACGGTCCCCGTGATGTAGTAGTAACCCTGACCCGCGTCGATGTTCTGCCACTTCACGCGAGGAGGTTAGCCACTGCGCCGGGCATTTCCTTCGCGCACGGGCGTTTCGGGATTTGGCCTCGTGACAATCCAGGCCTGCGGTATGTCACCTGCCGTCGTGATCAGAGAAGGGCTTGTGCCACACCGAAATCCCGAAAGACCAAACCGGGCCTACTCGGGGCCTGCCGACGAAGAGCGTTTGGGGTGTTTCGGGATTTCGGTGCTCCTCGAGGCCTGATCCCGCTGCGATGGCCGGTGACATAACGACGGCCGGCCTCACCACGACGCCAAATCCCGAAAGATCGAAAAAAGCGCGCCAAACAACCATGGCAGGGGTTTGCATCCCTCCAGGTATCTTACCTGGAGGTCCGTTGCGCCAAAAAGCGCGCCAAACAACCATGGTAGGGGGTACCGAACCGCGGCATCGCTGGCCAATCGGATGCATGCCAACACGCCACTCTTTCTGCACCCCCCCATGCATGGTAGTTTGGCACACCATCCACAACTTGCGCCAAAAACATACGCCAACATACAACCCTATATAGAATAGGGTTGTATGGCACATGGGCTGTCTCCCGATCGTCCTGCACGTCTCGTGCTGGACAGGCTCAACCGTTCGCGGTATACTTTGGCCATGCACAGGAACACTCTGTATTACGGCGACAACCTCGATGTAATGCGGGAGTTCATCCCCGATGGGTCAGTCGATCTTGTCTACCTCGACCCCCCTTTCAATTCGGCGCGGGACTACAACGTCCTCTTCAAGCAGGCCAAACGCGACGAGAACCAGGCGCAGATAACCGCGTTCACCGACACCTGGCAGTGGAGCAAGCGGCACTACGAGGAGTTCTTCGACGACCCTCGCAACGCGCGACTCTTCGACCTGATGTCGGCGCTGCACAAGATACTCGGCCAGAGCGAGATGATGGCCTATCTCGTGATGATGGCCCCGAGGCTGCTGGAACTGCACCGGGTGCTGAAACCGACGGGGAGTTTGTATCTTCACTGCGATCCGACTGCGAGCCACTACCTCAGGCTTCTTCTCGACCAGGCCTTTGGCCTAACGAACTTCGTGAACGAGATCACCTGGCAGAGATCAGCGGCGAAGGGACATGCGTTCACCCGGTTTCCATCTGCACATGATGTCCTGCTGTTCTACGCAAAGACCTCTGAGAGGACGTGGCACACCAGCCATCTGGCGCATCGCGAGGAATACGTCAGCAGTCACTACAACAGTGTTGAGCCGGAAAGCGGACGCCGATACACGCTTGACAACTGCATGAACCCCAACCCGAATCGCCCCAATCTCACGTACGAGTGGCACGGCCACACACGGGTATGGCGTTGGACGCGCGAGAAGATGCAGCATCTGCACGATTCCGGCCGACTTGTCTACACGAAGAGTGGCCTCCCGAGGTACAAGAGGTATCTCGACGAAATGGCAGGGACACCTATCACATCCATCTGGACAGATATTCCACCGATCAACTCCCAGGCCGCCGAACGCCTCGGCTACCCCACCCAAAAACCTCTCGCCCTCCTTGAACGCATCATCAACGCATCGTCGAACCCCGGCGACATCGTGCTCGACCCCTTCTGCGGGTGCGGGACTGCGGTCGTGGCGGCTGAAAAGCTGGGCCGGAAGTGGATAGGAATAGACGTCACCTACATCGCCCTGGACCTGATGATCAGCCGGCTTCTGGCCGACTTCGAGCTTAAGCGCAACGTGGATTACGACGTCAAGGGCGACCCCAAAGACGCCTACACCGCAAGCAAGCTCTTCGAGCAGAGCCCCAAGCAGTTCGAGATATGGGCGGTCGGGCTCGTCAGTGGCGTGCCCCAACCGGAGAAGAGCGGGGACAAGGGAATCGACGGCAAGGTCTACTTCCAGGACCTGCAGGGTGACCTGCAATGCGCCGTCGTCCAGGTGAAGGGCGGACACCTGACGCCGAGCCTGATCCGCGACTTCGCGCACGTGATCGAGCGCGAGAAGGCGGCGATGGGCTACTTCATCTGCCTGGAGACACCGACCAAGGGGATGTACAACGAGGCCGAGGAGATCGGCTTCTTCGAGTCCCCCAGCGGGCGCAAGATACCCAAGCTGCAGATTCGCACGATCAAAGAGCTTCTCGACAAGGGCAACACATTCGACTTCCCCAAGGGCTACTCCCTCAAGAGCGGCTCCGGCAAGAAGCTGTCGCGGGATAATGATCAGGCCAAACTGGAGCTGTAGTCCGGGGCGTTTCGGGGGAGTCGAGCTGGGAATCCCGAAAGACCAGACAAGGGAGCGCCACAGGATAAGCTAATGACAAACCTACGAGGCTATCCGGCTTGTGAAGGGGGCTTCCTCAGTTGCACCGCGAATCCATCAGCTGGTACACCAGCGGAGCGGCACAGGGAGTCGAGGCACCTCATGAAGTTGGAGCAGCTCCGGTTTGGATCCATATAGATCGGCCCTTGCTCCGTTGCCACTTGCCGCGGGGCTGTCATCTTCGTGCCGCTCTCGTGCTGTGGCGTCCTGTTCAGAAACCAACGCTCGCCGCCATCAAGTCCGCGAAAAGGCATCTGAGGGAGCTTGCCTTGCTCCGCAAGCCAGCGTACGATCTGATGTGCCACGTCCACCCAGTAAGGCACAGCCACTGACGACCCGTCTGGGAACTTCACTTGAGATGGCACTGTGCCAGGCAGCCGATCACGGATGGCAAACAACTGCGTCAGCGTGTAGGCATCCTTCACAAGGCTCTGTTGAGGAGCGGCTGCTCTCTCGGCGTGAGATTCTGCCTTCGCGAAGTAGGCCGCCACATCAGAGGCTTGCGCACCTGAAACGCCGTTCTTCTTGAGGATGCTGACGATGGATCTGATGGTCTCGCTGCCCCTGTCAGCCAACTGTTCGTCAAGTAAGGTCTGAACTCGTGATTTCGTGACATACTGGCTGAGGTTGCCGGATGTCACCGATGGCCTTGACAGGGCAAGCATGAAGTCGAGGAAGCCGGGATCAGACAGCTCTGCCCTCGCCACAAGACGCTGCGGTGCCTCGAGTCCAGTCAGGTGATTGTCGAAGAGGAGCCACTGCCTACCGTTTGAGAGGACGACCCACTGATGCCCCCGTGCGTTGGCGTAGTTCAGTGCCTGTACCACGTCAGCGCCGTTGTCGAGGTTCCTCTTCCACTCCTTTGCCTCAAGATACCACGTCCATTGTGTCCCTGGGAGAATGGTGTAGTCGGGGTACCCGCCTCCTAGAGTGCTACCTTGCGAGAGTATCTCGTGCTTTGCGTAGCCAGCAGCCCACAGTAGTGGGAGTATCACCCAATCGCACGTGCAGGCTTCATTAGGTGGCTTGGTCTGAAGAGCCCTCGCCTCTCTAATCTCCTGCTCCAAGGCCTGCCCGATGCTATCGGAATTCGCCATGCTGCGCCCAGCCTCCCTCGTACATTCTGCCGCCGGCTCAACTGATCGATTGAAGTATACGCTGGCATTCGCCTGCCTGTCAAACATTGTGGTCATGACGAGAGCTCACTCTTGCGAGAATGTCATTTCGAACGCAGTGAGAAATCTGCTTTTCACGCGTGCCGTCCAAGATGAAGGCCTGGCAAAAGCAGATTTCTCGCCCTGCTCGAAATGACATGTGCAGAGGACTGAACCCCGATCGCCCAGCAAATCGGTTGCTGGGTGTGGCTCTCCGGCAACTCTGTTGCCCCCCAGGTCCGGCACGGGCGAAGGGTTTATGGTGCAGGGGTTCGGTGGAGCGTTGAGGGTTCGGTCCCCCCAAATCCTCTCGCCCCCACAGTTCAGTCGATGTTTGCACGCTCCGAGCCTGGGGGTAAGCCAACCAAGGTTTGGGAGGGGTCCGATATGATCAGACAAGCCTGCCTCATGATCCTGCTGGTGATCGCGGTTCTGCCCGCGGTTGCCGATGAGCAGTTGGAGATCGTTACCCCTGAATGGACAGCCGCGCGTGTGAACGACCCGTCGGTTCGGGTACTAGACGTTCGGGCGGAGTTTGGGGAGTATCTGCCCGGCCATGTGCCCAACGCCGTCTATCTGGCGGAGACCGTTGTGCGCGGGCCTCGGGAGGGCGTGCCGGTGATGTATCTGCCGTCGCCGCTATTGGCCGAGCTTTTCACGCGGGCGGGCGTCGTGGATGGTCAGACGGTTGTCATCTACTCGGATGGCGAGAGTGTCCCGGGCGCGACTATGATCGCCTACGTCCTCGAGCGGATGGGGCACCCCAATATCAAGATCATCGACGGAGGGTGGAGCGCCTACAAGGCCTCGCAGAAGGCCACTCAGCAGTATCCCAGCTACAAGCCCGGCAGGCTGACGGTGCGCGAACCCAAGACCTATGTGACCACTGACGAGGTCGTGAAGGCGATCGGCAAGCCCGGAATCAAGATGATCGACTCGCGCGACAAAGAGGACTACCTGGGTCAGACCCGGCTGTTCCTGCGCAGCGGACATATCCCGGGCGCTATCAACATCCCCTGGCCCTCACTCATGGAGAAGAGCAACCAGCACAAGTTCAGGCCCGCCTCCGAGCTGCAGGCGATCTACGACGCGAACGGGGTCACCAAGAGCGATAGCATCATCGTCTACTGCGGCACCAGCCGGGATGCAAGTGTCCAATACGCGGTCCTCAAGCACGTGCTCGGGTATCCGAATGTGCTGCTCTACGAAGGCTCGTGGACGGAGTATGTGGCGCACCCTGATCTGCCAATCAAGACCGGCCCGGAACCGTAGGGCCCAATCCCCCAACACCCAACACCCAACACCTGACACCCTGCGACACCCGACACCCAACACCAGACGCCCAACACCCATCACCCATCACCCAACACCCGACACCCATCACCCAACACCCAACACCCAGCACCCAACACCCGACACCCGACACCCAACACCCGACACCCGACACCCAACACCCGACACCCGACACCCATCACCCAACACCTTGGCGACCGAGCCCCCTTCCCCGACACCTGACACCCGGCACCTGATACCCTGCGACACCGCACCCAACACCTGCTTAACAACTAGTGAACAACATTTACCCGAAATAACCCGCCAGTACGAGGTACATTTTGCCCTTCTCGACGCCTTGTAATTATGGGAGAACATTTGTTTGCCGCACTCCCCCGCACCGCACTCTCCCGATCCCATACGTCCAGATGAAAGGAGCCCTCCATGCCTTCCCTTTTCGTGTTTTCGCCCTTTCGTGCTTTCGTGACAAAGCCCCTTCCCTTTCGCGCTTTCGCGATTGGCTCCCTCCTCATCCCTTTCCAGGTTCCCCTTTCTGGCTTTCTCACTTTCGGGCTTTCGCGATTGGCTCCCTTCCCTTCCATTTCCAGATTCACTTTTCGGGCTTTCGCCCCTTTCGGGCTTTCGCGATTGGCTCCCTTCCCATCCCTTTCCAGGTTCCCTTTTCGCGTCTTCGCACCTTCGCGCTTTCGCGATTGGCTCCCTCCCCATCCCTTTCCAGGTTCCCTTTTCGGGCTTTCGCCCCTTTCGGGCTTTCGCGATTGGCTCCCTTCCCATCCATTTCCAGGTTCCCTCTTGGGCTTTCGCACCTTTCGGGCTTTCGCGATTGGCTCCCTTCCCATCCCTTTCCAGATTCCCCTTTCTGGCTTTCTCACTTTCGGGCTTTCGCGATTGACTCCCTTCCCTTCAGCCCAATCACAAATCACAACTGCCCAAACGAACTCCCCCACGCTCAGTCCACGCTCAGTTCGTTCCGTCGGAATGCCAAAGCGGTTGACCTCAACCACAGCGTCCTGTATAGTGAGACCGGGCGGCGCGGCGGCGTCGCCGGAGGAATATGTCTGATGAAGATAGTAAGCTACTTATTGTGTCTGATTGCATTCATTTTCCCGGGAGGACAGCTAATGGGTGAAGACCGTGTTGGGGCGCAGATGCGTGACCCGATTGCCGAGTGTTCGGCTGACTTGAGCCAGTCTTTGGCGTGGGCCGAGAGGGCGTTCGGCAGTGCAGGACCATTCGATGAGGGCAAATACGCCGGGTTCATCGGCGAGACTTCCGCCCCGTTCTCGTTCGTCTACGGCGGCAAGGCCTCGAGCGAGTTCATTGCAGACTGGCAGCGCAAGTCGCAGAAGTCCGAGCTTAAGGACCGCGTCAGCTACACCGTCAGCTGGACCGACCCCAAGACCGGCCTGGTCGTAACTGCTGAGGCCACGGCGTTCAAGGAGTTCCCGGCGGTCGAGTGGCTGCTGCACTTCGAGAACACCGGCAAGGCCGATAGCCCAATACTCGCCGACGTTCAGGCCGCCGACGTAAGCCTGGCGACAGACAACGCAAAGACTACGGCGGTTATTCACAGGCTGATGGGTGACGACTGCTCGGAGCGCAGCTTCACGCCATTCGAGTCTGCCCTGCCCTCCGGCGCCAACATAGACATGGCCGCCGTCAATGGCAGACCCTCGCAAGGCACCGGCTTCCCCTTCTGGAACCTCCAGTATGGCGACCGGGGCGTGATCACGGCGATTGGCTGGTCCGGCCAGTGGGCTGCACGCCTTGCCCGCGCGCAGGATGGCGCAACCCGGTTCACGGCCGGCATGGAGAAGATTCACACCGTGCTGCACCCGGGCGAGAAGATCCGCACCCCGCGCGTTCTAATGATGCCCTACAGCGGCGACCGCGTGAACGCGCAGAAC
Source organism: uncultured bacterium (assembly GCA_964523735.1). Classification (GTDB taxonomy): domain Bacteria; phylum Armatimonadota; class UBA5829; order UBA5829; family UBA5829; genus CAZFYZ01. The sequence goes on along the minus strand of CAZFYZ010000035.1, from coordinate 21,881 downwards.
CGCTACCGCAGGCTGATGCTCGCCAAGTACGTGCCGCAGGAGAATGGCAAGCCCAAGCGCCTGCCGGTGTTCCTGCAGTGCTTCGACCGCTACGTGCGCGCGGTGCCCGAGTGGTCCACCGAGGCAGGCCAGTTGAAAAGCATAAGGACCGCAAAAGAGCTCGGCTTCGACGGGTTCTGGTTCGACGCGGCGTGGTTCCCGGGCGGGTTCCCCAGCGGTGTTGGCAACTGGTTCGCCGACCCGCAAAAGTTCCCCAACGGCCTCAAGCCGCTCGGCGACCTGTGCAAGGAGTTCGGCCTCCAGTTCGTGCTCTGGTTCGAGCCCTGCCGCGTTGGCGACGACTCGGAGATTTCCCACGAGCACGCGGAGTGGGTCTACGGCGGCGCCAAGGGCGGGCTCTTCAACCTCAGCAACCCCGAGGCGCGGCGCTGGATGACTGACCGGCTCTCCAAGCTGATCTCCGAGTGGGGCATTACCTGCTACCGCGAGGACTACAACATTGACCCGCTTGGCTACTGGCGCGCCGATGAGCCCGAGGACCGGCAGGGCATAAATGAGATTCGGTTCGTCGAGGGACACTACGCGATGTGGGATGAGCTGCGCGCGAAGCACCCCAGGCTGTGGATTGACAACTGCGCGAGCGGCGGTCGGCGCATTGACTTGGAGACCGTGATGCGCGCGGTCCCGCTGTGGCGAAGCGACATTGGCTGCTGGGCCACCGAGCCGGCGTGGCACCAGATGGAGGTCATGGCCCTCTCGCAGTATGTGCCGATTAGCAGCTGCGCGGCGTGGGAGCCGGTGCCCTACCAGACCCGCAGCACCGCAGCAGCCGGCTTGCAGCTCACGCTCGGCTACCTGGACGAGAACTTCGACGCTGAAGCCGCAAAGCGTGTAGTTGCCGAGGCCCAGGAGAACCGCAAATACTGGTACGGCGACCTCTACAACCTCACGCCGATAAACTCCAGGCTGGACAACTTCGCCGCCTACCAGCTCCACCTGGCAGGCTCGAATGAGGGAATAGTGATGGCATTCCGTCGAGCCGACAGCGCGTGCGTGGGAATTATCCCGGCGCTGCGCGGGCTGGACCCGAATAGCACCTACCAGCTCGACTTCGTGGACGAGGCGTTCAAGAAGACCACCGCCACGGCCACGGGCAAAGAGCTGATGGAGCAAGGCCTCACGCTGCGTATTCCCACCAAGGCCGCGTCGCTGATGGTCCGCTACAAGCCCGCAGCCAAGTAGGCATAACTGCAGCCTATACTAGATGATGGCCCGTGGCAACCTGCCACGGGCCATCTTACTTCCCAACCAGTTAGCCGATGCCTACGGCAGCACCGACCTGAATACCAGGTTCACGAAGAGGCCTAAGCCGTCCAGGGTCATGACCGACGGCCGCCCGGAGAAGCCCCACAGGTAGTACCTGCCGTCCTCGCTCGCCAGGGAGTAGCGCGAGGCCGTGACTGGATTGCGCAGGAAGTACTCGTGCGGCGCGTCAAACTCGCTCACATTCACCGTGTCGGTAGTAGCCTTGAACAGGGTGGCGGTGTCTCCCGGCGTGAGCCCCAGCTTGTGAGGATACTGGTAGATGGCCCCGCCGTAGACGTAGCCACCCACCTCCGATGTGATGGTCGCGGTGGATAGGTTCATGTCGAGCCCTGGCACCTGGCCGAGGAACTTCGCTCCGCCATACCCGATCGCGATGACCGGCTTGCCCGAGCTGACCACTTGGCTGACCACGGCCGGGTCGCCCCACTCCTGCGCGCCATTGCCGATAAGTATGAGGTGGTACTTCGAGAGCTCGACGTAAGGGAGCTTGCCAAGCTCCACGATATCCGTCTGAACACCGTGGCTGTCGAGCAACTGCTCAAACTCGGATGCTTCGGCCTTGTCGGCGTCGTAGATGAACAAGGCGCTCAGGCTGACTATCTGGACGTCGTCGACGCCCCTCGGCCTGAGCACTCTGATCGGCTCCGTCTCGGTCATGTAGCTCATCCCGTTGATCGCTGTGACCGCGACGTAGCTACCAAGCGGCGGGAGCCACCCCCCAAGATTCGGGTTATCTACCAGCACCATGGGAGATGAGTAGGAGTCTGCAATGCTGCTGCCGTCGTGTATGTAGAAGTGGCCGACGGAGTGCCTCACGACTCTTCCCGTGGTCTTCACGAGCGCGCCGACACTGCTCAGCCCCGATCCGCCGGGAACCCCAACCTGCTGGCCAAACGGGCCGCCGGCGAGCGTTTGATTTGTCATGCCAACCGGCTGAACGGCCGCCGCAGTTCCTACGGGGATTAGACCCGTAGAGATAATCTCTCGCTCGCAGTAGGCTGTGTACGTGACGCCCATTACATCCACGACATCGTTTAGATTCGGCAGGGAGTCGGCCCTGACCCTTATCCCGCACGGCCTATCGGGCTCCTGGATGTAATAGTAGCCCAAGGTGGGGAAGACGGCCGTGACAACCTCGCCACGGAACCATACTCCCTCAAAGTCATCTCGCCTCTTGGCTTCATCTATGGACATCCGCTCCAGAGCACGGTACTCTATGCTGTCGGAGTAAGTGGACACGTTCCCCAAAACGTCTCGGTACTCGACTGTAATAGTCTTCGTTCCCTCCGCATAGGAACTCAACGGGAATGACAATGAACTGACGAAAGGCTGCCATGCCCCCCACACGCCGATGTCCGAACATACTCGCATGTCCTGAACACCGGTTACATCACTCGCGGTGAATGAGAGTGATAGAGAGGTCCACGTTGTATACTCGTCTCCATCGTTGATCAATATCGACCCGGTCGGACCTGTACCGTCTACTCGCAGCTGTGTCTGGATCTCCGGCTCCAAATGCCCAAAACGGTCCACCGATTGGTAACGGACGGTGTGGAGGCCATCACCATGAATGAAGAAGGCGTCGCCGGTCACATAACCCGTGGAGTCGATGTTATAACCTGACGCCTCCCTGCCGACGCTGTCGTACGCGTTGATGTAGAGGCTAGTCTCCGGCGTGATAGTAACAGTGGCATTCTCGCGCACGCTGACATCATCCACATACAACACGGCCGGCGTCCCTCCATAGGCTTGCACGTGAAAACTGAGGGTGACATTCATCCCCTTCAGGCCGGTTATGTCCCAAACACGGTGTGTCCACGTATCCTGGGTATGGTCGAACGGGTGATGAGCGAGAGGCCTGTTGGTTGCCGTCTCCACCAGGCTGACCGTCATTCCTCCACGCGAGTCGGGAGAGCTCTCGGTAGACTTGTACCAATATGAGAGGAAGACCCGGGATGCGCCGGCGCTGATTGTCAGATCCTGGTTGGCTCTACCGTAGTCGCTTCCATCCGCATAGGCGGTGATCATTGCGGCCTTCGTGCCCGAGTGAACGGGTGTGGTGATTATCGATGCCGGTCCACCAAGTGTCCAGCCTGTCGATCCGCTCTCGAACCCGCCATTCGTGATCTTCTCCGTACCTCCCGTCTGGTAGAATGCTCCATAGGTCAGCAGCGTGCTGGTGGGTGGCGACGTATCACGAACCACATACGTCGATATCTCAGGTTCCACGTTGCCCGCATTGTCGACGCTGCGGTAGAAGATAGGAATCCAATCGTCGGCAAAGCCCGTAAGGCTGAATGGAGTAGTATAAGTCTTCCACGTCTCGCCAGTATCTCTGTGGTACTGGCTATAGTCCAGGCCGGTGCCATTGTCCCTGGCTATGATGGAAAAGGTAGTGCTCTCGTCGGTGTAGATGCTCGTCTGCCGGTAGAGTTGGACATCGTCCACCCACATCGTGGACGTACCGAAATCACTGCCTGAGGAGTAGAACAGGATCCTGACGGTCTGGTTGAGGAAGCGAGAGATATCGACGTTGACCTTCTTCCACTCCGTCTGCGATGAGGTGCTGGAGAACGGAACAACCAGGGTGGTGCCGGTCGAGCTCTGGATATGACATCCGACCGGAGCTGTCAGGCTGGCTGTGCACTTGTACCAAAACGAGAGTGTGACCCTACCGGTCGTAGCATCGCCTATGGCGACAGTCTGGTAGATGCTGCCGGCGCCGTCACCGAGCTTCACACACCTCGCTCCGCTCTGCGGATGTAGGGTACTGACCTCATAGATCCCCGAGGCGCCCCACTTCAGCGGATCCAACTCGAAGTCGCCGTTCAGTAGGTCGTTATCCAACGTGGACGGGGTGTCCAGGTAGCACGACCCTTCGACCCGCATGACGCTGTAGGGAGGCGAGGTATCCACCTGAGCACCAGCAGGAAGTGACAACGACAGAACAATCAGAAGCAGAGCGCTCGCAACGAAGCACACACCCGTGTATCTAGCGGACATTCGATCTCTCCTTTGCAGTCTGTCAGGCAGACACTCTGCCTCATTCTGCATAATGACCTAACTTTGACCAAATGTCAACCGCTACTTGCCCACTAATTAAGCAGACAGAGTTGTTCTTCCCGGAACCCGTGCGTATGATTTACGATCTGGTTAATTGCTGTTCTGAACACTGAATGGTGGGGCCGCAAGGAAGCCCCAGTGGAGGTCAGGGACTGCTGTTTACAGAAGTGGCAACCATGACCTCCCGCAAACAACCGGCCAGACGACGGCCAGCAGAGACTGATCTGAATGCTCCCGTGCGTGATTGGCTCACAGCTCAAGGCTACACGGTCCGCGGCGAGGTCCACAACTGCGACATCGCGGCGACCAGAGATGATGAGCTGATCATCATCGAGCTGAAGTGCGCGCTGAACATCCAGCTTCTCGCGCAGGCGGCGGTGCGTCAACAACTCACGGAATCGGTCTACGCCGCTGTCCCGCGTCCACGCGACAAGCGGAAGTGGATGCGCGAGAACAGGGACGTGCTGCATCTGCTGCGGCGACTGGAGGTCGGGCTGATCTTCGTGGGCCTGACGCGGGGGAAGCCGCCTGTCGATCTGATACTCCACCCGGAGACCCACGAGAGACACAGGAAGAACGGCGCCAGAAGGGCGATGCTGCGGGAGATCGAGCGAAGG
>CAZFYZ010000035.1:0-16865 GCA_964523735.1 uncultured bacterium | reverse complement strand
CGACGCAAGATCATGACAGCGTATCGGGAAGAGGCGATCCGCATCGCGGTCTATCTCGATGAACTCGGCCCATCTGCTCCGCGCACGCTCAGGTCGCTTGGTACAAGCGAGAAGACGCTGAGCATTCTACGAAGCAACTTCTATGGGTGGTTTGAGAGGGTGGAGCGAGGGGTGTACGCGCTGAGCGCGAAGGGAAGGGAGGAGTTGGATGGTTACCCCAGCCTTGTCTTTCGCTGCCACGATGAGCTCCACACCGCTAGCGTTTCCACGCCTGAACACCCCGGCTAGGGCCGTAGGCGCCGACCAAGTCATCTCCGTCTTCGCAGACCAGTCATCGTCCCACCACAGGCAAGAGCCACCATGAAGCCGCATGACAGCAACCCCGACGGCTCCGGAACGACATTGAAGGCGATAAGCCGGTTATACCCGGCTGCGTAGAGCACGCCATCATAGAGTGCCAGCGTATACTCCAGGTTAGAGCCGCCGTCGCCCAGATACTCACTCCAGAGAGTGGCACCGGACGCACGGTCAATCGCATAGAGGCTGGTGTGGGACGCGACAAACAGCGCATTGCGTGCCAGGACGACATTGCTCGAGAGAGTGACGCCAACAGGCGCATTCCAAGACCACATATCCCAACCTGTTGCCTCGTCAAGCATGCTAACCCAGTTCTTCGTCGGAACGAAGACCGCACCGTCGGCTATCGCGACGGCGTCGACAACATCAAGTTGCCTCGTCCATCTGATCGTGTGCTGCTGAAGGTCGAAGCTGGTCAACTTGCGGTAGCCGTTGCCCGCGACGATGGCGTCGTTCTGGCTCCCCAGCGCGGGTGCGTAGGCGGCTGTTCCCCAGGTGTCCGTCGCATCCAGAATCGAGTACTGAACCTGTCCTGTCTGCCGATCGATCGCGTAGAACTGCGCACCGGACGACAGGCCGAAGTGCACGTACGCAAAGTTCTCATCCATGGCCGGGGGAGGTCCTCCGTCCTGACTGAAGGGGATGAACCACTGGCGTGCTCCAGTGACGGCGTCATAGCAGTCCATCCCGCCGTAGTAACCACCCAGTGCGGTTACTTGGCCGCCGAGCACGGTCGGACGGCTGCCCGAACCCCACTGACCATCGTGACCTGTCTCATACTGCACGGCCCCCGTGAGCGAATCGAATCCAATCAGACGGGGATGGTAGGACGCGGGAGCACCCGAGACATTCGAATGGCCATAGCTGTGTACGTAGACTCTGCTGCCATCAACGGACGGCGCAGAGACCATGCCAAACGAGGTGTAAACAGGGGTGCTCCATCGCTGGCTACCGGTTCTTGAGTCCAAGCACACGAGGTCCTGGTAGTGATAGTCAGTCCCCGTCTGCACCATCTGAAAGACGCCTTGTGAGTTGGCGGCTACTCCAGGCCAAGGCCCCCTGTTCATGACAGTCGTGAACGATCTCTCCCAAATCCTCGTGTGGTTTGTACGTGCTACCGCCTCGTTGACATAGCCGGTATGAGCAGCATCGCCTTGGTACTGAGACCACTGAGCGAACGCCTGTGGGGACAAGAGAAGGAAGGTGACTGTCAGAACTGCAAGCGGAATACGAGTTCCTAGACGCGCGTAGGCAGACATACGATTCTCCTTCGGCAATGTGTGTTGGACCTGCCGCGCTTGTTGCCGATGTTTTCCCGGCTTTGCGCGATCTATTAACAATCAGCCTTACAGATTACAGTATGTGCGGTCGTGGGGCATTTGTCAACAGTGAATGCAAACTGAGGCTAGCGACAGTGTAGGACCCCTTCGTCTACTTCACCGCTGCGGCTTCCTCGAACACCATCTTCCTGGCCCGCGTGGCGTCGGGGATTTCGACGGGGTACTTGCCATCGAGGCAGGCACAGCAGAGCTTGTCCTTCTTGACTCCACACGCGCGGACGAGGCCTGCAAGGCTAAGGTAGCCCAAGCTGTCAGCGCCGATGAACTCCCTGATCTGCTCGATTGAAAGCTTGGAGGCTATCAGCGCGTCCTGGTCGCAGGTGTCGATGCCGTAGAAGCAGCAGTGCTTGTAGGGCGGAGACGCGATCCGGACGTGAACTTCGACGGCGCCGGCTTCACGGATCATCTTGATCGTATGGCGGGTGGTGGTGCCTCGCACGATCGAATCCTCCACCATGACCACACGCCTGCCGGAGAGGCTTTCTTTGAGAGGGGTGAGCTTCATTCGCACGCCGAGTTCGCGCATGCGCTGGTCGGGCTGGATGAACGTACGGTGGATGTAGCGGTTCTTGATCACGCCCTCGGTGTATGGGATTCGGGAGGCGTTGGCAAAGCCGATCGCGTGCGGCGTGCCCGTGTCGGGAATCGGGAAGACTACATGCGCTCCCGGGCAGGGATGCTCACGAGCAAGCTCTTGCCCCATTCGCCGCCGCGTTTCGTGCACCGATTTGCCATAAAAGGCGCTGTCCGGCCGGGCAAAGTAGACATACTCGAAGACGCACAGGGCGCTGCCTCGCTTGGGGATCGCCTGCCGCTCAGTAAGCCCGTTACGGTCGATGACCACCATCTCGCCGGGCTCGACTTCGCGGACGAACTGGGCGCCGATTGTGTTAAGAGCGCAGGTCTCTGACGCAAGAACGTGCATACTACCGTTGAGCCGGCCGATGCACAACGGTCGGATACCGTGCGAGTCGCGGATGCCGATGAGCTTGTCCCGGGTCATGATCAGGACGGCGTAGGCTCCGCGGATCTTCGCCATCGCTTCTGCGACCGCGTCTTCGATCGTGGTGGCACCTGAGTTAGCGATCAGCTTTACTATGACTTCGGTATCGTTGGTGGTCTCGAAGTCGATGCCCTCGGACTGCATCTCCTCGCGGATATCGGCTGCGTTGATGAGGTCACCGTTGTGGGCAAGCGCGATGGAGCCGAAGTCGGACTCGCAGAGCATTGGCTGGACATTGCGGAGGACACTGGAACCGGTGGTGGAGTAGCGGGTGTGGGCGATGGCGATATGCCCAGTGAGCTCAGCCAGCCGCTCCTCCTGGAATATCTGGGTCACGAGACCCATGTCGCGGTGCATCCTTGTGCGCTCGCCGTCAGATACAGCTATCCCCGCGCTCTCCTGGCCGCGATGCTGCAGGGAGAATATCCCAAAGAAAGCGATCCTGGCGACGTCCGCGTTGTCGCCGAAGACCCCGAAAACTCCACATTCCTCTGCTAACTCAGGCTTGTCCAAATACTCCATAGTCCGCCTTCACGGGAGATCACGAAAACACGAAATCGAGAAAGCACGAAAAGAGAGTCATATCGCGAAAACCCGAAACTGGCGAAAGCCCGAAAACGGATTTCGGGGTTTCGCTTCTTTCAGGATTTCGCGATCAGGTCCCTATCTAGGCTTCCATCTTCCGAACGATCGCGGTGCGCCAGGTGTCCTCGATCTCGGATACTGTAAGATTCACGACCGGTCGGCCGTTTACGCCGATAGCCAAGTTGCTCCCGCCGACCTTGCCAAGAATGGTAAGGTCGACGCGACAGCCGCCGGCTATCTCCTTGAGGTCACTCAGCTTGTCCTCCGGCAGAGACACGACAATGCGCGACTGCGTCTCCGCAAAGAGAGCAGCCGCTGTGCCGCAATCTACCGATAAGGATACCTCCGCACCGAGCTTTCCCAATATACAACCTTCTGCAAGTGTGACCGCCAGACCTCCGTCCGAACAGTCATGCGCCGAAGATAGAAGCCCTTGCCGGATGGCTTGAAGCACAACATTCTGCACGCGCTTCTCAGTCACCATATCAAGAGCCGGCGGCTTTCCAACCGCCAGGCCGTGGATCGCGTTGAGATACTCACTGCCTCCGAGACTACCAGCCTGCCCTCCGTGCACCAGCGCGATCACATCGCCAGGCTTCTTGAACTCCGACGTGCATCGCTTGTCCACGTCTTCAATCAGGCCAAGCATGCCGACTGTGGGGGTCGGATATATGGCGCCATCGGGGGTCTCGTTGTAGAAACTCACATTGCCACTCACGACGGGGGCTCCGAAGAACTCGCAGGCCTCAGCCATGCCCTCGACAGCGGTCTTGAACTGCCAGAACGCCTCCGGCTTCTCAGGGTTGCCGAAGTTGAGACAGTCGGTGACTCCCATGGGCCTTGCGCCGGAGCAGGCCAGGTTGCGCGCGGCCTCTGCGACCGCGATCTGCGCGCCGACGTATGGGTCCAGATAACAGTAGCGGCCGTTGCAGTCGGTAGTAATAGCGATGGCCTTCTTCGTCCCGCGAATCCTGATCACTGCCGCGTCCGAGCCAGGCATCACGGCTGTGTTGGTCTGAACCATATGGTCATACTGCTCGTAGACCCACTCTTTGCTGGCGATCGATGGCGTGCCCATCAGTCTCAGCAGGGCCTCGTTGTAATCCGCGGGCTCAGGGATCGTCGAGAGGTCGTAGTTCTGGACACCCTTAAGATACGCGGGTTCCTCGATCTGAAGTTCGTAGGTCGGTGCGTCATCTGCCAGCGACTTCGCGGGGACCTGGGCAACCAGCTCGTCGCCATCGTAGACGTGGACCAGGCCGTCGTCAGTTACCTCACCGACGACGACTGCGTTCAGGCCCCACTTCTTGAACACGTTGGCGACTTCGTCCTCGTGACCCTTGGCCGCGATCGCGAGCATGCGCTCCTGCGACTCGCTGAGCATGATCTCGTAGGGGGTCATGGTCGCCTCGCGCAGCGGGACCTTGCGGCAGTCGATCTTCATTCCCGTGCCAGCCTTGGCGGATGTCTCGCAGGTGGAGCAGGTGATTCCCGCCGCGCCCATGTCCTGAATTCCGACCACGTAACCGGTCTTGAGGGCTTCGAGGGTGGCCTCGATCAGACACTTCTCGATAAAGGAGTCGCCGATCTGCACGTTGGGGCGCTTGCTCTCTGAGTCCGGCCCCAGCTCGACTGAGGCGAACGTCGCGCCGTGGATGCCATCTCGACCAGTGCGCGAGCCGACCAGAAGCACGGGATTGCCCACTCCCTCAGCCTTGGCAAGGGCTACATCCTCGTGCTTGAGGATACCGACCGACATCGCGTTCAGCAGCGGATTGCCGGAGTAGCAGTCTTCGAAGTAGACCTCTCCGCCGACGGTCGGAACGCCAACGCAGTTGCCGTAGAACCCGATCCCACCGACCACGTGCTCGAAGAGATACCTGTTGCGGGCGTCATCGAGGCTGCCGAACCGCAGGCTGTTCATCGACGCGATCGGCCGGGCACCCATCGTGAAGATGTCGCGGAGGATTCCCCCCACCCCGGTCGCCGCGCCCTGGAAGGGCTCGACCGCGGACGGGTGGTTGTGGCTCTCCATCTTCATCGCAATCCCGAGCCCATCGCCGATGTCGATGATACCAGCGTTCTCCAGCCCCGCGCCATCGATGGCCTCTTTGTACTTCTTGAAGAGCCTCAGGATCGGGCGGGAATACTTGTAGCCGCAGTGCTCGCTCCACATGACGGCGTACATGCCGACTTCGGTGTAGGTGGGATGCCGTCCCAGGATATCAACAACCTGCTGGTACTCCTCATCCATCAGACCCATCTGTCGATAGATTTCGGGCGCTATCGGGGTGGTGTTCTCGACGGTTCTGCTTCCGGGTTCTGTTGCCACTGCCATTTATGCAAGCCTCGCGACTATTGATTTCATAATGAAGTTGCCATCGGTGCGGCATCATGCCGGCGACGTTGCCGCGCTCGTTGAGGATACCGGCGATGTGTGAGATCGAGCCGTTGGGGTTGGCGTCGTCTGAGAGACCGCCGTTCTCGTCGCAGTAGCGCACGAGGACGCGGTCGTGTTCCTCGAGCCACTTGAGTGTCTCGGGTTCGCAGTAGTACTGACCGCCGTGGTGAGCTATAGGAATGCGCAGGACCTGGCCCTTGGAGCACTGGTTTGAGAAATCGGTCTCTGTGTTTTCGACCCGAACATTGACATACTTACACCGGAACCTGAGGGTGTTGTTCGGGATCAGGGCCCCGGGCAGCAGGTGGGCCTCGCAGAGGATCTGGAAGCCGTTGCAGATTCCGATCACTCGCCCGCCGTTGTCCGCGAACTCCTGCACCGCGTTCATGACCGGGCTGAACCGCGCGACTGCCCCCGTGCGCAGGTAGTCGCCATAGCTGAACCCACCCGGGATTATGATGCAATCGAACCCCGAAACATCGGTCGACTTGTGCCAGACATACTCTACCGGCTGCTTGAGAACATCCCTCACAGCATAGTAAGCATCCTGGTCACAGTTCGAGCCTGGAAATTGTATAACACCGAATTTCATACTGGTCCTGCTCCTCCGGACTCAATCACGAAAACACGAAAGGGGAAGGGAGACCTAATCGCGAAATCCCGAAAGCTAGAAAACTAGAAACCCCATTTCTTCCTTTCTGACTTTCGGGATTTCGCGATTGCGTTTTCCTTCTGACCCTACTGCTCTATCTCGAACCTGTAGTCCTCGATCACCGGGTTCGAGAGCAGCTTCCGGCACATATCATCTACGTCCTCATTGAGCTTGCCGTTGCCATCATTGATCTCAAGCTCGATATACTTGCCGATTCGGACGCCCGAGACATTGGAGTAGCCCAAGTTTTCGAGCGCACCTTGGACGACCTTGCCCTGCGCATCGAGAAGCGAGGGTTTGAGAGTTACGTATACGTTGACCTTTGCCATTGCACCTTATCCTGTATTGGATTCCCAATCGCGAAAGCGCGAAAGGGCGAAGACGCGAAATCCCTATTCCTATCCCTCCAGGTATCCTACCTGGAGGGCGTTATCCCGCCGCAAACGCTGCACTTGTGGAACCGCTCCGGCCTGCTGACCGGGAAGATCGGCAGGAAGAAGAGCGTGACCCACACTCTCTGCTCGACGATCTTCTGCAGCGTGTCCTCCCGGCACCAGCCGCAGTATTCTACGGTTTGGCCGACTTCTTTCTGACGAGTGTTTGCACCGGCTATGAAGAGCATTGCTTAGAACCCGTCTGCCCGGACCATCAGAAACATCAGTCAGGCGAGAATTCAGTACCGAGCACTCGGCCATTGCTGAAGAAAACCGTACCCACATCGGCATTGTATGCACTATCATCGCTGTGCCTGAATGAGACTACGCGATCCGCATTCGCGAACTTCTCCGGCAGCCATTTCCGGTCTTGGCGGCGAACGACTCCACCATCGTAACGCCGGCCACTGTATTGCCTCATTGCCACGTCCACTTGACTGATCGTCATCCCCGGCTGCAGGCTGTCTAGCCGCCTCACGAAGAAGTCCCTGGATGTTGTCGGCACTACCGCAAAGACGACTGCCGACAACAGGAAAGCAAGATAGATGACGAGCTTAACGCGCTTGAACCGCCAGATCACAAGCGGTAGCAGAAACAGGCTGAGGAAACCCGCATAGAGCGGAGTCCACAGCCACGTCATCCCACCGCTCCCGAAATCATGGATGCAAAACGAGACCCACACCGCCAGAGCGGCGACAATAGCGAGAGCGATCACATCCGCTGACTTTCTCATGTCAACCCTCGAATCAGGCTTCCAAGAGCTTCGGCCCCTGAGACTAACGGAACACCCCTCAGCGTCCACGGCGCAAGCCGACGAGCATCGCGGCGCAGGACGCAACCACCAGAGCACACGCGACGACATGTGCGCCTTTGCCCACCTCACGGGTCGGCGCGACTGATGAAACAGTCAAGGCGACAAGCCCAAGGCAGGCAAGAAGAACCTGAAATCGGTTGATCGGCCTAAGCCTGCCAAGTCGCTGTTCTGTATACCTACCAGCCAAACCCAGAAGAGCAGCCACTGCCACCACAATAGCACCTCGCCAGCCCCACAACCATTCCAATGGAGTAGCCTCCTGTCCGATAAGCGACGATCACCCAATCCCCAGCCTCTCCAACACCGTCCCCACGTTCCTAAAGTGGTGCTGCAGATCGAAGCATTCGTCCAGCTCAGCAGGCGACAGGCGGGAGGTGACGTCCTGGTCCGACTCCAGCGCCTGGCGGAAGGGGATGTTCTGGTCCCAGCACTTGGCCGCGTTGCGCTGGCAGATCTTGTAGCCCTCGTCGCGGGTCAGGCCCTTGCGGATCAGCGCCAGAAGCACATGCTCGGAGAACGCGAGCTGGCCCATCATCTCCAGGTTTCGCTTCATCCGGTCCACGTTGATCTCCAGCTTGCCCATCAGCTTCGTCAGCGACTGGAGCATGAAATCCGTCGCAAGGAACGAGTCCGGGATCACGATCCGCTCCGCCGCCGAGTTGGTCAGATCGCGCTCGTGCCAGCTTGTAACGTTCTCAATCGCCGGGATCACGTTGCCTCGAACAACCTTCGCCAGGCCGCAAACCGACTCGAATCTCCACGGGTTGCGCTTGTGCGGCATCGCCGACGAGCCCCGCTGACCCGGCAGGAACATTTCCTGGACCTCGAGGATCTCCGTCCGCTGCAGGTTGCGCATCTCGGTCGCAAGCCCCTCGCAGGTTGCCGCCGCGAGTGCGAGCGCCGTCAGCACTTGTGCGTGCCGGTCGCGCTGGATAATCTGCGTCGACACCGGCGCAGCCTTGAGGCCCAGCCGGTCGCAGACGAACTCTTCGACCCTCGGGTCGATGTTGCCGAAGATGCCAACCGCGCCCGATATCTTGCCCGCCGAGATAACCTCGCGCGCCTGCCGCATGCGCTCGATGTCGCGCTGGACCTGCGAGTAATACACCGCCATCTTGAACCCGAATGTGACCGGCTCCGCGTGGACGCCGTGCGTCCGGCCGATCATCGGGGTCAGCTTATGCTCCCGCGCGAGCTTGGCTAGAGCTTCTGCGAGCCCCTCGAGGTCCTCTATGATCAGATCACACGCCGCGCGCATGCGAAGCGCCGTAGCGGTGTCCTCGATATCGTAGCTGGTGACGCCATAGTGGACGTAGCGGCCTTCCTCGCCAAGGTTCTCGGTGACGCACTTGACGAACGCGATCAGGTCGTGATGCGTCTCGCGCTCGATCTCGTCGATCCGCTCAACGCAGAACTTGGCCCCCGCGCGGACTTTCTCAGACGTGCCCGCGGGTATCGCGCCGAAGTACTCCTGAGCCTCGCACACGGCGATCTCGACGTCTAACCAACTCTGAAACTTGTTCTCTTCGCTCCAGATGCCGCGCATCTGCGGAAGAGCGTATCTATCAATCATTGCAGCCTCTTTGAATCGCGAAACCCCGAAAGGAGCGAAAACGCGAAGCCGGAAAGGGAAGGGACCAATCGCGAAAGCCAGAAAGCTAGAAAGCCAGAAACCGTCTTTTCTCCTTTTCCGACTTTCTCCATTTCGCGGTTCCCCTTACCTTCGGGGTTTCGCTCTTTACGGGATTTCGCGATTAGGTTCCATTCTTCTCGGCTAGTTTGTTCTTGTGCTTCTTGACGGCTTCGCGCAGTTCGGGATACTTGACGCTAAGTATGATCGCAGCCAGGATTCCCGCGTTCCTGGCGCCGTCGATCGCGACAGTCGCGACCGGCACGCCGGATGGCATCTGAGCGATGGAAAGAAGCGAGTCGAGCCCATCGAGCGCCTTAGACTTCAGGGGCACGCCGATCACCGGCAGAGGCGTCAGCGCCGCGATCACGCCCGGCAGGTGCGCCGCCATCCCCGCGCCCGCTATGATCGCCTCGAAGCCGTTCGCCTCGGCGTTAGACGCGAAATCCACAACCTCGTGCGGCTTCCGGTGTGCTGAGATCACGAAGGTCTCGTTGGTTACCCCAAACTCATCGAGCGCATCGGCCGCCGCTTTCATCACGTCGGCGTCCGTCTTGCTTCCCATTACTATAGCAACCTTACCTGGCATCCTCGGCCTTTCTTCATCACGAAAGCACGAAAGGGAGAAAACACGAAAAGGGATTTCCCCGCTCGGATCAGATTGCGGATCTGATCCCACACTAGTCCCTGTTTCTAATCGCGAAAGCCCGAAAGGAGCGAAACCGCGAAATCCGGTTTCGGGCTTTCGCCCATTTCGAGATTTCGCGATTAGGCAACCCTATGTGCTATGTCTCGCCTGTATCTCGCGCCGTCGAAAGTGATCCTGTCGCAGCCGGCATAGGCGAGGTCGATGGCTTCTCTGAAGGTGTCGCCTAGCGCGGTGACTCCGAGCACGCGGCCGCCGGATGTGACCAGATCGCCGTCCCTGGTCTCGGTCCCGGCGTGGAAAACGATAGTGCCCGCGGCCTCGGCATCCTCGATACCTGAGATGAGCTTGCCCTTTTCGTAGTCACCAGGATAGCCGCCGGACGCAATGACGACACACACCGCCTTCTTATTGTACCAGTTCACGGCAGACTCGTCGAGCCTTCCCTCGGCCACGGCAAGGCAGACCTGCGCCAGATCGGCATTCATCAGCGGGAACACCACCTGCGCCTCCGGATCGCCGAATCGCGAGTTGAACTCGATGACCTTGGGGCCATTGCTCGTCAGCGCCAGACCGACGTAGAGCACACCCTTGTAGTGAATGCCCTTTGCAGCAAGCGCCTTGAGCGTGGGCTTGACGATCGTGTCGATCACCTGCGCCCGAATCTCATCCGTGAATGCGGGAACAGGGGAGTAGCACCCCATCCCGCCAGTGTTCGGACCCTCGTCGTTGTCGAATGCCCGCTTGTGATCCTGGGAAGGAACCATTGGCACGAACTTCTCGCCGTCCACGAAGCACATGAAGGTCGCCTCGGGGCCGTCCAGATACTCCTCGATCACAATGCGGTCGCCGGAGTCTCCGAATGCCCTCTGCCGCATGATGACGTCCACGCCCTTGAGCGCTTCGTCCACGGTCGGCGCAACGAAAACGCCCTTGCCGACGGCTTCGCCGTCTGCTTTGACTACGATCGGCTGGCCAGTCTTGCTGGCGATGGTCTTTATGTAGGTCTCGGCCTTGTCAGGATCGGTGAAGACCTCGCATCCGCCGGTAGGGATGCCGTTGTCGAGCATCAACCGCTTGGCGAAGACCTTGCTGCCCTCCATCTGCGCGGCCTCTTCGTTAGGGCCGAAGACTTTCAGGCCCCTGCGCTCGAACTCGTCCGCCATACCAGCGATCAGCGGCGATTCCGGCCCGACGATTGTCAGGTCGATTTTCTCACGCGCGGCAAAGTCCACAGCGCCGTTGATGTCCATCGCACTGCCCGGCACGCGTTCGGCTACCAATCCGCTGCCCGCGTTGCCCGGAAGCGCGTATATCTTCTCAACGCTCGGGCTCTGCTTGAGCTTCCACGCGATCGCGTGCTCTCTTCCGCCGCTGCCGATTACAAGGACTTTCAAGCTAACCTCCGTTGGATCGCGGGCAAAGCGCCCTCACCCCAACCCTCTCCCCCAGGAGAGGGGGCACGTCAGACACGCGTCCAGCACGAGACGTGCAGGACGATCAAGACCTCACCCCCAGCCCCTCTCCTGAAAAGAGAGGGGAGCAAAGCAGATTTCTCACTACGTTCGAAATGACAAAGTGGCGGACGTCGCTATTCCTCATCGCCTTCGTACAGGTTTTCGAACGACGCGAACTCCCTTACGAAGCCCAGCTTCACGGTGCCGGTTGGGCCGTTGCGGTGCTTGGCGATGATGATCTCGGTCTGCTCCACGTGGACGCCGTCGGGGTCGAACTGCGAGCCGTCCTTACCGCGCACGGATTCCGTGTCATTCACTTCCTTGACCACGTAGTAGTCCGGCCTGAAGAGCAGTGCGACGAGATCGGCTTCGGCCTCAATCGAACCTGACTCCCTGAGGTCTGAAAGCATCGGCCGCTTGTCCTCGCGCTTCTCGGGAGCACGGCTGAGCTGGGAAAGCGCAATCACCGGCACGCGCAATTCCCTCGCGAGGCTCTTGAGCCCGCGGGCGATCTCCGAAATCTCCTGCTGGCGGTTCTCCTGGTTGCGCTGGCCGCGCATCAACTGCAGGTAGTCGACCACCACCATCGACAGCCCATGCTCGGCTTTGAGCCTGCGGCACTTGGAGCGCATGGCGAGCGTGGTGATGTCGGTAGTGTCGTCGATGTAAATCGGCGCATCCCACAGCACGCTGGCGGCCTTGGCGAGCCTGTCCCACTCCGCATCCTGGAAGTAGCCGGTGCGAAGCCGATGAGCGTTGGCACGAGCCTTTGCGCAGAGCATCCTCTGGACCAACTGCTCGGCGGACATTTCGATGGAGAAAAGCGCAACCGTCTTCTTGTACTCGGTCGCAGCGTTGACAGCAATATCCAGCGCAAGCGCAGTCTTGCCCATCGATGGTCGCGCGGCGATGATGACCATATCGCCCGGCTGCAGGCCGCTGGTCATGTGATCGAGCTTGGTGAAGCCGGTTGCCACACCCGAGGCCTCTCCCTTGTCATGGTAGCGCTTATCGATCCACTCCCAGGTCTGCATAACAAGGGGAGTGATCGGCTGGAAGTAGTCGCCTATTCTGCGCTGGGCTACCTGGAAGACGAGCCGCTCGGCTTTGTCAGTGACCGCGTCAACGTCCTCATCCTCGTTCTGCGCCATCGCAATGATCTCGGTACCGGCGGCGATCAACCTGCGGAGGATGGACTTCTGCTCGACGATGTTGGCGTAGTATTCAACGTTGGCTGCGGTGGGAACCGTGTCAACGAGCGCCATCAGGTACTCGGTGCCACCGCAGTCCTCGAGCTTGCCACGCTTGCGGAGCTCCTCCTGCATTGTGATCAGATCGCAGGGCTCGTCGCGTTCCGCGAGGCTGGTGAGGGCATCGAAGATTTCCTGGTGGGCGGGACGGTAGAAGTCCTCCGGGCGGAGGATCTCGAGACCCTTCTCGAGCGCGGTCCTCTCGATCATCATCGAGCCGAGCGTCGATTGCTCCGCCTCAACATTTTGAGGCGGCACCCTGCCCAAAGCCGCTGCTACCCTTTCCATCCCACCCCTACTTGAAGTCAGAAGTCCGAGATCAGAAGTCAGAAGGGAAAATCACGAAAGCGCGAAAGGGAGAAAGCACGAAAAGGGATTACTTATCGCGAAATCCCGAAAGGAGCGAAACCCCGAAGTATCTTTTCGTGTTTTCGTACTTTCGTGCTTTCGTGACTAGTTCTTCCCCTTCGGACCTTCGCCGGTTTCGGGGTTCCGCGATTCGCCTATCCCGCCGCGACCACTTCGACGTGGATGTTGGCGGTTACGTCGTGATGAAGCTTGATCGGCACTTCGAATGTGCCTGTTGTCTTGATCGGGTCAGTAATGTGGATCTTGCGCTTGTCCACTTTGATCTTGTGCTGGGCGGCCAGCGCGTCGGCGATCTCCTGGTTGGTGACCGAGCCATACAGCCGGGTGCCCGAGCCAGCCTTACCCTGGACCGTGACTTTGGCCTGATCGAGCTGCTCAGCGATGGCCTTAGCCTCCGCAAGGAGCTGCTCGCCCTTGACCTCGAGCATCTTCTTCTTGTTGTCGATCGCCTTCATCGCACCCGCGTCGGCCAGAACAGCCATCTTGCGCGGCATAAGGTAGTTGCGAGCATAGCCCTCGGCAACGTTCACGATCTCCCCGGTCTTGCCGAGGTCCTTGACATCACGTGTAAGAAGCACTTTCATGCGTTGACTCCTTCTTGCGAGTAAACAGTAAACAGTAGACAGTAAACAGGACCCGACCCGCGCGCCGCTCTGTTTACTCTTTACTGTTTACTGTCTACTTCCGGTAATGCACTCCCACCAGCACATCTCGGCGGGAGGTGTCGATGATATCCTGAACCCCGGCGTATAGCCCGAAGTTGCTGCCGATCCCGTACGTGCCGCGGATTTCAAGGTTCGGGTCGTTCGGCCTGAACAAGTCGAAGGACAGCAGGCCGCGAGAGCTGAAGCGGCGGTCGTAGCCAACCCCAATCCGCGAGTCGTAGAGGCCGTATCTGAACGCGTTGGCCGCGCCGAACAGGCTTCCTCCCTGCAAAATCAGCCCGGTATTCTCACCGATATCATACGCCCCGAGCCTGTAAAACGTGTCGAGCGAGTTCGGCGCCAGCCCCGTATAGTAGGCGTCGAGCCTGTATTCGCCCCGATCAGTGTTGGTAAGTGCGTTGACCGCGACTCCCCGATCAGGAACGGCGTCAATCTCGGCCTTGGTCGGCTGAGGTCTCTTACTACCGAATTTCTGGTTCAGGCTGGCGGATAGCTCTTTGATTTGCTCGGTTGCCGCCGCGGCATTGCAGACAAGGGCTTTGATATTGGTCTGTAGCTCCTTGTCCGTCATCACGTCTTTGATCCCGCCAGTTGCGTCCTTCAGATTGGCCATCATTTGCCTGGCTTCTTCCGAAGCCGCCGCAACGGATTCCATGGCCTTGTCAGCCTCGGCCATCAGATCACCGACGCCTTCGCTGCCAGACTTGAGGGACTTGCTGATGCTCTGCACATCAGTAACTACCGAGTCGATGTCCTTGAGCAACTCGTCGACTTTCGCGAATATCGTTGAGATCTGGGGTCTGACATCGCTCTGGAGAATGCCCTCGAGTTCTTCACTGATCCTGCTGGCGTTGGCTGAAGCGACCTCAACGTTGGCAAGCGTACGCTCCACTCCAGGCCACGAGCTCGCAACCATGCCTTCGGCGGCTCTGGTAAGCCTTGACGCCGACCTTGCGGCCTCGTCCATAGACTTGACCGTGTCGCGCACGGATGCGATGAGCTTCCTGTCACCGATCAACTCGTTGATGCCCTTGGTCGACTCCTTTAGCTGCTTAAGCAGGTCCGCAGCGTTCTGCATGATCTCTTCCGGCTGAATCGTAGTGGCCGTGCGGATGCGGTTCCCGGGCTGGAGCATTTGACTGCTCTTGCCGGCCTCGATCTCGACGTAGGTCTCTCCGATGAAGCCCCCCTGAGTCACGCGAGCCACTGAGTCCTTTGGCAGCTTGTTGTCCTTCCAGATCAGCATATCGACACCAGCTCGATGACCGCAGCAGAGTCTGGTGTTGGATACCACGCCGATCTTCACGCCAGCCAAACGGACGACCGAGCCCTTGTCGAGTCTTTGCGCATTATCGAAGATCGCAAATACGGGATAGGTAGATGCGCGCAAACCCAGCCCACCAAGAAACCAATAGGTCCCCAGGAGGAGGGCTATCCCCGAGACTACGATCAGCCCCACTTTTACTTCTGTCTTCAGTCGCATTGGAGTTCCAAAGTTGGAATGGTAGAGCGTTCCAACAGGCGAAGCTACTGAGTAATCTGTATCGGTCCATCGATGGACCCTGACATGAACTGGGTCACGATCGGGTTGGCGTGATTATCCATTTCATCGACCGTGCCGATCGCTGCGATCTTGCCCTTGTGCAGCATCGCGATCCTGTTCGAGACGCTCCTGATCGTCGGAATATCGTGTGAGACCAGGACCGAAGTCACGCCGAACTCATTTCTTGCTTTGACGATCAGCTCTGCAATAGTTGCGGCAGTTATCGGATCCAGCCCGGTCGTCGGCTCGTCGTACAATACGATCTGAGGATCCAACGCCAGCGCGCGAGCGAGCCCCACCCGCTTCTGCATGCCGCCTGAAAGCTCGGAGGGCATGAGTTTCTCCGTATGAGCCAGCCCAACTACCGCCAATCTACTCCTGACGATCTCCGCGATCTCGCTCTCCGACAGTTTCCTGTGCCTCCGCAGCCCGAAGGACACATTCTCATAGACATTCAACGAGTCAAAGAGCGCGGCGTATTGAAAGACCATACCAATCTTGATGCGCACAGCATCGAGCCGGCTTTCGCTCATCCCGGCTATGTCAACGCCGTCCACAATGACCTGCCCCAGTGTCGGCTGCAGGAGCCCCCCAAGACACTTGAGCAGAGTGCTCTTGCCGGCTCCCGACATGCCCATGACAGCCAGCGTCTCGCCTTTCTCCACGTGGAGGTCGAGGCGGTTCAGGATCGTCTTTCCGCCGACGCGGTAGCAGAGCTGTTGAACCGTTATCACAGGAACGCCGTCTTCCCGCCGAACATCACATAGGCCAGGAAGAAGTTCAGTATATAGATGATGACTATGGATATGACGACAGCGCTAGTCGTCGATCTGCCGACTCCGGTCGCACCGCCCCTGGTCTGCAGCCCCTGCTGTGCTCCTACAGTGACAATCACAACCGCGAAAAACAGCGTCTTAACGAGGCCCATCACGACATCGTAAGGCAGGGTCTGAGCCTTGAGGCTGCTGATGTAGCCTCCGCCTGCAACGCCATTCACAACCGCCACCAGATATCCGGCGCTGGTGCCCACGACATCCCCGAACATCGTCAGAACCGGAAGCATGATCACTCCGGCGAGCAGCCTTGGCACCACCAGATGCTTGACGGGACTCACCGCCAGCGCTCGCAGAGCATCTATCTGCTCCGTCACCTTCATACTGCCGAGTTCAGCTGCTATTGCACTGCCGGACCTCGCCGCCACGACGACGGCGGTAAGCACAGGCGCGATTTCGCGTGTGATCGAGAGCCCCATTACGGCGCCGGTGTAGCTGCCGATGCCCCATTTTACCACAAGCTGAGCAAAATAGAGTGACAGGACGGCGCCTGAGAACGCAACAGTTATGAGCACGATCGGCAGCGACTCGACCCCTATCACGGCCATCTGGTTGATGGTGTCCTTGAGGTCAACCGCGCCGGTGAAGACGAATCGAAACGACCTGCCGATCAGTAGGGAGCACTCGCCCACAAATTGGAAGAACTTGTTGAATGTCTTGTAGGTGAGTTCCCCAGGAATGGAAACCACGGCGGCGATCTCATCCCCAACGTCGTGCAGCACATCGCCGACGACGTCTCTCCGCCCGCTGGCCTCGTTCTCCGAACCCTCACGCCTCACGACCGTAATGATACCCAAACGGCAGGTGAAGTGTCAATCAGGCTCACGCAGTGAGTGGTGTACCCTGTGAGTGTGTAAATTGGAAAGGGAGTATCCTTTCGGTTGTT
>CAZFYZ010000034.1:30745-33783 GCA_964523735.1 uncultured bacterium | reverse complement strand
AGTTCATGCTGCTTCTGCTGAAGAACAACGGCTATGCGCTTGAGCAGCTCTACTCGCCGCTGGTTGTGCATACGACGCCTGAGCACGAGGAGCTGAAGAGGATCGCTCGCGGGTGCATTACCCGTAACCACGCCAAGCACTACCTGGGCTTCGCAGAGAACCAGTGGCGGATGCTCCTGAAAGATGAGCCCAAGAGCGTGAAGCTGCTGCTATACACGTTCCGGGTGCTACTGTCGGGCATTCATTTGATGCGCACCGGCGAGATCGAAGCCGACCTGCCCAAGCTGAACGCCGAGGCGACGCTCTCTTATGTGGATGATCTCATAGGGCGCAAGGTGTCGGGCGAGGAGCACTGTGTGCTTGGTGACGCTGATCTGTCGTTCTTCGAGTCAGAGTACCGTCGTCTGGGCGCGGAGCTGGAGTCTGCATTTGAGAAGAGCACGTTGCCGGAGAGGCCATCTTGCGCGGATGCGCTGGACGAGTTGTTGGTGCGTGTGAGGATGGGGAGAGTGTGAAGCGATGACTGACGAAGAGAGAGCGCTCAAGCAAGCGATAGAGCGGCTGTATGAGGTATTCGCCAGTTACCCTCTGCAGCCAAGCACCTTTGCTTGCCGCAGCTGTCACACCTGGGAGGAGGAGCGGCTGTTGCACCAGGAGCCGCTCAGAGAGCTGACTCACTCCCATCTTGAGAAGTACGCCTTCGACGCCTTGCTGACGTGGGGCGATGTTGACGGCTTCAAACACTTTCTCCCACGCCTTTTCGAGCTGCTCTGGGATGGAGATTGGCTAGTGGAACCGGAGGTGCTTTTGGGCAAGCTGCCTTACGGCGACTGGCGCGACTGGCCGGTGGACGAGCAAGGCGCGGTCGAGGGATTCCTGACCGCCTTGTGGCGGTGGTTTCTAACCGAGGCAAGCCACGCAGACGCGATCGGCGATCTGCTCTGCGGGCTCGGCCATGCGGTGGATGACGTCTCTCCATTCCTTGCTGTATGGCGCAGTGCCGGGCTCATAGGTCAGTCCCTGCTTGCTGGCTTTGTTATCGATGAGGCCGAGCAGATAGCAAAGCGCAGACTAGGCAGTGCGTTCTGGAGTGACAGGCGCGCTCAGATGGCGCAGGTCATAGAGTGGATCATCGAACCCAGCACGAAGGCAGCTGTGGAGAATGCCTATCTCAGCAATGCGTCAGATCCGCTGGCGGAGGACTTAGCCACGGCAGTCGACTGTCTGGACATGATCGTGCCGGTGGCCCTGCTATCAGAATGGACGGAAGACGGTGAAACTCACAATTCCTGAACTCTCACTCGTGGTCCTGATCGGGCCGTCGGGGTGTGGTAAATCGAGCTTTGCGAGGCAGCATTTCAAGCCTACTGAGGTGCTGTCGTCGGATGCGTGCCGGGCGCTGGTTTCGGACGATGAGAACGATCAGGCGGCGACGAAGGACGCTTTCGAGATACTGCACTTCATCGCAGGTAAGCGCCTGGCGGCGGGGAGGCTGACGGTCGTTGACGCGACAAACGTCCAACCCGAGGCACGCAAGCCGTTGGTCGCGCTTGCGCGGGAGTATCACTGCCTGCCGGTGGCGATTGTGCTGAACGTTAACGAGCGCATCTGCCACGAGCGCAACAAGGATCGCCCGGATCGCGACTTCGGCCCGCACGTCATCCGCCAGCAGAGCGCGCAGCTCAAGCGGTCGCTTGGGTCGCTGAAGCGCGAGGGATTCCGGCACGTCTTCGAGCTGAAATCGCCGGAAGATGTGGCCGAGGTCGAGATCGAGCGCCAGCCGCTCTGGAACAACAAGCGCGCTGAACACGGGCCATTCGATATCGTCGGCGACGTTCACGGCTGCTTCGACGAGCTGATGGCGCTGCTCGGCCAGCTCGGCTACGAGGTTTCGGAGAACATCGCGCGCCACCCCGAGGGGCGGAGGCTAGTGTTCCTCGGTGATATCGTGGACCGTGGGCCGAAGATAGTCGAGACCCTCAGGTTCGTGATGGCATCGGTTGAGGCAGGCACGGCGCTGTGCGTCCCCGGCAACCACGACGTCAAGCTCCAGCGCAAGCTATTCGGTCGCGATGTGCAGATCACGCACGGCCTGGCGGAGTCTATCGATCAGCTTGCGGTCGAGTCGGACGAGTTCCGAGAGCAGGTGCGCGCGTTTCTGGACGGGCTCGTGAGCCATTACGTGTTCGATGATGGCCGGCTGGTGGTCGCGCATGCGGGGATGAAAGAGGAGATGCAGGGCCGTGGCTCCTCCAAGGTCCGCGAGTTTGCATACTACGGCGAGACCACCGGCGAGACTGACGAGTTCGGCCTGCCGGTTCGCTACGACTGGGCGGCGGAGTATCGCGGCAAGGCCACTGTGGTCTACGGCCACACGCCTGTACCAGAGCCGGATTGGCTGAATCGAACGATCAACATCGATACCGGATGCGTTTTCGGCGGCAGCTTGACAGCGCTTCGCTACCCCGAGAAAGAGATCGTCTCGGTTCCGGCGGCCTGCGTCTACGCCGAGCCCGCGCGGCCATTCGAGCCGAATGCCGATGCTGCCGCGCTCAGCGCTCAGCAGGAGCACGACGATGTGCTGGATATCGACGATGTCTTGGGCAAGCGGATCATCACAACTCGCCTGAACCGCACAGTCACGATCCGCGAGGAGAACGCGACCGCCGCGCTCGAGGTGATGAGCCGGTTCGCCGCCAATCACAAGTGGCTCATCTACCTTCCGCCGACCATGTCGCCGTGCGAGACCACCCGCAGGCCGGATCTGCTTGAGCATCCGGAGGAGGCGTTTGCCTACTTCCGGCACGAGGGGGTGTCGCGTGTCGTCTGCGAGCAGAAGCACATGGGCTCGCGCGCGGTCGTGATCGTCTGCCGCGATGAAGGCGCAGCCCGCAAGCGCTTTGGGGTTGTGAACGACGGCGCCGGGATCATCTACACCGAGCTGGGTGTGATGGCCACCGTGGAGACCACCTGTGAGGAATGCGAGGGACGACGCTTCCAGGGGTCGGTGCTGGCCTACGAACTGGCGGGCCGCAACA
>CAZFYZ010000034.1:28009-30735 GCA_964523735.1 uncultured bacterium | reverse complement strand
GTTCTTCGACGAGCCCGCACTGGAGACGGAGTTGCTCGGCATGGTTCGCTCGGCTCTGGATGCGGCGGGGTTCTGGGAGGAGCTCGCAACCGATTGGGTCTGCCTCGACTGCGAGCTGATGCCCTGGTCGGCCAAGGCGCAGGAGCTCTTGCGATCGCAGTACTCTGCGGTGGGGGCCTCGTCGCGCGCGGCTTTGGGCGAGTGCGTGGGAGTGCTGGATGCGGCTTCGAAGAGAGGAGCCGACGCTGCACGTCTCCTCGAGCGCTTCACGGCCCGGCGGCAGATGGTAACGGATTACGTTGAGGCGTATCGGCAATATTGTTGGCCGGTCGAGGGCATCGGCGACTACAAGCTCGCGCCGTTCCATATACTCGCGACCGAGGGCAAGGTCCACGCCGACAAGGATCACATTTGGCATATGGACACGCTTGCGAGGGTCTGCCGGGCGCTCGATGGTGGCGATTCCCTGCTCCTGGCGACGCCGTATAAGACTGTCGACGTGACCGACCCGGCGAGCCAGGAAGATGGCGTTCGTTGGTGGGAGGAGCTCACCGCTTCCGGCGGCGAGGGGATGGTCGTCAAGCCGATGGACTTCATTACCCGGGGAAGCAAGGGCCTGCTTCAGCCGGCGGTGAAGTGCCGTGGGCAGGAGTATCTGCGCATCATCTACGGGCCGGAGTATACCGCGCCGGAGAACCTGGACAGGCTGCGATCGCGTGCGCTATCGGGCAAGCGGTCTCTAGCCGCCCGCGAGTTCGCACTGGGGATCGAGGGACTGGAGCGCTTCGTCCGCAAGGAGCCGCTCAGACGCGTTCATGAGTGCGTCTTCGGTGTTCTCGCCCTAGAAAGCGAGCCGGTGGACCCGAGGCTGTAGGAGCCGAATCCGACGTCAAGTGGGCTGCTCTGTGTGCCGACCACACACCAAGCCTTCTAGTATCATAGCACACGATTGGGTGTTGTCGGCGTGAGCCTATCTTGCGTTGGTATCATACTGTCCAGTATGATGATACATGATCAACAATCGGTCGATCAAGGAGCCCCAATGCGTACTGTCTTTGTGGTAATGGAAGTAGTGCTGCTCGCGATCTGTTGCGCCCTCGTTCCCGCGCCTGGAGGTGCTGATCCTTTGGTTACTAACGTGGATATCAGCAAAGAAGCCGTTGACGTTGCGGTGTCTGCCCGAGTGCTAACGTGGGATCCAGACCGGAAGACAGGCTGCACGAGCAGCAGAGTAGACGAGTTTCCCGCCGCGGAGCTCTATCTCGAGGAAGACGTTGTACCTCGCAAAGACGGATCGTATGTGGTCCCTGTGACGAATGGCAAGGGATGCATCGGCCTTGAGTGGCTAGAGCGGAGGCGCATCAGGGAGGTCGGAATCGAGTTTGCCCACGCTAGTGCACCACCGGCTGACGCTATCCAAGCTGAGTATTGGGTGTTTAGCGCCGTGAATACGCATTCGCCAGGCGGGTCCAAGTGGCAAGGAGACTGGGAACCGCTGCCGGGCAAAGTCACCATGGATGGCGACAGGTGGATCTGCGCCGTAGACTCAGGCAAGCTTGGTGGCTCCGGCGTTCTGAAGGTGCGTTGGATACTCCCCACAACCCCTAAGCCTGTCGTGGTGGAACGCATGTGGACGTTCACCCAGTCCGAGTGGGCAACGGCTGACCTCGATCTCCGGATCGAGAATGGCAAAGCAGGACGCAAGGCTAGGCTCACGATGTACAACGGAGTCATCGTAGACAGCAACAATGGCGAATCCACAAGCGCCGAATGGGACTCGAGCAAGTCACTGCGTCTCAAGGTACGCTACTGCACTACCACCGAATGGATGACTGACCGGACAGTCCTCAGAATCCGTGCACCACGAGGCTCTTGCGGGGTGGCCGTGGATGACGTTCTGGCGAACGGCTGCGTGTATGTGAAGGACTACGGCATCTTCGTCGCCGACGACACCAAGAAGATCGCGTTGGCAGACTACAAGAAGCAGATAACCTCCAAGCAGACCATACTTGATCGCGTTCGCGAGATGCCCGATCAAACCTACCAGCAGGCGATCGCACATGTCACCCGTTCGGACGCGCATCTTGGGCCGACCGTGATTTCGCTGGCTTGTGACAACCACAAGTTCGTGATAAGCAGAGACGGCACGATTGACTGGGACACCGACCCCAAGGTCGTGAACGATTGGGACGGCTGGCCAGGCATTGCTCCGGTTGGTTACCATCTGAAGGTGCAATACGGCGCGGGCACCGGCGCGGACGTTAGTCGGCGGCTGCAAGACGGGTGGCTGCCGATCCCTGTAATCACGACTAAGGACGGCCAGGTCACATACACGCAGCGATCATTCGTAGCACCGTCTGACAATAGCCCTCTACCGAGTGGTGCTCCCGTATGGACGAACCGGAAGCCGCTCTGTGTTTCCGAGTTTGTTATTGAGAATGCGGGCGACACGGCCGCGAAAGTCTCTGTAAGGCTAGGTGTGATGTGTGAGCTTGACAAGCTCGCTCTTGCTCAGATGTCGGCGTTTACGGGGGGCGCCTTGATCGAGAGAAGCGGCAACCTTCTAGCGACCATAGACTCAAGGGGATGCAAGCAGCTCGCAACCGAGGTCAAGGATGGAGTTTGCACAGTGTCCGGGGCTCTTGACCCCGGCGGCAGAGCGGTCTGCTTAGTCTACATACCTGGTTGGGACGCTGCAGCCGATGAACTGACAACAATCGACAATG
>CAZFYZ010000034.1:0-27999 GCA_964523735.1 uncultured bacterium | reverse complement strand
CACCGCCTGGAACTGGCGCGAGGATTCCAGTTCGCGGATGCTGCGGCCGATGAACTTACAGCAATCGATGATGTCGGTGGGCTTCTGGCGTCAATCGTGAATCACTGGAACAACGTGATGCGATCCTCGATGCGCGTCGACATTCCTGAGAAGGAGCTGCAGAACGCGATTCTGGCTTCACAGGTTCACTGCTATCTGGCTGCACGCAATCAGCAGTACAGCCACATTGCACCTTGGATCGCCTCCATGATCTATGGCCCGTTTGAAAGTGAGGCGCAGGCTGTGATCATGGGCATGGCCTACTCCGGTAATGCTGACTTTGCAAGAAGGGGCCTCGACTACTTCATAAAGCTCTACAACAAGCAGGGCTTCATGACGAATGGCTACAGCCTAATGGGAACCGGCTGGCACCTGTGGGCTATTGGCGAGTACTATCAGCTCACGAAGGACAGAGAATGGCTGAAACCCAACGCCGATGAGATAGCCAGGGTCTGCAGATGGGTGATGGCGCAGAGGCAGAAGACCAAGAAGCTCGACGCGTTTGGACGCAGAGTGCCCGAGTGGGGGCTCATGACTCCGGGCGTTCAGGCTGACTGGGAGGTGTTCTGTTTCTACATGGCCCTCAACGGCTTCTACTACGCGGGCTTGAACGCCGCCGGGCGAGCGCTGGATGATATAGGTTATGCCGGCGCAAAGGAAATGATAGCAAGCGCCGCGGAACTGAAGGAATGCGCCCTCAAGGCGTTCCACTGGACCCAGGCGCTGGCCCCGGTGTATGCGCTCCAGGATGGCACCTGGGTTCCGGCCTATCCTACGCACGTGTATTGCCCTTCGCCGATCAGCGATCACTACAAGGGCGAGGATTACAATCGAAGCTCGGCCTATGACGTCGAGCTGGGCGCTTGCCACCTGATTTCCCAGGGGATTATGCACCCGTTGAGCAAGGACGCCGGCTGGATGGTTGAAAACCTCGAGGATGATCACTTCCTGCGAGCCGGATGGATATGGGGTGGGGAAGCGTATGCGGCGGACAAGGTACGCAGTGACTGGTTCAATCTGGGCGGCTTCGCCAGAGTGCAGCCGTATTACGCCCGCACGGCGGAGATATACGCTCTGCGGGACGATGTGAAGGCGTTCCTTCGAACCTACTTCAATACGATTGCATCCCACATCAACAGGGAAGACCTTTCGCTCTGGGAGCACTTCGGGAACGGTGTCTTCAACAAGACTCACGAAACCAGCTACTTCCTGAGCCTGAGCAGGACGATGTTTGCGAGCGAACGCGGGGATCAGCTCTGGTTGGCGCCGTTTATCACTGACAACTGGCTGAAGAACGGTGAGGTGGTCGCGGCCCGCAATGTGCCTACACGCTTCGGTCAAGTCAGCTACAGGATCGAGTCGCATGTCAACGAAGGGTACATCGAGGCTTCCATCGATCCACCGACGCGCGAACTGCCAAAGCGGATCGTGGTGCGCCTGCGCCACCCGGACGGCAAACGGATCAAGTCAATCTCGGGCAAGATGTCTGCTAGCTTCGACCCGGCCAAGGGAATCGTGGTCATCAAGCCTGGGCTCCACACAGTAACGATAAGAGCCAACTACTAGCAACTAGACTTCGTCGTAAATCCCTGCTATTCTGTAGGCGAATACATGAGGTTGCTTTTGTCTGGTCGGCTTGCAGCTCGCCGGCTTCTGTCGGAGCAGCACTCGTTCTGTGGGCATCGTATGGCGACATCTATCAGCGATATTGCACGTGCGGCTGGTGTCAGTTGCACCACTGTTTTGAGAGCGCTCTGGGACAAGGACCGGATAGCGCCGGCAACCAAGGCGCGTGTCCTCAAAATCGCGGCGGAGCTGAACTACCGGCCAAATATGGTCGCGCGGAGCCTTGTTTCGGGCAAGACAAAGCTGATCGGGCTTCTGGTGGGCAGTGACGCGCATTCGTTCAACCGCTACCTGGATCCCCTCTATCAAATGATCCGGCAGGCGGGGTACACGGTGCTGGTGCACATAGCTATCGAAGGATCTGAAGGTGAACTGTTCTGCGCGCACGAGATGATCTGCAATCGCGTGAGTGGAGTACTGGCACAACCGACGCAGCGCAGCCTCGATCTTGAGCCCTACCGGCAGCTTCTGGACGCTGGTATACCCGTGGTTACCTTTGACAGGTCGCTGGATGACCTGGCTGCTCCGCAGGTGACCAGCGATCAGTATGCCATGGGACGGATTGCGGCAGAGCATCTGATCTCCCTCGGGCACAAACGCTTCGTGCATCTGGCGATCCCCGGCAAGGGCTATCTGAGCAGCGAGCGGATCCGTGGGATTAGGGAGGCGATGAATGACGCCGGCCTTGACGCCGATTCCCTGGACGCAGTCGAAGTAGGTTGGACGCCCGATGAAGGGGCCAGGGCGATGCGACAGGTACTGGAGCGCAATGGTTCCAGACCCACTGCCGTGATTGCTCGGCACGATTGGGTTGCGGTCGGCGCCATGGACGCAATCCAGGAGGCGGGCCTGTCGATTCCCCGTGATGTCTCGGTTGTGGGAGTGGGTGATCAGCCGATGGTAGACAGACTTGCTGTTCCATTGACCACCATGAGCATCCCTACAAAACAGATTGCCACTCGCGCGGTGGGCTGCCTGCTGGATACGCTGGAGGGCCGGGCTGTTGAGCCAAAGGTCTATCTTGTCAACGAGTTCCAGCTCATCCGTCGGGCCTCAACCGCGCCTGCGAAGTCGCCTCGCTAGCCACCCCCAATGCCTGGTCCTCGATCCGACGTGTCCACGTGTCACACGCTCATTGCTCGGGTACTGCAATATGCTGCCTCAAACTGTGACTAATCTGTCGAGCAAGCGTTCAAATTGGTCTTGACAGCCATCAAAAGCGATGGTATACTCCGGCATGTCAGTAAAAGTACGGATGCCCGGTGATCGGGCGAGCAGGCTGCCGCAACGCCCTGGCGGCCCAGCCGTCCTCGAAGCAGACACTCCTGGATTCGAGCGTCTCCGACTTTCAGCGACTGTTCGGCCCTTGGGCGCCACTGGCAGAAATGCGGGTGGCCTGTGACGCTGCCGCCTGAGCAGCTTATCCTCCGCGTTACTTGGAGGATCGAGAGGAGAAAGAAGTGGCCGCTGAACCGAGGGAAGATGAGCGGGTCGTTTCTTTGACCAAGCGGGAGATAGAAGTGCTGAGCCTCGTTCTTGAGGGGAAGTCTTCTAGAGAAGTAGCCGCCTCTTTGGTGTGCAGCAAACGCACCGTCGATTTCCATCTGGCACGCATCTACGACAAGCTGCAGGTGTCGAATCGGGTGCAGGCAATGCGCCGAGCTGCCGTACTGGGTCTGTTGGACGTTCACCTGGCTGCCAGCACAAGAGACTAAATCCGGACTCCATGGCGTGGCAGAGGGTCTCGTTGCGTTACCCCGGTGAGTCTTCTCGCGTACTGAAAGCGTGCTGCCGCGTTAGCTGAGCTAGAGCTTCTTCCACCGCAGAAAATCCTCGCTTTCGACCTCCATGAATGGCGTGCCTTTTGACTTGTCGTCCCGCTCGACATGGCAGATGCCGTCACACACCCCAAGGAATGTGAATACCTCTCCCGTTGGTGACTTCACCTTATCCATCCTCTTCGTCCCGTGAATACTGGGCCCAGTGGCGGCCATAATATCCCTTCGTACGACGGCTAGTGGCTTGTCCAAGTCCTACCTCCTGCGTTGAGCTTCTCTACTATTATAGCGCATCTCCAAATAGACCATGCGTTCGATTGACAGAGGATAGCTGATGGGGTAACATCTTGTCACTTACTGCTCGCACGCCAGATAGTTCGCCGACCACGCTTGGTACGCTGACGCTGTTGAGCATAGCCGGAACAGTATTCGCCAACGGATTGGAGGGTCATTCGAAATGAGCGTTCAGGCGCCGCCGAGGAAGAATGTCGAGCGAATTCCGCCTCGCAGGCGGACGGTAAAGCGCTCAGTCTGGCGCAGGACGATTTGGCCTTTGGTGAAGTTTCTGGCGCTGGTTGCACTGGTCGTGCTTGCGGCGCAGGCTGTCATAGGCAAGGCACTGCGCCCGGTTAACCTCCTGCAGAGGGAATACTCCGAAACCCGGCGTGTGAAGGCCGAGTTGGCTGCCCTAAAGGAGCAGAACGCGGAACTGGAGCGGCAGATCAAGTATCTCCGGACAAGTCGGGGTACCGAACAGGCTGCTCGCAAGCTTGGTTACGTCAAGCCTGGAGAGATACCTCTGGTCCTGCCCAATGAGCCGGTGAAGCAGCCGAATTCTGGTTCGGAGTAAGCATCTACCCCAACCGCACGGCTCGTTTGCCCCTCTATACCCTCGGGTACCACTAGAAATGAGAGCCAATCGTTCTCAGACGGGGGTATCACCATGAAGGCTTTCAACCGACAGGGACGCGACCTCCCTGCTTGGATATGGATCGCGGCGGCCGTTTCCGCCGTTCTCATAGCATCCGGACTGCTCTACAGTGAACCGGCATCCGATCGAGATAAGATAGGACCAGAACCGGTTGTCGCTGTTGACCCACCGCCACAAGCCGCGCCTCCGGCTGCCGTAGCATCGCCAAGAGTTCTGCGGTTTGGCCAGACACCATCCCTCACCCGAGTTGAGGCTCCCCTTGTAACAGTGTCGGAAGTGACCCGAGCCAACCTTGTTCCTAAGCGGAATCCACTTCCTCCGGCAGTGAAGCAAGTGATCGCCGCCGCACCGGTCACTCCCAGGTCCATGTTTCCCGTGGGAGTCATCCGTCGTGCGCCTGCCGCCTACAGCCCGTATCGCCAACCAAGTGAGGGGTTCCCGAGCTTCAGCTACGGTCACAAGATGTGGAGCTTTGTTGGGCGGTTTGCTTGGGCTGGAGAAGTAGACCTAGTGCCGATCGGCTACAATCTGAGTGGACGCACTGTGTACGCCATTGCCAACACCGAGGGGCCGGGTGAGGTGCTCTTCGTCCAGAGCCGTCTAGATCCGGACAAGGTGGCTGTATATCGGAGTTCGTAGGGATAAGCCTCGCCTTGGTGGCCTGTGGGTGGTCGGCTCGCTTAGCTGGGGGCGAACATTGTCCCCGATTGACGGACACGGCTGTCTGCGGTAAGCTGTGTCAAGCGAAAGCCCGGAGGCTGAGAGGGGATATGACGAGGCGCGAGCGCGTTATCGAGGCTATCAAGCATCGTGAGACGGATATCGTACCGTATACCTGTGAGCTAACAAGCCAGGCGCGCGATAGGCTGCTGTCATTCGTCGGCAACCCTGGCTATCTGTCGGGCATTGGCAGTCATATACTGCGGGCGCGCTACGTCGAGCACGTAGAAGACCCCGTGGGCTCGGGCTTTTTCAGGGATGACTTTGGTGTGGTGTGGAATCGGACCGGTGTGGACAAGGACATCGGAGTCGTTGAGGATTACCG
Source organism: uncultured bacterium (assembly GCA_964523735.1). Lineage (GTDB taxonomy): Bacteria > Armatimonadota > UBA5829 > UBA5829 > UBA5829 > CAZFYZ01. The sequence goes on along the minus strand of CAZFYZ010000034.1, from coordinate 22,580 downwards.
GATCCCTGATCCCGATATGTCGCTCTATGAGTTCCCCCGGGTCAGCCCTGAGCGCGTCAAGAAGAAGTGCGAGACTCTGCTTGCCGAAGCGGGGGATTCGTTCACGCTCTTCAACTGCAGCTTCTCCACGTTCGAGCGCGCGTGGTCGCTGCGCGGGATGGAGAACCTGCTGATGGACATGCTCACCGAGCCCGAGTTTGTTCACGCCTTGCTGGATGCGATCTGCGAGTTTAACATGGCCCTTATGGACGAGGCTTTGAAGTACCCCCTGGATGGATTCATGTTCGGTGACGACTGGGGGCAGCAGCAGGGGACGATTATGGGGCCGTCGCACTGGCGGGAGTTCCTGAAGCCCCGGATGGCGCGGGTGTTCGCAAAGGCAAAGAGCGCAGGCCGGTACACCGTGCTCCATTCGTGCGGGGACAACAAGGAGCTCTTCCCCGAGCTGATCGAAAACGGCCTGGACGTCTACCAGACATTCCAGCCGGAGGTCTATGACGTGCAGGCTGTCAAGCGAGAGTTCGGCCGGGATCTCGCGTTCTGGGGCGGCATCAGCACACAGCAGGTTCTGCCCTGGGTGACCCCTCACGAGGTCAAGCGAGTCGCGCGGGAGATGATGTCCACGATGGGAGTGGGGGGAGGTTACGTCGCCGGTCCGACCCACAACATCCCGGGCGACGTGCCGCCCGAGAATATCGTGGCGCTGGTTGAGGCGTTTCAGTCCCAGTAGAACCAGACGTAACAGCTCAGTCTTCCGGAGTTGTCATTTCGAGCAGGGCGAGAAATCTGCTTTTTGCGGGGCTCTTGGCAGATGCCGAGAAGCAGATTTCTCACTGCGTTCGAAATGACTGTGGGCAAGATTGAGTTGTTACAGCCAGACGCTCTTCTTGTCTGATGCCCTGCTTCCTGCTACCATGTCTAGCGTGATCACGCCTACCCCCAAGTTCATCATCTTCACCTGGGGCTGCCAGATGAATGAGGACGACTCCGAGCAGATCGCCAGCCTGTTGATGCAGATGGGTTACACTCCCACGTCTGTAGCTGAGGAGGCTGACATCGCGATGCTCGTCACCTGCAGCGTCCGCGCGAAGCCCGAGGAGAAAGCCAAGAGCAAGCTTGGTGAGCTGCGCCTGATGAAGCTGGAGAAGCCAGATATGATCATCGGGGTCTGCGGCTGCATGGCCCAGAGGGTGGGGGATCAGCTCAAGAAGGGGCGACCTTACCTTGACCTGGTAGTCGGCACCGGGAGCATATCGCGTATTCCTGACCTGATCTGCGAGGTAAAGGAGCGGCGCAGGTTCACTTCATCACTGGAGATCCCGAAACAGACCAAGCGTGTGACGAGGGAGGGCGAAGCGCTCAAGAGCTTCGTGCCGGTGATGTACGGCTGCGATAACTACTGCGCGTACTGCGTCGTGCCTTACGTCAGAGGCCGCGAGCGGAGCCGGCCGCTGGACGAGATCGTCTCAGAGATCAAGGTTCTTGCAGCCAAAGGTCGCAGGGAGGTCACTCTGCTTGGCCAGAACGTGAACTCGTACGCGGGACTTCATCAGCTCGAAGGCCCCGACCAGCGTCATTTCGAACGCAGTGAGAAATCTGCTTTTGGGGCGGCCGAAAAGCAGATTTCTCGCCCTGCTCGAAATGACGACGTCCAAGAGCCGGTCATGCTCCGGGACGAAGTGCAGTCCCGTAGCATAGCCTCTGACCGTGCGGACTTTGCTGACCTGCTGGCGGCGGTGAATGCGATCGATGGCATCGAGCGCATCCGATTCATGACATCGCATCCCAAGGACCTTTCCGATAAGCTTATCGAGGCTATGCGCGATCTACCCAAGGTCTGCGAGCATATTCACCTGCCGATTCAGTCGGGCGACGACGAGGTGCTGGCGCGTATGAACCGCAAGTACGGCGTTGCATACTACAGAAAGTTGGTGGCGAAGCTGCGCGGGGCTGTGCCGGATATCGCGATCACAACCGACTTTCTGATCGGTTTTCCGGGCGAGACCGACCAGCAGTTCGAGAACACTATGAGGCTGCTTGAGGACATTCGCTTTGACGCAGCCTTCATGTTCGCCTACAACGCGATCCCGAACACTGCCGCAGCGAGGATGCCTGACCAAGTGCCTCATGCCGTCAAGAGCCAAAGGCTTGGGCGGTTGATCAAGATTCAGAACCAGATCACCTGCGAGGTGAACGGCAACCAGGTAGGGAACACATACGAGGTCTTGGTAGAGGGTCCCAGCCCGCGCGACCCGTCCCGCCTCACGGGACTGACGCGGCAGAACAAGACCGTGAACTTTCCAGGAGACGCAGCGTTGGCTGGAAAGCTCGTGAACGTCAGGGCAACGGAGGGACACTTGTACGGGTTTGTGGGAGAGCAGATTGGACGTTAAGAAAGTCACCCCGATGGTGGCGCAGTACAAGGAGATCAAGGCGCAGTATCCGGACGTCATCCTGATGTTCCGCCTTGGTGACTTCTACGAGATGTTCGGGGACGATGCGGTCACAGCGTCGCGTGAGCTGGAGATCGTGCTGACATCGCGCTCCCAGGGTTATGCGACCGATGTGCCGATGTGCGGGGTGCCCTACCACGCAGTGGATCGGTACATTGCCCGGCTAATCTCCAAGGGATATCGCGTTGCGATCTGCGACCAGCTCGAGGATCCGAAGGCCACAAAGAAGATCGTCAAGCGAGGTGTCACTCGCGTTGTAACGCCTGGGACAGTGCTCGAGGATGGCATGCTGGACGCGAAGGCGAACAACTATCTGCTTGCGGCGACGAGCGAGCCGGACGTCTATGGCGTTGCCGTGATCGACATATCCACGGGCGAGTTCGCCGTGACGGAGATCAAGGGGCGCGATTCCTCCACCAAGCTGGTTGAGGAGATCGCGCGACTCGCGCCTGCCGAAGTGATCCTGAAAGAGATCGACCAGGATCTTGGGACCCCGATTCGCGCCAACACCAGGGCGACTGTGACTCGATACGAGGACAACTCGATCTATCGCAAGGCCGCCCGCGAACTGCTCGTTGAGCACTTCAAGACAGATTCATTGAGAGGCTTCGGCGCAGATGAGCTGACGGCAGGACTCGAGGCAGCGGCGATGTGTCTCGACTACCTCAAGCAGACGAATGCGGGCGCGCTGGCCTCTGTTACATCACTTTCGACGTACTCCACAAGCGGGTTCATGGTCCTCGACGCGGCTGCAAGGCGCAATCTCGAGCTGACACACTCGATGTCGGCGGAGACACGCGGCGCTTCATTACTCTCGATCATCGACCGCACCCGGACCGCGATGGGCGGAAGGCTGATTCGCAGGTGGCTCGACCAGCCGCTCTTGGACGTCGAGCGAATCAACCGGCGTCTGGACGCAGTCGAGGAGTTCTACTCGAACACCCTGATGCGCGAGGAGGTCCGGGACCAGCTCAATGGCGTGCAAGACCTGGAGCGGTTGATGTCTCGGATCGTCTCAGAGTCCGCGAACGCGCGTGACCTCGTCGGGCTGGCTCAGTCGATCAAGAAGCTCCCGGAGATCAGCTCCGCTATCGAGGGTGCCCAGGCGGACAGGATCAAGACGATCCGGCAGGCGATCGAGTTCATGGAGCCGCTGGTTGAACTGATCGAACAGGCCATTGTTCCCGAGCCGCCGATCGTTATGCGCGATGGCGGGATCATAGCGCCTGGCTACAACTCCGAGCTTGACGAGCTGAGGTCTGCCTCCAAAGACGGCAAGAGCTGGATCGCGAGCCTCGAGGCAGATGAGCGCGAGCGGACCGGCATCAAGAACCTCAAAGTCGGCTACAACAACGTCTTCGGATACTACATCGAGGTCACAAACTCCAATCTGGCCAATGTGCCGGAGGACTACATTCGCAAACAGACCACGACCAATGCCGAGCGCTTTATTACTCCAGCTCTGAAGGAGATGGAGACCAAGATCCTGCACGCGGACGAGTCGGCGTCCGGTCTCGAATACCGCATCTTCTGTGAGGTCCGCTCGAGGGTAGCTGACGAGGCCCGGCGCGTCGGGAAAGTCGCGCGCGCGATTGCGGAGGTCGATGTGCTTTCCGCGCTGGCGGAGGTTGCCTCGTCCAAGGGCTACACAAAGCCGTTGGTGGACGACAGCGAGGAGATCAGGATCAGGAATGGCCGGCATCCGGTCGTTGAGAGCTTCCTCGAGGAGAGGTTCGTTCCGAACGACGCACTTGTAAACTGCGGTGATGACCAACTCCTGATCATCACCGGGCCGAATATGGCGGGAAAGTCCACATACCTGCGTCAGGTCGCGCTGATCACTCTGCTCGCTCAGATGGGCAGCTTTGTGCCCGCCGACGTGGCGATGATCGGCGTCGTGGACCGCATATTCACCCGCGTTGGCGCCCACGATGAGCTTGCCAGTGGGCAATCGACTTTCATGGTCGAGATGAACGAGACCGCCAACATACTTAACAACGCCACCCGCCGCTCGCTGATCGTGCTTGACGAGATCGGCCGGGGGACGTCCACATACGACGGTCTCTCAATAGCGTGGGCGGTCGCGGAGCAGATCAACAAACTGCAAGCGCGCACGCTGTTCGCGACGCACTATCACCACCTTAACGACCTGGAGAAGCAGCTCAAGGGCGTCAAGAACTACCGGATCGCCGTTCGCGAGGAGAAGGACCGTATCGTCTGGCTCAGGAAGATCATGCCCGGCGGGACTGACCGCAGCTACGGAATCGAAGTCGCGCGGCTTGCGGGCCTGCCGCAGGACGCAATCGACCGGGCGAAGGACATCCTGCAGGACCTCGAGTCCAACGGGGCGGCGTCGAAGGCTGTCGGCAAAGGCGCGAAGGTGAAAGTGCGCCAGGAGACCCTGCAGATGACACTCTTCGACACGGAGAAGCACCCAGTGGTTGACGAACTCGAGAAGCTGGACCTCTCCACCATGTCGCCAATCGAGGCGATGAACAAGCTATACGAATTGCAGAAGAGGGTGGGGAAGGGGTAACTGACGAAAGGCACAGCGTTTCGCGGAGTGGACAAGCAGGCACAATGGGTGCATAATGCGCTTAGACCTGCGTATGCCGATGACAGGGCGGCGTGGGTGAACCCACGCGCACGCCGAGAGAGGTGTTGAGGTGACTGAGACTGGCTGATGCTCTGTTCCGTAATGTAGACTGTATGATGCTCGATGTGGATGATCTGGAGGCGGCGCTTGATTTCTATCGAGACAAGCTCGGGCACAAGCTCGTCTGGCGCACGGAGTCTGCTGCCGGGCTTGCGTTTGGTGATGGCGTTACTGAGATAGTGCTCGGCACGTCCGGTGAGAAAGAGACGGATATCAAAGTGGAATCGGCGCTTGAAGCTGCGGATCGGTTCCGGGCTGCTGGTGGCACAGTCGTTGTCGAACCACGTGATATCCCCATTGGCAAATGCACGGTCGTGCAGGACCCATGGGGCAACCAGTTTGTGCTTCTTGATTGCTCAAAGGGGCTGCTGAAGACTGATGGAGACGGCTACGTGATCCCGTGAGCTTTGAGGAGCAATCGCTCTCGCTCTTTCCCGTCTTTGCGTCCGGCGCATGTTGAATGACTGAACCGCTAACCTCCACCAACCAAATAGCCCTCCTGGACGAGCACACGGCCAACCGCATTGCGGCGGGCGAGGTGGTCGAGCGTCCGGCTTCGGTCGTCAAAGAACTGGTCGAGAACTCGCTCGATGCCGGCGCCACACAGGTCACGGTCACTCTTGAGGAGGGTGGCAAGGAACTCATCAAGATCACCGACAACGGCTGCGGGATGACCCGTGACGACGCCGTCCTGTCGCTGCAGCGCCACGCCACGTCGAAGATCCGCGACGCCGAAGATCTTGAGGCTATCGCCACGCTCGGGTTCAGGGGGGAGGCGCTGCCCAGTATTGCGTCTGTGTCGGTGATGGAAGTCGTCACCCGCCACGAATCGGGGCCCGATGGCGTGCGACTTGAGGTTGAGGCCGGCACCATCACGAATCTGGAATCTGTTGGCGCTCCACAGGGCACAACGATCTCCGTCCGCAAGATCTTCTTCAACACGCCCGCCAGACTGAAATTCCTCAAGAGCGTGCAGACAGAGCTTGCCCGGATCACCGAAGTCATGGGGTGGTTCGCGATGGCTTACCCCGAGATCCACTTCCGGCTGATTCACGGTGGACGTGAGGTGCTGTCTTCGCCGGGAACGGGCATCCGGATCAACTCGGTCGCGCAGGTGCTGGGAAAGGATGTCGCCAAGAGCCTGGCACCGATCAGCTTCGAGACCCAGGTAATGAAGATAGAGGGCTTTGCCTCGAGTCCCTCGCTGACGCGCATCAACCGCCGGGATCAGGTGTTCTTCGTCAATGGGCGACCTATCAAGAGCCGCGTGATCACCCACGCTGTCGACCAGGCGTACAGGGGCCTGCTGCAGCCGGGTCGGCACCCGGTCGTAACCGTCTTTATCACCCTTGCGCCTCAGCTGGTCGATGTCAACGTGCACCCCACAAAGTCTGAAGTTAAGTTCACGAGCGAGGGTGAGGTACACAGCGCTGTGCACAGGGCGGTCAACTCGGCGCTGATGGCTGGGGCCGCGGCTCCCACGATCGCGACCTCGGGGGTTTCAGTACCGGGGATTGGGGTTTCGGGATCAGCGCTGCCGAAACAACCGTTTCAGCTTCGGCCTGACGAGCCCAACTATAGGCAGGGAACGTTTGAGCCTACTCAGACCAGTGACATCCGGGCGTTCCAGGAGGCGCTTGCCAAGCGGCGAGAGGAGGCCATTGCTGACGGAAGTGTCGCGGGCGACCCATTCACCTGGCAGCGCGGCGCCGGTGTTCCGGTAGAGGAGTCACCGGTACCAGAGGCCGACTTCCAGACGCCTCGAACAGTTGCCTTGCGCGGGGTGAAGGTGCTCGCGCAGGCAAGGCAGATGTACATTCTGGCCGAGTGTGAGGACGGGGTCCTGGTGATCGACCAGCACGTAGCGCACGAGCGAGTGCTATACGACCGGATGGTCAAGTCGGAGCAGGAGAGAGGTGTGGGGATTCAACGGCTGATGTCTCCCCTCTCGATCTCGCTATCGGCACGCGAGTCATCCATTGTCCGTCAGCGCCTGGAGCAGTTGCGAAAAGCCGGCTACGATATGGAGGAGTTCGGCAGAGACACCTACCTGGTCCGCGGAGCGCCCGCCTCACTCAAGCCTGCTGATGCCGAGCCGGTACTGCGCGATATGATCCAGGAGCTTGTTGATCTCTCAATCGTCAAGCATCTGATAGTAAGGCCGGACCAGGTTCTGATCACGGCTTCCTGCAAGATGGCAGTGAAGGCGGGGGAGAAGCTCTCGATGGAAGAAATGAAGCGCCTTATCGAGGATCTCCTCAAGTGCGAGAACCCCTTTGTGTGCCCACACGGAAGGCCGATCATCATCAGCCTGTCTAACTGGGAGTTGGATCGGAAGTTCAGGCGAGCGTAGAGCTTGCCGTGTCAGGTTCGCCGCGGCCGGATGAAGCCTGCGAGCATACAGACTCCCACAACGAGTGCTGTAACGCAACCCGGCTCAGGGACTGCGTACGACCACATGATGGCGTGATCTTGCCCCGATATAGCGTCAGTAGCAAAACCTACCACAACTAACTCGTCTCCATTGGCGTAGATGCCATTTGCCCAAGAGCGTGAGTACACACCTGATGGAAGGTAGCTGTCCAGGTCCTGCCAACTATCCGCGGTCCCATGCCAGATGCCTGCGTGCGCCTCGTCTCCGAACTGTACGAGGCCAGCCTGCCATCCCCCTGAGACAGCGTACGCGCCCGAGCCCCAAGCACCTGCAGGGTTTAGGTCGACATAGCTCTGTGCAGTGCCGCGCCACAGGCAAGCCCTTGCGAATCCGCCGAGTATCGCCCAGCCTACTTGCTCTCCGTCAGAGACTCCTATGGCTTCAGATGAACCTGCTCCGACCGGGTTGAGGTCAACTCGGCTGGCAGCCGTTCCCCTCCACAGAGTTGCGTGAGAATACACCGAGCCTACTTGCTGTCCTCCCGATACCCCATAGGCTACCGAGTCTCCGGGGAAGAGTTCCACCCAACTCTCGGCACTTCCAGTCCAGAGACCCGCGCGCATGGCGCTTGCTCCGGCGCAGCCAACCTGCTGGGTTCCGTCCGTACCCATAGCAAACGATCGAGACGCGCCTTTGGGGTTGAGATCTACATAGCCGCTGGCTGAGCCTGACCACATCACGGCGTGGGTATTGAAGTATGGCCATCCAAAGTCCGCCCAGCCCACCTGCTGGTCCTTGGCAATGCCGGATGCATACGAAGAGTAAGCTCCGGCCGGGTGCAAGTCGATCCAGTCCGTCCCTCCGTTCCAGAGGCTTGCGTGCGCTGAGCCATCACTGGTACATTTGACGTACCCAGCCTGGCCGCCAATGAACACCGCACTCGCGTTCGACAAGAGGCCGTCGACAGGATGCAGAGTTGTGACAGTCCAGTCCGCCCAAGTCGGAACACATGCCATCGCCAGCAACACACAAGTCATTGCAAGTAGACAACAAACCCTCATCCCAAGTCCTCCAGAAGCATTTAACGCTTGATCGCTAGACAACGGTCGAGGCTGTTGCACAATCTGTGCCAATCAGCGCCATCCTGGTGGGGTGGTCTGTCAACGTTTGACGGTGGTCCACGCTTATGGTACCATTCTCCTCGTGAACAAGCCACTTGTAGCAATAGTAGGGCGTCCGAATGTCGGCAAATCGACGCTCTTCAATAGGATCGTGGGCAAGCGGATCGCCATTGTGGAGGACACCGCCGGGATCACGCGCGACCGCGTATACGCCGAGGCCGATTGGAACGGCCGGGAATTTGTTGTCGTTGATACGGGAGGGATTATCCTCAACGACAGAGACCCTCTCAAAGTTCAGGTCACCACACAGGCGCAGGTCGCCCTTGAGGAAGCGGATGTCATCCTGTTCATGGTGGATGCCGTGGACGGGATCACTCCGTCGGACTCGGAAATTGCCGATCGATTGCGAGGTTCGTCGAAGCCTGTCTTCACAGTCGCGAACAAGGCGGACAATGCTGTGCGCGATACGGAGTCCAGCGAGTTCTACGGCCTGGGGTTGGGCGAGGTCTTCCCGGTCTCTGCGCTGAACGGCCGAAGCGTGGCTGATCTCCTCGATGAGGTTGTGCTTGCGTTCCCTGAAGAGGGTGGGCGAGAGGCATACCCGGAGGACGCCATCAAGATCGCGATCATCGGACGGCCGAACGTCGGGAAATCCTCGCTCGTGAACGCGATTCTTGGCGAGAAGCGAGTCATTGTCTCCGATATCCCCGGCACAACCCGCGATGCCATTGACACGGTTCTGCAGCGCGATGACCACACGCTGGTGCTTGTCGACACGGCAGGGATTCGCAAGACGGGCAAGATCCAAGGCTCGATCGAGTACTACATGGTCTTGCGGGCTGTAAGAGCGATGGAACGGGCGGATGTCGCAATGATCGTGGTAGACGCTGCCGATGGCCTTACTGAAGGCGACAAGCGCGTGGCAGGCTTCGCGCATGAGGCCGGCCGCGCTTGTGTGCTTGTGGTAAACAAGTGGGACCTGGTGAGCGAGGAGCCGATGCGCGAGTTCTCCGAAAACATCCGCAAACAGATTCCGTTCCTGGATTACGCTCCCATAGTGTTCACCTCCGCCATGAACGGAACCGGTGTGCCGGCCGCTGTTGATACTGCAGTGGATGCCGCATCCAACCACGCGCTCAGGGTCTCGACCGGGGAACTGAACAGGATTGTCCAGGACGCTGTTGACAAGCACCCCTACGCACGCAAGGGAAGGGACCTCAGGGTGAAATACGTCACGATGTCGGACGTGAAACCGCCGACGATCGTGATCTTTGTCAACGACCCCGAGCTTGCACACTTCTCATACGTGAGGTACCTGGAGAACCAGATCAGGCGGGAGTACTCCTATGAGGGCACGCCGCTCAAGCTGGTAGTTCGGCGGGCCAAGAAGGAGAGGGGCTAGCAGTGAACGAGATCCTGGCGATCCTCCTGTGCTACTTCCTTGGATCGCTGCCGTTTGGCCTTTGGACCGGCAAGATCACCAAGGGGATCGACATCCGCGACTTTGGCAGCGGCAACATAGGAGCTTCCAATGTGCTGCGCACGCTGGGCATAGGTCCCGCGCTTGTGGTGTTTGCGCTAGATACAGCCAAGGGCTTCTTCGCGGTAGTGATCTGCCGTCAGATGGGCCTGAGCGACTACTTGATTGTTGCCGGGAGCCTGCTGAGTGTGCTGGGGCATACGTTCTCCGTTTTCCTGCGGTTCAGGGGCGGTAAGGGCGTCGCCACCAGCCTCGGCGTCATTATTGGGCTTAGCCCCATTATCGCCGGAGTAGCTTTCGGGATCTGGCTTGTGATCCTGGGCCTGACTCGCATCATCTCCATCGCATCACTGGCCGCCTCCATTTCGGTGCCTCTACAGATGTACTTCTGGAAGTCTATGGACACGCCGCGCGTGTTCTTCTGGCTTGCGGCAGTAGCAGCCACGGCGATCGTCATCAGACACGCCTCAAACATGCGCCGGTTGCTCAACGGGACCGAGCCGAAGATCGGCCAGAAGGCAGCCAGGCTGGCGCCGGAGGAGTAAGAACACAATGCCTGAGCAGAGTCCTCATGTGAAACTTGCGCTCGCGGCGATCAGTGCTTATGTGCGGGAACGAGTCACAATGGAGGTTCCGAAGGACGTGCCCGACGAACTCGTGTCAAAGCGGGCCGGCGCATTTGTGTCGCTGCACAGGGATGGCAGCTTACGTGGCTGTATCGGCACAATAGAGCCAACACAGGACAGTCTGGCTGAAGAGATCATCGCCAATGCCATCAGCGCCGCGACTCGCGACCCGAGGTTCCTTCCGCTCGAGCCCGCTGAAATCGAAGACCTCGAGTGCTCAGTTGACGTTCTAACGGAGCCCGAACTGGTGAGTGGATTTCACGAGCTTGACCCCAAACGGTATGGCGTCATAGTAGAGAGCGGAATGCGCCGAGGTTTGCTGCTGCCTGACCTCGAAGGGGTCGATACGGTGGAGGATCAGGTGCAGATTGCGCGCCGGAAGGCGTACGTCAATAATGACGAGCTTGTGAAGCTCTACCGTTTTCAAGTGGTGCGTCACCACTAAGCTCTGCCATATGCTCATATAATATTAACACATCTGCTCTGATCCTCTGCAATTGGCACGGTTTGTGCACAGCTGTTATTCCGGCTGGGGGCAATAGAAGTCAGGAGGCTGGAATGACTGCCACGGACCACAAACCACTAGTGCTCACATTGCTGCTGCTCTGTCTGGCGGCTGTGCCCGCGACCGCTACCGTTTACTGGACTGTCGACACCGTTGGTTCTGAGAAGGTTTACACCTACACGTTCACCAACACCGAGGAACAAACCGCGCCTGTGCTTGGTTTTCATGTCTACGCACCGACGGATGTGTCGGTGATCTCGGGCCATTCGGCGCCAAGCGGCTGGAGCTTCGGAACAGCTCCCGATATATCCGGTGCTCTGGACATCTTCTGGATCATCGATTCTCCAGCGGACTACCTCTACAACGGCGACTCTGCAACATTGCAGCTCCTTACTTCCGCAGAAGTCGCCACCAGCTATGACTACGCTCTGCCCGACTTCACGATAGGCAACTGGGCGTACGACGCCGAAGATATGGGACTGGTCTGGACGCTCACTATGTTCGGCAAAGTACCGGTTCCGGAAGGAGCCGCGCCAGTCGTACCGGAGCCCTGCAGCGCCATCGGATTGTCTGCTGCGTTAGTGGGGCTACTGTTGCGGAGGCGCAGCCGGACTCGCTAGGACCGCAGTTTGTGATTGGCGCACAACTCTCTGCTCCTCCTCCAAGCGCACGTTCCGTGAGCGAGTCCCTCGTTTACGGCAAGACAGACATGGTGTGTGCCAGGGAGAGGCCGGACAACGTTCCGGCCTCTCGTGCTTTATACAGGGCTTCCCGAGAAACTCGCGATTGACAGTGCACCCTCAGCCCGGTAGAATATAGAGGTTTTGATCGGCTCGGCAGCTACAACAGCCTTGTCTACAGCCGAGCCTGTTTGACGTCTACCACAGGAGGGTTATATCACTAATGGCGGTTAAGGTCGGTATCAACGGTTTCGGGCGAATCGGGCGCCTCACGCTGCGCTCCATCCTGCAGAAGTATGCTGGCGAGATTGAGGTTGTGGCAATCAACGACCTCTTCGATTCGAAGACGAACGCGCATCTGTTCAAGTATGATACGAACTACGGTCCCTGGCCGGGAGAAGTCAAGGCTGAGCCGGACGCGATCGTCATCGACGGCAAGAGGATCAAGGTTTACGCGGAGAAAGACCCCAAGGCTATTCCGTGGCAGGATCACGGCATCCAGGTTGTAGTCGAGAGCACGGGCATCTTCACGGATGCAAAGGGCGATCCCGAGAAGGGCAAGGCTGGCGCAAACGCACATCTGCACGACACCGTGAAGAAGGTCATCATTTCCGCTCCAGCGAAGAACGAGGATGCCACGATCGTGATGGGCGTTAACGAGGACATCTATGATGCGGCGAACCATCACATTATCTCGAATGCAAGCTGCACGACCAACTGCCTCGCTCCGTTTGCGAAGGTCCTGCAGGACAACTTCGGCATCGAGAGTGGCTTCATGACCACGGTTCACGCTTACACCAACGACCAGAAGACCGCTGACCAGGCTCACAAGGATCTTCGCAGGGCTCGCGCTGCCGCCGCGAACATCATCCCGACCACGACCGGCGCCGCCAAGGCCATCGCTTTGGTTGTCCCGGAACTCAAGGGCAAGCTCCACGGCTATGCGCTGCGCGTTCCGACCACGACCGTGTCCTGCGTTGACTTGAGCGTCAACCTCGCTAAGGCAACTACCGTTGAAGAGATCAACGCCGCGATGAAGAAGGCCGCGTCCGAAGGCCCCCTCAAGGGCATACTCGGCTACACCGAGGACCCGGTTGTCTCGATGGACTTCAAGGGTGATGGCCGCAGTTCGATCTTCGATGGCCTTTGCACGATGATGCTCGGCGACAAGTTCGCTAAGGTCGTCTCGTGGTATGACAATGAGTGGGCCTACTCCGAGCGAGTCGGCGACCTCATCGACTTCATGGTGAAGAAGGGCCTGTAGGATGAACAAGAAGACCGTCAAGGATATCGACGTTCGTGGGAAGCGAGTGCTCGTCCGCGTTGACTTCAACGTGCCTCTGGACTCGGCGCGCAACATCACCGATGATCGCCGAATCGTGGCGGCGCTTCCTACTATCAAGTATCTAGCCGACAACGGCGGCCGCGTGATTCTTATGTCTCACCTCGGCCGCCCGAAGTCGGATGATTCCGGCAAGGCTGACGCAGAGTCGGTCAAGAAGTACAATCTTGATCCTGTCGCTGCCCGCCTCTCGGAACTGCTTGGCAAGCCTGTGAAGAAGCTCGGCGACTGCATCGGGGATGAAGTCAAGGCAGCGGCGATGGCGCTTAAGGATGGCGATGTGCTGCTCCTGGAGAACGTGCGGTTCTACAAGGCCGAGGAGAAGAACAACCCCGAGTTTGCCGAGAAGCTGGCCAGCCTGGGAGAGCTCTACGTTAATGATGCATTCGGAACCGCTCACAGGGCTCACGCGTCTACTGAGGGCGTAACCAAGTTCCTGCCAGGCGTCGGCGGATTCCTGATGCAGAAGGAGTTGGACTACCTCGGCAAAGCGATGAGCGAGCCGGAGAGGCCGTTCGTGGCGATCCTTGGCGGGGTCAAAGTCTCCGACAAGATACCGGTTATCGACAACCTGCTCAACAAGGTGGACGCGCTGATCATTGGTGGCGCAATGACTTACACGTTCCTGAACGCTCAGGGCTTGAGCGTCGGCAATTCTATGGTAGATGGCCCGGGGCTTGAGCTGGCGAAGCAGGCGTTCGAGAAAGCCAGGAGCCGCGGAATTGAGCTGCTCTTGCCGGTGGATACTGTCGAGGTTGAGCTTGCCGCTGACTTCGACATACCCTCTGGAGTGCCGAAGGACGTGAAGATCACGACTGCTCGGTGCGACGCAATGCTGGACGGCTATCGAGGGCTGGACATAGGTCCTGAGTCGATCAAGCTCTTCGCGGACAAGATCAAATCGGCGAAGACCGTGGTTTGGAATGGTCCGATGGGCGTCTTCGAGGACCCGCGCTTCGCCAAGGGTACGCTTGGCATAGCAGAGGCAATGGCCGAATGCAAGGGCACAACGATCGTCGGTGGCGGAGATTCCGCGGCAGCGGTCGAGCAGTTGGGCTTTGCAGAGAAGATCGATCACGTTTCGACTGGCGGTGGAGCATCGCTCGAGTTCCTGGAGGGCATTGAGCTTCCGGGAGTTGCGGCACTGCAGGACAAGTAGCCAGATGAGCGAGAACTGAGATGGAAGCCTGCAGCCTGCTCGATAGGGCGGGCTGCAATGGCATGGGGCGACCCAATCATTGGAGGATTCATGGCACGTACACCATTCATAGCTGGAAACTGGAAAATGAACAAGACGATCAGCGAGGGGATTTCGCTGGTCGATGAGCTGAAGACGGCGATAGGTGATGTCGGCGGAGTCGATGTCGCCGTTTGCCCAACGTTCGTTTCGCTCGCCACGGTGGGGGAGGCGATCAAGGGCACGAGCATGACCCTTGGCGGGCAGTGCTGCTTCTGGAAAGAGTCCGGGGCCTGGACCAGCCAGATTGCGCCATCCATGCTTGTGGACGCAGGCTGCAAGTGGGTGATAATCGGCCACTCCGAGACCCGCGGTCGCTTTGGAACCGTCGATGAGGAACTCGGCAATGTGCTGTCCTACTTCGGCGAGCGCGACGACACTGTGAATATGAAAGCCAAGGCCGCGTTCGCTGCAGGGCTGATCCCGATCATCGCGTGCGGTGAGCTTCTTTCAGAGCGTGAAGCCGGCGACACCGACGAAGTAATCACTTGCCAGATGAACACCGATCTGGCCGGTTTCACGCAGGAGCAGGCGGCTCAGATGGTAATCGCCTATGAGCCAGTCTGGGCGATCGGCACGGGCAAGGTCTGCGATTCTGACGAAGCCGACCGCGTGTGCGGCCTGATCCGCAAGATCGTCGCTGAGATGTATGGCCAGGCTATTGCCGATGGCGTCCGCATCCAGTATGGCGGCAGCGTGAAGCCGGACAACGCCAAGGAGCTTCTTGGCAAGCCGAACATCGATGGCGCACTGGTCGGGGGTGCTTCGCTCAAGGCAAGCGACTTCGCAGCAATTGTGAAGGCGGCGCTGTAGGGCATATCTGTGCTTTCCACTTCGTGTTTACTCCTGATGCCTGGAGCATGTGCTTCAGGCATCATCGTTCTTGCCTGCGGATAGGAGAATGCGGCTTCGGGGTAGAAGTATGGGGATTGGGAGAGAGGCGAACATATGATCTACATAGGCACCTCGGGCTTCAGCTACGATGACTGGAAAGGGCGATTCTATCCCGATGACTTCCCAAAGAAGGATATGCTTGAGTTCTATGCCGCGCGGTTTCCCGCAGTTGAGATAGACTCGACTTACTACAACATTCCTGGTGTCCAGACGTTCGAGTCGATGAACCGCCGAACTCCCCGGGAGTTCAGGTTTGCGGTAAAGGCTCACCGGGATATGACGCACTCTCAGGAACTCGATCAGCAAGTCTTTGTGGCGTTCCTGTTCGCTTTAGGTCCCCTACTCGAGTCGGGAAAGCTGGGATGCGTGCTGGCGCAGTTCCCGTTCTCGTTCAACTATAATCAGGCAAACTTGGACAGACTTGAACAGTTCAGGGAGCACATTGGCGGCTTACCAACCGTGGTCGAGTTCCGGAATGAGGAATGGTATCGGGATGAGACCTTTGAGCTATTGCGCAGACTCAACCTTGGATTCTGTTGTGTAGACGAGCCGAGTGTGGAGGGGCTTATGCCGTCTGTCGTCGCAGCAACGTCCTCGATTGGCTACGTCCGCTTCCATGGCCGCAACGCCGCCAAGTGGCGGAAGCACGACCACCCGCACGAGCGATATGATTATCTCTATAACGAGGACGAACTGCAGGAATGGGTCCCCAGGACTCGCGAGGTAGAGAGCAAGACTCAACATACATACGTCTTCTTCAACAACCACTATCGAGGAAAGTCCGCGCAAAACGCTCAGCTGTTTGCCAGAATGCTGAACATACCATTACCGGCGGAATCAGCTCCGCGAATATCACAGCAGCTTTCTCTGGGCGATCTATAGAGGGAATCCACGGGCTACACAGAACTCTCTTACGTCTTACACCAACAAGAGGAGGTTCGAGATGTCAATCAGAGTACTCGCAGTACTTCCAGTCGTTGTAGTGCTTGCTTTTGTCATCTTGATGCCCTGCGCTGCCGCGGAGCCTGCCGCTTCGTCTGCAGACGTCGCCGTCAAGATCACCCTCTCACAGAAGGACGCCAAGATGGTGGAATTGCTGGCAGAGGTCGCCAGGCAGTCAAAGGACAGGCTGGTCATTGAGAGCAGCGTCAAGGGCACGATACCATCGGTCGAGGTGAAGGATCAGTCTGTTGAAGACGTACTGACTGTGTTGTGCAAGCTCGGGAAGATCGAGTGGCGGAAGGTCTATATCTCACCTGATGACAAGTTGTTGGAGCAGCCCGACAAATTCGCGTCGACGGTTCGCCTGATGTCAGGTCTTAGTTTCCCCGATATGGTTCTCGCCGGATCATCAGGCGGCAAGACCGAGGTGCACCTGGGTAACAAGAAGGCCATTCAACCCGCTGAGGAGATTGCGGTGAAGGCGCTCGGGATGACCAAGGTATACCTGATCACCAATGACACTGCGGTGGCCGCAAAGGGTCTTGCCGACGAGAAAAGCAAGGTGATCGACAAGATGGGCAAGCTGGCCAAGGAGCAGATTGACACATTCCTCAAGATGACGCCCGAGGAACGTGAGGAAGCGCTTGTATCGGGGCTGAGTCTGATGGACCAGATCGGTCCTGATTACATGAACGCGGTCATGCAATCGATGATGAACATAGATCCCGAGTATATGCATCGCATCATGCAGAGGCAGTTTGACGCGCTCTTCAGCATGACCCCTGAGCAGCGCAGAGCGATGATGAAGATGCAGATGCAGGCAGCGAAGTTCATAACCCCAGAGCAGATGCAGATGATTCAGGAGGATGCCGCGGCGATCGCCAAGGAGATGCAGGAGAACGGCTTGCTCCCCGGCAACTAGCGCCCGCCTGTCCGGTGCGCAGATGCCGGTGTACAGGCGTGTTTCCGACACTGACGCCGACGCCAATTTGCCGGAACCGGTCGAAAGCCAGTATAATGCCTGCGTTGGCACTTACGCAGGGTGAGCGCCAAACATTATCTCCATAACGACTTTCAGATCAGATACTAGAGGTAACAACAGATGCTAAAGCCACTAGGAGACAGAGTCATTGTCAAGGCCGTTTCGGCTGAGGAGATGACTGCAGGCGGGATCGTTCTGCCAGACAGCGCCCAGGAGAAGCCACAGGAAGGCGATGTCATCGCCATAGGCCCTGGCACGCAGCTCTCAACGGGAAAGAAGGTGCCGATGGATGTAGCCATCGGGGACCGCATCATATACGGTAAGTACGCCGGCACCGAGGTCAAGATAGGTGCTGATGAATACGTGATCGTTCGCCAGGACGATGTTCTGGCAGTCAAGACAGCTAAGTAAATGATGTCCCTCGAGCCGGCCAGGCCGGCACGAGAATGGTAGTAGCCGATGCCCTGGAACCACGACTTCGACGAGTACCTGCAGGACGAGTCTCGCAGAACCGGGGGCGCTGACTCGATCTCGTTTCCCACTTCCGAGGCTGAGGCTATCGAGCATGTTCGCGATGCGCGCGCCAGGAACCTGGCTATCACGGTTCAGGGCGCGCGCACCGGCATTGTGGGTGGCGCGGTTCCTGAAGGCGGCCATGTCCTTAACCTCAGCCGGATGAAGTCAGTAGGTGAGGTGCATGAGGAGGCCGGAGAACACCTGTTGACTGTCCAACCCGGGGCGCTGCTCAGCGAGATACGCGAAGTCGCATCCAGCAAAGGGCTCATCTTCCCCCCCGATCCCACTGAGACCAGCGCTTCTATTGGTGGAATGGTTGCCTGCAACGCATCAGGGGCCTTGACTTTCCGCTACGGCCCCACGCGCCAGTGGGTGAACGCCCTCAGGATGGTGATGGCGGATGGATCGGTGCTGCGGTTCGAGAGAGGCAGGAACTATGCCACCGGCCGTTCGTTCTCGCTCAAGACGGAAGATGGCCGGGTGGTCTCGGGGCAGCTTCCGCTATACAGCATCCCCTGCGTGAAGTCTACCGCTGGCTACTACGTCGCGGACGATATGGACCTGATTGACCTGGTGATTGGCTCCGAGGGCACGCTGGGCGTCATCACCGAGATCGATCTGCTGTTGGCTCCGAAACCGGCTGCGTTTGCCGGACTGACGCTGTTCACCCCTACGGAGGAAGCAGCCGTGAAGCTTGTCCACGTCTTGCGTGAGGGAGGCGTGGCGGCCAAGCCCGTGGCGATCGAGTTCTTCAACAGCGATTCCCTCGACCTTATCCGCCGGATGAAGTGCGAGTCGAGCGCGTTCGCCGATCTACCCGCGCTCCGCGACAACTACGATACTGCACTTTACACTGAGTTCCACGGAGAAGACGAAGAGTCCGTCGAGGAGGCGGCGATGTCTGCAATGGAAGAGGCCGCTGAGCTGGGAGTAAGTGACGGCGATACCTGGTTCGCAACTACTGACCGGGAAATGGGACCTATGAAAGCGTTCAGACACGCTGTCCCGGAAGCCGTCAACCTGCTGATAGCCGAGCGAAAGAGGTCGTCCGCTGACCTCACGAAGCTCGGGACAGACATGTCGGTGCCGGACGATCGTCTCGATGAAGCAATCCAGATGTACAACAGGGGTCTTCGGGAAGCGGGACTGGAGTCGGTCATCTTCGGGCACATCTCAGCCAATCACCTGCATGTCAACATCCTCCCGAACAGCCTGGCGGAGTATGAGAAGGGCAAGGCGCTTTATATGGCCTGGGCCAGGCAGATCGTCAGTTGGGAAGGCTCAGTGTCGGGTGAGCACGGGATCGGGAAGATCAAGGCGCCGTTCCTCGGGCTGATGTACGGCGAAGATGGCATTGAACGGATGCGCGAACTGAAGCGGCTCTTCGATCCCGACTTTGCGCTGAACCCTGGAGATCTATTTCAGACCAGGTAGATTGATCTCATGCCTGACCTTTTCACAGACCGAGTTGTGCAGCTGAACGATCGTCCTGTCGATCCGGCTGGTGAATGCCTCATCTACTGGATGCAGCGCTCGCAGCGAGCCCATAGCAGCCTCGCACTCGAGTACGCTATCGAGCGTGCTAACGAACTCGCGAAGCCCCTTGTAGCCTACTTCGGCCTATACGATCGCTATCCTATGGGCAGTCATAGAGCGTTCAGATTCATGCTGGAAGGGCTCAAGGAGACTGCGCTCGCGTTAGCCGGTCGTGGGATCGGGTTCGTCTTACGCCGCGAGCGTCCGGCTGAGGGCATAGTAGAAGCCGCTAAGGAGTTCAATGCGTGCGCTGTCGTTGTTGACGAGGACTACATCAACGTTGGGCGGCAGTGGCGTGCGCAGGCGGCCAGGCTTCTTGACATTCCTCTTGTCCAGGTTGACGCTGAAACGATAGTGCCGGGTCGTAACTCGCGAAAAGAGGAGTGGGGGGCATATACGCTTCGGCCGAAGATACTCAAGGTGCTCGACCAGCACATGATCGCGATGCCGGAGAATCACATTGACCGCCCGTGGACGGCGGAGATCGACAACACCATCGATCTCACAGGCGCCGATGTCGATCTGCTCGTGGAATCACTCCACACAGAGCATCGAGTGGGGCCCGATCCATTCCGGGTTGGTGGCATCAGTGCGGCAGAGAAGCGTCTGTCTGACTTCATCGAGAACGGCTTGCCTCGGTATCAAGAAGAGCGCAACGACATAGGTGTCGACGTCTGCAGCGGACTCAGCCCATATCTGCACTTCGGTCATATATCCTCACTGCAGGTTGCTCTGGCAGTGGGTGCATCAGACGCGCCGGACGAGTGTGTAGACGCCTTTTTGGAGCAGCTCATCGTCCGGCGGGAGCTCGCGATCAATTTCTGCCTGTATAACCACAACTATGCGTCGCTGTCCGGAGCCCCTGAGTGGGCAAAGAAGACGCTACGGGAACATCGGAACGATCCCCGATCCGAGTTGTACACCGTTGAGGAACTGGAGGCAGCAGAGACAGGCGACGAGTTGTGGAATGCAAGCCAGACCGAGCTTGTGAAGACGGGCAAGATTCACAACTACATGCGTATGGTCTGGGCGAAGAAGATGTTGGAGTGGCTGCCGACACCTGAGGAAGCGCTGTCCTGCGCCGTGTACCTCAACGACAAGTACGCGCTGGACGGGCGGGATCCAAACGGCTACGCGAACATCGGGTGGTGCATTTACGGAAAGCACGATCGCCCATTCGGCGAGAGACCGATCTTCGGCAAAGTGCGCTACATGAGCACCAAAGCGACCAAGGCGAAGACACACTGGCGTGATTACATTGCCCGGGTGGCCTCGATCTAGCCCTTGATGCCGACGGACGAGTAGTCACCGACTACTTCCGCGCCAGGGTCGACATCCTCATCATCGAGCGAATCCAACTCATCGACAGGGTAGGGGAACGGCCCTTTGAGCGGTATCCTGTCCACCCAGCGGCGGCGAAAATCAGGGTCTTGCATGCGGCAGCTGTTCTTGTGGCAGTGATAGCCATCGTGGGCAATCAGACGATCCCAGATCCTCTCAAGCCCCTCATCTCTGACATTGCCGAAGCTCAACGGAGTGAAATCGCACGGCGTCACATCGCCATAGGCGGTCATGTAGAACTGACACCATCCGGCATAGCAACCTACTCCGGTCGGGCCGTTGACGTGCGCCTGCGTGATGACGAAGGGGGGATTGTGGCCTTCGTTGTAGTGCTCCTCGATTCGGCACAGTTCCGCCTGGTCTTCGCGGCTCAGAAGATGGTGCCGGTCCTCAAGCAGCAGCCGGCCGGTCGGCACCACGTCAAAGATAGTGATCTCGTCCGTCCCGATCTGCTTCGCCAGCTCGATCATCTCTACAACCTGTCCATTGTGCAGACGCTCGGGAGTGGCGTAGGTAGAGATTCCGGTCAGCAGACCAGCATCCTTAGCCCTCTTCAGTCCATCTATAGCCTTGCTGTAGCACCCAGGCACCCGCCTCATCTGATCGTGAGCCGCGGAATCGGGCGAATCGATGGAAACATGAACGCACCACAGGCCCGCCTTGACAAGCTTCTGCACGTTTTCGTCATTGAGGAGCAGCCCGTTGCAGAACATCAGCGCAACGGCCTCATCTTTGTCTACCCACTCGATAAGCTCATAGATGTCCGGTCTCAGGAGGGGCTCACCTCCCGTGAACACGATGCTTACTGAGCCCATTTGCTCCGCGTCGCGTATGACCTGCTTCCACTGATCCGTGGTCAGCTCCGGCTCGCCGGTTCTCTTGTGACGAGCGGCGCTGCAGTGGACGCAGTTCGCCTGGCATCTTGTTGTCACCTGCAGCGTACATACTGTCGGCTGAGGATGACCTGTGGTTTGGAGGGAGATATGGCTTCCCAACAGCTTCATCGAAGCTTTCGAGGGTATCGGTGGCTGATAGGAGGTGTAGATCAGCAGGTCGCCGCGCCTGCCGTAGGCTTTGCCGCGGTTCCTTACGGCTCTCTGGACGCCCTCGACTGCTTTCTTTGCGTCTGGCAAGACCGCCATGGGTCCGGTCGGCCAGGCGGTGAAAGTGCCATCCGGGTCCACGCGAGTGCCCATACCCAGAAGCTCGACCTCCCCGGAACGCGTAAGCTTCGAGGCCGCTGCGACGGCTTTCACGATCTTGTTGTCCTCAATAGTGCGCCCTATAGCACGGGCAATAGGGCCGCTGAACTGCAACTTCTCACCAGAACGGACCCTGATGAGCGTAAAGTGCTGTTCCGCCACCTCAAGTCCTCCTTATCGGTTGTAACCGACTGACCTTACCCATTCGAAGTGCTGATCAAACTCAGCAGAGCCAGCTTCTCTTGCCTGGCGGAAAGTCTGCCAAATCAATACCAGTACGCTTGCGCTAGTCTATCTTATGTTCTTCACTTGGACGCCATTGCCCTGCACCCGTGATGCCTCCTGTTGACAGTCTCTGGCAGGATCGTATGGGCGCATACGTGACTGGTCTACTTGGGTCAGTTCTGTCGGAAGGTTGGGTGCTTGAGGGAGCCGGGGGCCTGGCTTTCAGCGATGGCACAGCAAGTGCTTTGGGCTGGGGGACCAATCCTTCGGGCAAAATGGAGGCTTGGCTAGCAACTGTTCCGATGCCGGTTCCGGATCTCGCCAGCATCGTCGTCACCGCCTCCGGATTAGTCGGTCTTGCCGCGTGCCATAGAAGACAACGTAGCCGGTAGCGTATCCGGAGGTCGGCACAATAAAATGGCGCACCTGGAGGGACTCGAACCCCCGACCCTCTGATCCGAAGTCAGA
>CAZFYZ010000033.1:0-34415 GCA_964523735.1 uncultured bacterium | reverse complement strand
AGCTTCGTCAGCCGCTTCGCCATCGGGACGCCGCGGCTCTGCACACCGATCACGACCAGGTTCTGGCCGCCCTTGTTGCGCTCGATGATCTCGTGAGCGATCCGTGTGAGCGCGCGGCGGATCTCCTGATCGTCCATTACTTTGGTCGCACCGTTTGTCAAATCGTCGCCTCCACAGTGGAAAGTCGAAATTGGGAAGTGGAAAGCCCAGACGCCGCCACGCTCCTGCTTCGACTCGTCGGTAGGTCGGACAACAACTATCTACGTGATAGCAAAAAAGCCTCCCCGCCGGATGTGGCAAGAAGGCTTGTGCTGTCCGTTCAAGACTTACACTTACTCGTTCTGGACTGGCAGCCTTCTCAGCCTCTCTGGACTGGGGTTAAAGGCGCTCTTCAATTTCAACGATTATAGAGCCTGGCGGGGGGCATGTCAACAGGCTAACGCAAAGATTACGCAGCTTTTTTCGCCCTTCGAGGTTTGGCCCCGTCGCCCTCTTCGGCTTTCTTACCATCGCCTTCAGCAGCGGCAAGACTGGCTTTCAAGGCGGCGACGATATCGATCACGTTGGTTGCTTGAGGCTCTGGAGGCGCGGTGACTTCCTCGCCTTCGATCTTCTTGCCGATCAAGTCTCGCAGCGCGGAGTCATACTCATCCCTATACGCGGCTGGCTCAAAGGGCGTGGTCATGTGATCGATCAGAACCTTGGCCAGATCCAGCTCGTTGGAGGCCACCTGGACGTCCTGAGACGGGATTCCCATATCATCCGTCTTGACCATGTCCTTGCAGAAGTGCAGAGTTTCAAGCACGAGCGAACCATTCACCACACGCACGGCAGCGAGTTCCTCTCGACTGCGGAAGATCACTTTGCCGATTCCGGCCTTCCCGGTCGATGCCAATGCTTCGCGCAGCAGGGCGTAGGAGCGTTCTCCACCCTCGTCAGGACCAATATAGAACGCGCGGTCGAACTGCAGTGGGTCGATCTCACTCACGTCCACGAACTGCTGGATGCCAATGCTCTTGGTCGTCTTGAGGTTGATCTTGTCGAGGTCGTCATCGTCGACGAGCACGTACTGGCCCTTCTTGTATTCGTAGCCCTTTATGATGTCGTCGCCAGAGAGCGTCTCACCGCAGGACTTGCAGACCTTCTGGTAACCGACGCGGCCGCTGTCCTCACGATGCATCTGGTGGAAACTTATCCGTTCATCGCGGGCGGCGGTGTAGACCTTAACAGGGATATTGACGAGGCCGAAACTGATCATCCCGCTCCATGTTGCGCGCATGTCACACCTCCGACGGGCGAAGCATTCCCGGTGAGGTGGTACTCTTCGAAGAAGCCGCCTACTGCGAATGCTTGGCCCCTACAGTGCCACTGTATATTCTGACTTTACCTGCCCAGCAGTTTCTCCAAACGTTGCATCGGCTTGACGAGTGTCTGGCGGTTGGTCAGGACATCGCGGAAGATGTCCCCGATCTTGGCAACGCGCTCAGGAACGCTGAACATCGTGAACTCGGCCTTGTCCTTGCACGGCGCAACCTCATCCCATGTCAGTGGGGTTGAGACAGTAGCTCCCGGCGCCGCTCTCACAGAATACGGGCTGGTCATACTCTTGCCAAAAGCGTTCTGCAGGTAGTCCACATAGACCTGGGCTTCGGTCCTCTGCTTCTTCATACGCTCTGTGGTCGCGATCTTCGGGACTCTCGAGGCTACGATGTTCGCAGCCAACTCCGCGAAGTCCTGAACCTGCTGGTGCGTGTATACCGCCTGAAGCGGCACATAGACGTGGAGCCCTCGCGATCCTGAGGTCTTGGGATAACCAGCCAGTCCAAGTTCATCCAATACTTCCTTGACAACCATAGCCACTTCGCATACGGTGCCGAATGAGGCTTGCTCGGGGTCAAGATCGAGGACGAACCAGTCAGGTTTGTCTATGTTTCCCGCACGGGAGCTTAACGGGTTCTGAGCTATGCAGCCGAGATTGGCTACATACAGCAGGCTTGCGGTGCTGTCGATTACTGCGTGGTTGACTACGGACTCGTCCTGCTCAACGGGCGCGATCGTGACGTAGTCCGGGGCCTGCTCAACGTTCTGCTGATAGAACGACTCACCCTTGGCGCCATTCGGGAAGCGCCGTAGTATCAGGGGCCGCCCGGCAAGGTGAGGAACGATAATGTCGTGCACCTGATAATAGTAGCGCAGCATATCGCCCTTCGTGTAGCCCTCGTCCGGCCAGTAAACTTTGTCTAAGTTTGTTAGCGAAACTTTGGCACCATCAACCTCGACGCAGAGGTCGCCCTTCAGCGTCTTCTTGCTGAACGCTTCATCGACGGGGATCGGCTTCTGTTTGCCGCCTTTGGGCTTTGCTTCAGTCTCCACCACAGCAGCAACCTCCTTGGGGGACTCGTGGATCACATCGGCGGCTCGTTTGTCTGGCCGGAGGCCCAGGTAGACCGGCTGCCTCAGTATGCCCTCATCCGTCCACTCGGTGAACTTCGCCTCGCAGACCAGCTTCGGCTGAACCCAAGTGGCCGGTTCATTGGTCTTAGGCCGGGGATCGAACGGGCAGTAGTCAACACGCAGCGGCTGCATACGGCCGTACAGATCGCGCAGCGTGGCATCGTCGAATCCTGTACCGATCTGACCGGCGAAGACCAGCCTTTCCCCGTCGTAGACGCCGATAACCAATGAGCCGAAGCTCTCCCTCGATCTGCGTGGCTGTGTATACCCGCCGATCACGAACTCCTGCCTGCAGACGATCTTGAGTTTCAGCCAGTCTCTCGTTCTTGCCGCAACGTAAGGGCTCGCGAGCCGCTTCGCCATAATCCCCTCAAGCCGTGACTGCTCCGCCTGACGGTAGAGCTGCTCGCCGTGTTCGATGACGTGATCTGAGTAGCGCAGGAACTCATTTGGGCGGATGATCGTCTGCAGAGCTTCTTTGCGCTCGATCAATGGCTTCTTGCGCAGGTCAACACCGTTCAGGTAGAGCAGATCGAACACGTAGTAGACTATACGGGCCCCGTGCGGCAGGTCGGCAGCGTTCTGCAGGAGCTGAAACTTCGGTTTGCCGGTCTCATCCAGAGCGACGATCTCTCCGTCAAGGATGGCCGTTTCGGCGTCTATGAGCCCGGGTACTGCCCGAGCCTGCGGGAACATATCCAGCAGA
The DNA here is from genome assembly GCA_964523735.1 of uncultured bacterium. GTDB lineage: Bacteria > Armatimonadota > UBA5829 > UBA5829 > UBA5829 > CAZFYZ01. The sequence continues at coordinate 31,255 of CAZFYZ010000033.1, read as the reverse complement.
TTCCCTTGTCGGCGTGAGACCAGCCTGAACGAGCCAGGCGATATGAAAGAAACCGCCCTAAAGCCATCCCACTTCTGCTCGAACAGCCAGTCCGGGTTGGAGAACGGCTTGTCGCCAAGAACGGCCTGCATCGGGACAATACGGTCCGGCATCGGATCAGCCGGCGTCGCGGACTGGTCAGGCTTAGCCTCTTTGCTCCGGCGTTCCTTGATATCCCTGCGGCTGCCGCCCTCGATCACCTGCTCCAGCTTCCACTCCGAGTCCGCGTACTCGTCCCTGCCTTTGATCAGTAGCCATTCGTTGTTGCCGCTTCGAAGCTTGACGAAGTGAAAAGCCCCCTCGAGCCTGGTCCCCTCGATCTCGAAGACCATCTTGCCTTCATCAGGGCTGCCCTCAACTACCCGGTATGTTCCGCTGTCCCATATCTCCACCCGCCCGGCTCCGTAGTTGCCCTCAGCGATCTCGCCCCTGAACGATAGATACTCTAGCGGATGGTCCTCGACCATGACAGAGAGGCGCTTGTCAGCAGGATTCATCGAGGGGCCTTTAGGGATGGCCCAACTCTTCAGGACGCCGTCCATTTCCAGGCGCAGATCGAAATGCAGCCTCGTGGCGTGGTGCTCGTGCACAACAAAACGATTTGCCCAGGCTTGCTCTGAACGGCCGGCCGGTTCCGGTGTCTTCGCGAAGTCGCGCTTCTTCCGGTACTCGTCAAGAGGCAATAGTCTCTCCCATCCCAGCGATCCGATTCTGCTCTACCTGGTCCCCATCGCCCATCGGCGGCGAGTCAGAGGCCTGGTTACGTCGAGTCTGCGCGAAATGGCATAGAGCAGCACGATCAGTACATTCGCCGCGTGGGCTGCGAGGCAATAAGGGCAGGCAACCTCCAACTCAAAGAGCAGCACGTAGACCAGGTAGAAGCTAAACAACAGCCCTATTGACAGCGCTACCTCAAGAAACCGGACAAAAGGCCACCGACCGGTCCAGATCCGCCAGACCGACATCAACAACACAAAGCCAAAGTAGCCGAGCCCCAGAAGGGCGGTCGGCACGCCCATGACGGTAGCCTCGCTGGTCTTCTCCAACGTCTCGCAGCCACCGCCGGCGATATCGCATATTGCATCCTCACCTGGCTTGGCGGCAGAAACATAGCGAGCGGCCAAATATGCTGAGTCTACCGTGCCAACAAGCGCCAACAAGGCTATAAGTAAGGGCAGAATCCTTCTCATACTACCTCGGAGCGCTTCATGGAGTAAATACCCGTTGTGACTTCGCCTGAAATCGCGGAAAGACAAGAGAGACGGATGTACACTTCAGGGCGGCCGGCATTCAGTCTGACCGTGAGCACTACCTCATCTGCGACTCCAGGAGGTTTGCATGTTTGGTCGTTCTTCTGGCAGAATCGACCTGCCGAGTATCCCAGTAGCTCTGGCGCGAGTGATCCAAGTAACAAACACTGCCGACGCGACGGCCGACGACGTTGCACGCGTCATAATGCTTGATCAGTCACTGGCGACAAAGGTACTGAGATTGGCTAACTCGGCCTACTATGGCCGCCGCAGGCAAGCGGACACCATCACTGATGCAGTGGTCACTCTTGGATTCTCCGCGGTGAGAAACCTGGCCGCGTCCGCGTCCATAGTCGATGCTCTGTTCCCCAGGCAGATGTTTCCGGGCTTCAGTTGGCCGGACATGTGGGTGCACTCCGTTACGTGCGCGATCGCTACAGAGGCGATCTATGCCCAATCCTCACGACGATCAGCCGGAAAGAGCGAGACCGCATTCGTGGCGGGGCTTCTGCACGACGTCGGCAAGCTGGTTGTGGCACGGGCTCTGCCAATGAAGTTCACGAGCGTCGTCCACGCATGTCTCGAGTATGGGATGGAGATGGCTCGCGCCGAGCACGGCATATTGGGCACGGATCACGCGAAGATAGGCTCGGATCTGACCCGGCAGTGGGACTTTCCTGAGACTCTGCGAGAGAGCATCTCCTATCATCACGATCCTGACTGCGCCACCGAGCATGCGGACCTGGCCGCCGCCGTTCACGCGGGTGACCTGTTGGCGAAGAGAATGAGCAAGAGCTATGTCGTCGGTCAGAACGTAGACATCGCACTGAAGCAAGTTGCCGATGCCGGACGGGTGCCGCTCAACCAAATGGATTACATTGTTAACGAGGTCCGCGAAAGCCTGCACGATTGCGTGGAGCTTCTCTCGTGGGCCAAACGCATGCCCGGCGGGGGACTCGCGTTAGCGGCGTAGCTCGACACCTGAATGCAGCCAGGAGTCTGACACGCACCACTCCTAGCCTCTAACTTCTAACCGATAGAAGGGGGGCGAGTCTGTAAGCCGGGTTCTGTCCGGCCGCGCCAGATGCGCGGCCTGGGTGATCATCTATCTACGCTCACGCGTTGCCGCGCGGCTCTAGCGGCGACACCCGGGAGGTCGGCGGGCAGCTTCAGCCCTCCCCTATTCGGCCTTGCTCCAAGTGGGGTTTACCAAGCCTCCGCCTCACGACGGAGCTGGTGGTCTCTTACACCACCGTTTCAGCTTTCCCCAGTCGGGTTTCAGGTTCCGGGTGTCAGGTGTCAGGGACACCACCACTCGCACAGCAGTCCCCATCACCTGACACCCGTCACCCATCACCCAACAGGGGGTTTTCTTTTCTGTGGCACTTTCCGTATCCCGTGAGGGACCGTTGCCGCTGGCAACCACCTTGCCCTGTGGAGCCCGGACTTTCCTCCCCGATTGCTCGGGGCGATCACCCGACTCGCCCACTTACATGGTAGCAGAAGGGAAGTGGACAGTAAACAGTAAAGAGTAAACAGTGGCTATGGAGTGCAGGGAAGCGACAACCAAAGACCGGCAGCGGTTCAATGACTTTGTCGCCCGTTTCGATACGGGCGATCTGCTTCAGTCGTGGGAATGGGGCGAGTTGAAGGCCAGAACCGGCTGGAGGCCTGTTCGAGTGATTGGAGAGCATCACGGAGAGATCATAGCCGCAGCCTCGATCCTTAAGCGGTCGATACCCAAGATCGGCCGATGCATTGCCTACGCCCCCAGGGGTCCCGTACTCGACACGCGCGACGCAGAGCTAGTCCGGGACTTCACGGCGTTTCTGCGAGAAACCGCGGTCCAGCACAAGGCGATACTGCTCAAGATCGATCCCCCTGTCCCGATCGAGGATACGCACAGCGAAACCAACCTGCGTTCCGCAGGATTCAGGCCAGTGATCTCTGAGGGCTTCGGCGGCACTCAGCCGAAGTGCGTAATGCAGCTCGACCTGGACAAGACTCCGGAGGAGCTTCTGGCAACATTCAAGCCCAAGTGGCGGTACAATATCCGCCTCGCAGAGAAGAAGGGCGTCACCGTTCGCCTGGGTTGTGATCGGTCGGATCTGTCGGAGTTCTACACGATACTTAGAGAGACTGCCGAGCGTGACAGGTTTCTCGTGCGAGGGCTCAAGTATTTCGAGGATATGTGGGATGCACTGGCTCCAGATGGCCATGTGCAACTGGCCCTCACATATTATGAGGGCAAACCCATAGCAGGGGCTTTGGCGCTCGTGTTCGGAGACAAGGCGTGGTATGCCTATGGCGCATCTTCCAACAAGCACCGAAATGTGATGCCTAACCACTTGATGCAGTGGACGCTGATCCAATGGGCTATGGAGCAGGGCTGCAAGTGGTACGATTTCCGGGGAGTGAGCCCGAAGCGGCCGGTGGGACCAGTTGGCGAGGACAAGTCCGACAATGCTTCGGGACAAGGGCGTCCTGAAGCAGCGACTGCCGAGGACGACCATCTGCAGGGGCTCAATCGGTTCAAAGAGGGTTTCTCGCCAAGGTTCGTCGAGTATATCGGCGAGTATGACTTGGTCCTCTCGCCACGGCTCTACTGGCTGTGGACCAAAGCCCTGCCGAGGGTCAAGCTCGCCCTGAAGTCAAGGGCGCGAAGGGAAGTGCACGGTGAACAGTAAGCAGTAGACAGCGAGGCTGTTCTGCTGCACCCTGTTCCCTGTACCCTGTCCACTATCATGATTCACGACGTTTGGGTAGAGATAGATAGGTCTGCGCTGCAGCACAACCTGGCGCAGGTACGCAGGCTTGTTGGCGGTCAGGTCGAGGTAATGGCCGTGGTCAAGGCAAACGCCTACGGTCACGGCTATCTCGAGGCTGCGCGCGCTTTCGTCGAGGGGGGAGCCGACTCGCTGGCTGTCACGCGACTCGATGAGGCCCTGATACTCCGCAAAGGCGGCGTCAAGTCGCCCGTCCTGATCCTTGCGCCAATCCAGCCCGAGAACGCGGCCGAGGCGGTCGATGCCGATCTAGACCTCACGGTCTCCTCAATCGAGCTGGCCCGTCGGATCTCGGCTGCCGCGTCTGAAGCCGGCAGGACCGCGCGGGTCCATGTCAAGCTGGACACGGGCATGGGCAGACTTGGCCTCCTGCCCGATGAAGTGCCATCGTTCTTCAAAGCTGTGGCTGAGTTGCCCAACCTCACGATCGCTGGGACTTTCACGCATTTTGCCAACGCCGCGGACTCCGACCTCACGCCCGCTCGTCTTCAGCTCGAGCTGTTCAGCCGTATCATTGCAGCATTGAAAGAGATGGGCTTTGACTACGGCGTCGCGCATGCCTCGAACAGCGCCGCCACTGTTCGCCTGCCCGGGTCGCGACTGAATATGGTCAGACCTGGTACGATCCTCTACGGTCAATATCCTTCGCGGCACGTGCCGCACGATCTCGACCTCAAGCCTACCTGGAAGCTCAGGGCTCGCATCTGCGAGATCAAAGACCTGCCCGCCGGATCCGCCGTTGGCTACGGCTCCGAATACACTACGCGAAGACCAACAAGAGTCGCCATTATCCCGATCGGCTTCGCGGACGGCTTCACGCTCGCGCCAGAGGGGCCAGTCTACCGGCAAGATCCTTTAAGGTTCGCGATACGAAGGCTAAGACGCAAGCCTTCGGTCAGGATCAACGGTCGTCAAGCGCCGGTGCTTGGCAGAGTGGCGATGCAGATGATCGTGGTGGATGTGACTTCGATCAGGGACGTTCAGGTCGGCAGCGAGGCCGATATCCCGGCGATGAGAATCCCCACTAACCCATCGCTGCCGAGGGTCTCCAGCTAACGCGCGGGCGCGGTCGGCTGAAGACCGATCTTCCCGGCCTGAGGTTATCGCGCCAGCCCCAGCCCCTGCTACGCGCTCAGAAGCTCTTTCAACCTTCTCAGGGCTTTCTGCTGGAGGCGCGAGACGTGCATCTGAGAGATGTTGAGCCTTCGCGCAACCTCCGTCTGAGACATGTCACGGAAGAACCTGTAGTAGATAATCGCCTTCTCGCGCGAGTCCAGGCTCTCTATGGCCTGTTTCAAATCCCCAAAAGACTCGATGTTCTGCAGCGAGGAGTCCAGGTCACCGACGAACTCAGCCAGCGTGAGCGGCGCCGACTCGCCCTCGTGCACGAGCTTGCTGTCGAGCGAGACCGTGTCATAGGCATTTCCGAGTTCGATGGCCTCCAGGGCCTCTTCCTCTGTTGTGCCGACTGCCTGCGCGATTTCCTGCACGGTCGGTGGGTGGCCCAGCCTCTGGCTCAAGTCTTCAGCGGCTCTGTTGGCTGCCAGGTTTAGCTCCTGCAGCCTGCGGGGGACTTTGAGACTCCAAGCCTTGTCCCGGAAGTGGCGTCTGATCTCCCCGACTATCGTCGGAGTGGCATAGGTGGAAAACTTCGTCCCCCTGTCGGGGTCGAACCTGTCGATGGCATTGATGAGCCCGATGACACCCACCTGAACCAGATCCTCCAGCGGCTCGCCTCTGTTGGCGAACTTGCCGGCGAGGAACCTGACCAGGTTTTGATGCATCATGACTAGTTGATCCCGGACCTTGCGGCTCCGAGTCTTGATATACCGCCGGAAGAGTTCTTCGGTCTCTTCTTCGGTCCACTCGGCGACGCCGCTCTTGCGGCGCGTCTGCCCGCTATCGCTGTCCCGCATGCTTGATCATCCTGACGTGTGTACCCTCGCCCTGCGGCTCGATCGATATCTCGTCGACCAGCAGAGTGATTAGAAGAGCTCCGAGGTTCTCGCTTTCCCCCTCGGCGGCTTGCCCGGGGTCTTCGTCCCTGCTTCCGGCGCTGTCGAGGATATCGACAGTCAGCTTGTCAGCAGCGATCTCGCTTCGGAGGATGATCTTGGAATTCGACCTGCCATTGCGATCTGCCCATTCGACCGATGTCGTACAAGCCTCACCGACCGCAAGCCTTACGTCCTCGACCTCATCATAGGAGAACCTCATCCTGCTTGCGACGCCGAGCATGGCCAACCTGGCGACTCCCACAAACTCCGGCCTGCATGGTATCGTAAGCTCAACTTGTGCCGCGCCATTGCCGTCTGTCAACGCTATGCGCTCTCCTTTCCGGCTGCGGTCTGGGCTTCGTCCTCGGTGTCGTAGATATCGAAGATTTTGTCCAGGCCGGTAATTTCGAATACACGTCTGATGCGCGGGCTCGGACATACCAGGGCCAGGTTCCCGTCCATCTCGCGCAAACGCTTGAGTCCCCCAATCAGCACTCCCAGAGCCGTGCTGTCCAGGTAATCAACCCGCGACAGGTCTACAACTACCTCCCTCGCCCCCCCCTCTAGCAGCGATATCATCTGCTGCTTGAGCTGAGGCGCGGTGTAGACGTCCACTTCGCCCTCGAGAGCGATTATCGGCAGCTCCTTTTCTAGTGTCCGCGTTTCCATTTTGAAGTTCACGGTGCAATCACCTCGTCTAGATGTTAGAGGTTGGAGGTTCGAGGTTCGAGAGCACAGACATAGTCGTTGCTTCAGGCGTCCCGGAACAACTCTCGGGAACAATGCAACTACCACTGCTTGTGCATCGCGTGTCCGCGACTAGCTCTCGGCCTCACCCTCTTCATGCTTGCGAGACATGGCCTGTTTGCCTGCATCGATCGCGCTCTGCATCTTGACCTTGGTCGTCTCGAGGAGTTCCTTGCTCTTCTTCACAAGCTCCTCGCTGGACTCAGAGAGGTCATGAACGACCTTGTTGGCCTTCTCGCGAATGTCTTCTGCCTTGGTGGCAATGTCCTGTCTGGTTTCCTCGCCGGATTTGGGCGCCAGCAGAAGGGCGGTCGCTGCCCCAATCAATGCGCCGAGGCCAAGCCCGGCCAGGAAGTTTACTACAACGCTCTTATCCTCATTGTTACCGCTCATAGTCTGTCTCCCCCGTATGGAAATGTTAGAGGCTGGGATCTATCTTTGCCTCATTACCCGAGTCATTCTGTTCCGAGTTGGGTCTCTCTGACCGCTCCAGCCGGGTGCTTCTGAACGCTCTCACGGCCTCTCTAGCGCCCTCCAGTATCGAGCTCACGGTCGTCTTAGAAGATTCGACCACTTTTCCGGCCACGTCCACCAGCGTCTTACCCTCTATCAGCCGATCGATCGCTTGCGCGACCCGCTCGTAAGACTCCACGGTCGATCGGGCGCTGGAGACCAGCCCGTCGGTGTTCACCATCACATAGCGCACATCGTCGGCCAGGGGAACGATCTTCTGCCTGACCTCCGCCAGCGTGTCCGCGATCTCCCGAATAGCGCGATTGAGTCGGCTGACATACAAAGCTATCCCAACTACCACAGCCGCTAATGTCACGCTTAGCAGCACAACACAGAACACCAGCCAACCGTTCATCCGCGCTTTCCCCCGTTGAGCATTCCGGACGCCTGCCTGCCACGAGTAAGTACGGGCGCATTATACCTTATCGCCGGTCAAACAACAATCTGCGCCACGGGCAGGACAATCCTTGCCATGATACCCGTGAGGCGCTCCGGTATCCCAAGGATTCGACGCGAGTTGCCCGACCTCCTCTGCCCGGCTGCCAATCTTAGTCGGGCTCAGCAGGCGAATCTTCCTCTTCCTGACTCTGACCTGCTCCCTTCAGCCGTGCGAGCCGCTGCTTGAACTTTGCCTCGTGGCCATGATCGGTCGGCTCATAGTAAGGCTGGCTCTTTGCTGATTCAGGCAAGTACTCCTGCTCAACATGATGCCCCGGGAAGTCGTGCGGATAGAGATAGCCTTTGCCGTGGCCAAGCGCCTTTGCGCCAGGATAGTTCGTGCCCCTGAGGTGAATCGGAACAGGCGGCCCCTTTCTCTCCGCAACATCCTTGCTCGCCCGGTTGATCGCGACGTAACTCGCGTTGCTTTTCGGCGCACATGCCAGATAGATCGTCGCCTGAGCCAGAGGAATCTGCGCCTCCGGCAGCCCGACAAACTGCACCGCCTGCGCCGCGGCGGTCGCAACTACCAACGCCATGGGATCGGCGTTACCCACGTCCTCGGCCGATTGTATGACCAGCCTGCGCGCGATGAACTTTGGGTCCTCCCCCGCCTCGAGCATCCTTGCCAGCCAGTATACTGCCGCGTCGGGGTCGGAGCCGCGCATCGACTTTATGTATGCCGAGATCGTATCGTAGTGGTTATCCCCACCTTTGTCGTATTTCAACACCCGTTTTTGAAGAGCTTCTTCCGCGATCTTCAAAGTGATGGTCTTGACACCTGTCTCCGAATCAGCCGATGTCGCCTTTGCAGCAAGCTCTAGGGCTGTGAGAGCGTTGCGAGCATCGCCCTGCGCCACATCGACAATATGGTCGAGAGCATCATTCTCCAACGTGATTTTCTCGCCGCCAAGCCCTCGCTCTTCATCTGAGAGGGCGCGCAGGATAAGCGTTCGGATGTGCTCGTCGGATAGGGGGTCGAACGTGAAGATGCGCGCACGGGACAAGAGGGGCGAGTTGACCTCAAAGTAGGGGTTCTCCGTCGTGGCGCCGATCAGAATAACCGTGCCATCCTCCACATGGGGCAGCAGAGCATCCTGTTGAGCTTTGTTGAAGCGGTGGATCTCATCGACGAAGAGGATCGTGCGCCGGCCCATCGCCTTGCGTAGTTCCCTGGCCCGCTGGATCACCTTGCGCATCTCCGGCACGCCGGACGTAACCGCACTGAAATTCTCGAACATGGCTTTGGTCTGATGCGCGATCACGCTGGCCAGAGTGCTCTTGCCACATCCGGCCGGTCCCCAGAAGATGAGGGAGGTAAGGTCGTCCTTCTCGATCGCCGAACGAAGCAATGTCTCCGGGCCGACTATCCGCTCCTGCCCGAGAAACTCGTCAAGCGTCCTCGGCCGCATTCGCGCGGCAAGCGGCTGGTCTGAGAGGTCTTCCCCGTGAGGTTGTTCAAAGAGGTCGGGCACAGGCGCATCCTTATGGTCGATGCCCATAGTCTAGCACAACTCACACTCGAAGGCCAGACGCTCCGATGCCGAGGGATTGCGGTATAGCTGTATCAGGCGTCTCCGACGCCCTCGGAAGGCGTCGGAGACGCCTGCTACAGCAGCGAGAGTACAAGCTCCTACCACACCTACGGCACTGTCTTGTTGAGATCAGACTGCTGGCGTGCCAATACCCTTGGGAGCAGACTGCCATCAGACTGGTAGCACGAACTGATGCCCGTCACGGCCATCTGATCGCTAAGCCTTGGCGGAGTGATGCCGGTCTTGAGCTCGACTCTGACAGGTCCGGACCCATCATCGAGCATGAACCACCGCGCGATCTCGCCTGGTCCAAGTTCGGTCACTCTGCCCCAGACGGTAACGAGCAGGCCGATGTTGTTGGTTCCGACGGCGCCAGCAATGCCCTTCTGCCCTGTCTCGGGCGGGCCTGCAACGTACTTGTAACCTCCCCCACCCAACTGCCTGTTCGTCACGCCGAGCGGCTTCGGCGGAGTGCCCGTGGACTCAGTCTGAACTGAAGTGGCAGCGATCATCCTCTCACCGTTGCCTGTGACAAGACTGCCAAAGACACGAACCCGACTTCCTAGTGAAGGCATCGTCCCGCTCCAGAAGACTCCAATGCCTGAGCTGCGATCAACTTGCTCCAGGTAGAACCTATCAGCCAGCACCCCGCTCACGACAGCACCGGACATATCGATGGCGCTCCCATCAGCAAGCACCTTTGCGGTCTGTGGAATCTGCGTCGAGCAGCGCCGGTATCTCGACAAGTCGCTCGGGACAAAGCCGGCGGGGACTCCCTCACCCGCCGAGAGACCGATCAGGCTGCGGCTTGGCCCGACACTGAGCAGGGTGATCGCAATCCGCCCATCATAGAACCACTGGATCTGGAAAGTGTTGGTGACCTTGGAATCGAACTCGGGGACTTCCAGATAGGTCACAACCACCTGATCCTCCAGCTCTCGGCAGATGATCCTTCCGCCCTGCGTTGGGTCCAGGTTGGCAAACAGGCCGGCGATACGTTTCCGGGCAAAGTGCGCCTCCGGGATCGGATTGTAGCCCGTCCCTCCCACATCCAGCGTCAGATAGCCGTTGCTGCCGACGAAGAAAGCCTCCCGTGTATTGCCGTATAGGGCGACCCTTCCATGCGTCAGGTTGATCTGCTGGAAACCATCATCCGGCAGTTCGAGCCGGACACCCTCGGGAGGTATGGGCAGTTCCTCGTTCCGATACCAGCACGCGGTGTAGTAGTTCCGCGAGCCATCCGGCGTGAACGTGATGGTCCTGTAGCGCATGTCCACTTCCGGGGTCTCGAATAGCTCAGTGTAGTAGTCGTGCTTGGGCAGGATTCGGAACCTGTTGCTGCCAGGGTACGGGACCTTGCACGTCCAAGCGTTGATGGACCCGTCGCTCGCCTGCACGTAGTAATCGTAGTAGTCGCCGGGCACGCTGGGGCCGGGGATTTCTCCGCAGAAGTCGTTCAGGGAAGCAACAGGCACCATCAGCGACTCGTTCCACGGCCCGCCGTTCTTACTCCAGCAGATCAGAGCCAGCGAGATGCCCATGTGGTCGTAGATATCAGCGCAGAGCTGATATGGTCCAGTCGCATCGTCAGTGTCTGCCAGTGGCACGTAGTCGAGCGAAGGATTGTCGAAATCCATCAGCATCTGGAACGTGCCGTCGGTGACATCGTAGACAGAGCTGTCGCCGGTGAAGGTCACCCGAAGCAGACACGTTGAACTGCTCGAACAGCCCAAGGTGCTCCAGACGAAGAAACCGGCATCGAAGGGCAAGTCCGAACCGCCATAGCACGGACGCCAGGAGATGCCGTTGTCGGGCGAGTAGTCAAACTTCACCGTGTCGCCCGGCTGCCAGTCAGTTCCGGTAGCAGCCCAGCTGACGTTCACGATGCTCCCGGGCTCTGTCCAGTCGCCTGTGTTCGGGAAGACGATCCTAAGCCCGCGCGCTGCTACCGTGCAGTCATCGTACATCGAGAAATCACTCTCGACGTATCCCGCTGGCACCCCCAATCCCGCCGAGAGGCCTGTCATGCCCACGGTCGACCCCGTCGTGAGATAGCTCAGGGTGATCCGGCCATCAAAGAACAGCTCGACCTGGAAGTTGTTTAGCAGGCTCGTGTTATACTGCGGGACATTCTGGTAGGTGACAGCGGCACGGTCGGCAAGCTGCTTCCAGGAGACAGTCCCCCCTGCTGCCGGGTTGAGGTCCTGGAAGAGCGCGGAGACACGACGCACCGCGAAGTGACTCTCAAGATTCGGCACCCGGCTGCCGTCACCAGCGTCAAACGTAATGTAGCCGTTGCTCCCTATGAAGAACCCGCTGCGCGCGTTGCCGTAGATCAGAACCTGCTTGCCACCCGTCAGGTTGGCTGAGTAGTAGCCATCATCGGTAAGCGGCACGCTGGTTCCACCAGCTGGATCGGTCGGGAATGCGCTGATCGGCTGGATGCACGCGCTGTAAGCAGCAGTTGAGCTGTCGGGAGTGAATGTGATCGACTTGTTCTGCAGGTCGAAGCCTGGGCTGTCGAAGATCTCAGTGAACGCATCCGGTGTGGTTGTGTCCTGCTTCACGTGCAGAACCAGGTTGCCACCGCCGCGCGTTAGAGATGCAGCCTCGATCATGTACGTCGTCCCGGCATAGGCTCTAAACTGTATCTGGGAGGTCTTCTGCCCACCCCAGTTGTTATTGCTGGACACCGTCGACAGCGCGCCGCAGACGCCGGTCCAAGCAGCGAGCACAGTATCGTAGTCGCTGCCAACAGTGTCTACTGTGATGTTAACAGTCGATGCGGGCGTGTAGGTCCACCAGACCGTATTGTAGCCCTTGCTGTTGAGGGCAGGGATGATTGGGTCCGACCAGACCTCCGACGTCACGCGCGTCTCCCCGGTGAACGAGTAAGGCAGTGATGTGATGGTCACCGGCTTGCTGCAGGCATCGAACGTGGCCGGGTAGCCTATCGCCGCGAGCGTCACCTTCGGGTAAGGGGACTCGTTTGTCTGGAATGCGTACTTATGCTGTGTCGAAGCCTCAATGTAGTATTTGGTGTAAGCATTGGCCATAAACGTGAGGGCCGCGATCGTGTGATTATCACCTCCCTGGCAAGCGATATTGGTGAGCGAACCGCACGTCCCTGTAAAGACAGCGGCCGTTGGCTGCCAGGCATAGTCACCGTCGACAGTCAGCTTCAGGAGGACCGGGACCGAAGGCGTGTAGGTATACCAGATAGTGTTCAGCCCGCGGTTACCTGCGTCGCCAAGGCAGGGAAGCACCGGGTCCGTCGGCGATTCCGTTGCGAACCCGAAACGGGCCTCCGTTGAGATTGGCAGACTTGGTATCACGCCTGGGCCTGTACATGAATCGTTGAACGCAGTTGCGCCGTCCACTATGAACTGCTGGCGGTATTCCCCACTGGTGACGTATCCGGAGCCGAGAGTCCTGAGCCTCAGCACGAAGTTGTCGTTCGGGCAATCCACGGGACGGGTCCACGTGCCAAGCACGCCATTCTCAACGGGCGTGGTCCCGGTGGCTATCTGAGTCCACGTGCTTGGCACCCAGCCCTGGCCGTACTCGAGTATCCACTTCAGCAGATTCGGACCTTTGGCGGTACCGATGACATCGACCGGGTCCCACAGCCTCCAACCGTTCTTCGGGGAGCTGATAAGCGCGGTCATCGGCTCCGGCGCGGTTACGGCGCGAAGGGCGTTGAGCCTGCCGAAGCCCGCCTTAAGATCGACACCTGGATCCAGGATGTCATCCGCTCGCATCTGGATGGCCTGCCGGACCTGCTCATTGGTCCATGTGGGATGCTGAGCAATCACGAGCGCCGCAACTCCCGCGACGTGAGGGCAAGCCATTGATGTGCCGGCAAGCAGATAGTAGTCGCCGCTGACGATCTTGTCAGTGCAATAGCGGCCAAGCGAGTCGGCGTTTGGAGCGCGGCAAGAGAGGAGATTGTAGGATCGACAGGTAGTGTCAACCCCTGGCGAATACCCGCCGGGCGCAGCCACCGCGATCTTGACGCCGGTGTTCGAGAAGTAGCAGAACCCGTCGTTCTGGTCCGACGCGGTGACCGTGATCACGTTGTTGTAAGCAGCGGGGTACTTCCCGATGTGGTTCGTATGGTCGTTGCCGGCGGCTGCACAGATCACGGCGTTGTGATCGTGAGCGTACTGCACCGCGTCAGTCAACGCCTGAGAGTGCAGACTGCCGCCAAGGCTCATGCTGATGACGCGGGCTCCATTGTCCGCAGCATAGACGACAGCGGCCGAGACCGAACTCCACTTGCCTTTCCCGTCATCACCCAGGCCCTTGACCGACATGATCTTGCACGCCCAGTTGACTCCGGCCATACCTATCCCGTTGTTGCCGACGGCGCCGATGGTGCCCGCACAGTGGGTGCCGTGACCATCGATGTCATTCGGGTCACTGTCGTTGTAGACGAAGTCATAACCGAAGTAGTCGTCCACGAAGCCGTTTCCGTCGTTGTCGATGGCGTCGTTCTGGATCTCGCCGCTGTTGTGCCAGATGTTGCCGGAGAGGTCCACGTGCTGAACGTAGACGCCCGTATCGACCACGGCGACGATGACCGAACTGCTGCCTCGCTGTATATCCCAGGCCTCTGCGCACTGGATGATCTCCATGTCCCACTGGTCACGTAGGCCGGCTTCGGCGGCTCCGGTCGAGAGCCAGAAGTGGTCGTTGGGGTCGGTGCGGAGGGCATAGCAGTAGCCATCAAGCTCGGCGTATTCGACCTCGGGCAGTTGAGAGTAATCGGCCACCGCCTCGAGCGGGTTAGCGCCGGTTGCCAGTTCAACCCTGTAAACATTGGCCAACCGCTGCTCGGCCTTGCTCAGTCCCTTGGCTTTTCCGCGAGCGGCATTGGCCTTGTGGAAGACCGGTTTCATTGCCTTGGCGCGGTGCTTCTTTCCAACCGTATCGATAGCAGCGTATCCCGTCTCGACGGCTGCTCCGTGCGAACCAAGCTGCGCCTTGGGGCTTATGTCAGCCTTGAACGACACGATGATGCTGTCTGAAGCGTACTCGGCAACTTCAGTTGGAGGATCTGAGAGCCTCACGTCCGCGCAGGCAGTCAGGGAGGTAACCAGGATCGCGGTCAGAGCGAAGATCGGAATCAGTCCGAGCTTGATATTCATGTGGTGCCTCGATTACCGCCTGGCCAGGCTCAAGCTCAGGCTTTTCTGGATTATACCATGTAAGCTTGAGGCTGTACTTTGGGAAGTGAGCTTGTGACCATCGTCCTGCAAAACCGGCAAAGAACGGCATTTTGTGTGGAGGAGCGATCTCAGCAGGCGTCGAACGGACATGAAGTGCCACTGCAGTTAGCGTTGGGCAAAGAAGAGGGGAAACCTGATGACCGGAAAGATAGACCATATCGGAATGTGGACCTGGGGCGGAAGGGTCTACAACTGGAAACGATACCTGGACAATATGCAGGCAGTCGGGATGGACACAGTTGTGCTGTGGCATACCGACAAAGCTCCGCACAACGCCGCAGACATCCAGGCCTATGCAGGACAACTCGGCATAAGCGTGATATGGGGGTTCAACTGGAGCTGGAACAGCCCCATATGCCTGAACAGCGAAGAGGACGCCGATCACTGGCGTGAAATCGTTACCGACCTCATACGCACGTCTTACGCACCGCTCGAGCCGGACGGGATATGTTTCCAGGTGGGTGGAACTGAGCTGGCGAACCACTGCCGCCTCGATTGTGAGGTTTGCAAGGAGACCTACAAGACCGGCGCCGGGCCGCTCTTCATCAAGTTCGCCGGACGCATTATGGACGCGATCCAAGCCGAATGGCCCAGCATCAAGCTCTTCGCCAACCTGCATCTGGGCGCTGTGCACCAGAGCTACAAGGCACTCAGCGTGCTCGATCCCTCGATCAACATAATGTGGGAGGACTTGCCGGGACCGGGCTGGCATATCGAGGTACCATTTGCCTATGATTGGTCCCCGGAGCACGTGAACCTGACGGACAACACTATCGATATGGTCCGCCGGATGTGTGAGTTGAGAGGCGACCAAGAGGACGTCGCGTTCATCATCAAGGGCTTCCCCGCCCATTGTCTGGGGGAGGATCCGACGCTGCTCGAGGAGTTCGACCTCCAGGCCCTCGCGGCAGTATACGAGTGGAAGTGGAATGCAGCCGCTCGATACTGCGAGGACAAGCTCGAACAGGCACTGCGTGTCTTTCGAGTGATCGCGGAGTCGCCCGCCAAGACGAAGACCGCTCTGCTGCTGGTAGAACATGGGCTATGGGAGTACAGGCGGTACTTCGCCGCAGTGCTGATCGCCGAAGCCTTGCGGAACCCGTTCCGCGAGCCGGAAGACGTCATCGCCGCGGTGCGCTTCCCGGATGCGCCGAGGCACGAGTAAGCACATGGGCGGACGGGAGAGAATGAGGCGGGCGATCTCGCTCGAGCCCGTGGACTACCCCCCAGTAATCTTGATCGCGACCTCTGTCGCCTGCCAACTGACAGGCACCAGGCAGGGTCAGTTCGCGTCAGATCCTGACGTGCTCGCCGATACGTTGGTCGGCCTGGCGGAGATGGTCGACTGCGACGGGGTATACGTGACGCTGGACAATCTGGTCGTTCACGAAGCAATGGGCGGGCGCGTGACGATGGTCGAGGACGATGAGAGGATGGGACACGACCCGGTCCTGTCGGATCTTCGTGACTTCCGCGAGTTGGCCATCCCCGACCCCTGGCAATCGCCCGGTATGCGGACTGTTCTGGCGGCGGCACAGCGCGCGGTCGAGAAGGCCGGCGACCGTTACTATGTGATGGCCAACATAGACTGCGGGCCATTCAGCACTGCCGCCAATCTGCGAGGGGTTCAGAGCTTCCTAATGGACATCTCGACGGAAGACCCCGGGCTGGTCGGCGATTACCTCGGCTTTTGTACAGATCTGGTGGTTGCCTACGGCCGCGCGATGCATGAGACCGGGGTTCACGGCATCCAGTATGGCGACTCGACGGCCGGCCTTATAGGCCCTGACATGTTCGAGCGGTTCGCTCTTCCGTATCTGGAGCGCTCGATCCGGGACCTTCACAGGCCAGGCTGCGACTTCTGGCTCCATATCTGCGGCCAGACACAGCACATCCTGCCTCTGCTGCGCTCGGTCCCGATGCAAGTATTCGAGGTAGACGCGATGGTGCCGATGGCGACGGCTCGAACCCTGATGGAAGATTCCGTGGCACTCAAGGGCAACCTCGACACGGTGTTCCTGCAAAACGCCATGCCGGAAGAGGTCTACGCCGCCACACAAAAGCTGATCCGCGCACATGGGACGAGGGGGCTAGTAGTCTCGGCTGGATGCATGGTGACCAGGCTTACTCCGCTCGAGAACCTCAGGGCGATGACGCAGGCGTGTCGCGATTCCAGCCCCGATCGATAACGCGGCAGCGCGTCTTGAGACTGCGGGCAATTCATCGCCGCTCTTCCGGGGTTGCGGTCTTTCGGGATTTCGGTGCGCTTCGACGCCTACTCCCGCCACGACGTCCGGTGACATGGCATAGCCCTGACAGATCACGACGCCAAATCCCGAAGCCCACAGGCCCGGCACAAGCCACGTTCCGGCTCGCGGTCTTTCGGGATTTCGGTGCGCCACGACGCCTACTCCCACCACGACGCCAGGTGACGTGACATACCCCTGACAGATAACAACGCCAAATCCCGAAACGCCAGACCCGGCACAGGCCACACGTTTCGGGATTTGGCTTCGTGTAGGACCAACCCTGGCGTGTCATCCAACTTCGTGCCAACACAGCGACCAGTGCAGCACCGAAATCCCGAAACACCTCGACCAAACCGTTGACAAGCAAACTACACCGGGGTATATTGCGGTAGAGCCCGTTGCATTACGTGGGCTGCTTCTGCAGTTCGTGTGATGGAGCGGGCTTTCTTTCTATCACAACACGCTGAGCTCCGGAGAGAGCCGAAGGAGAAGATATGAAGACACCCCTGAGATCCGTCCTCTTCGTACTGGTATTGGCCGGGCTGCTGGCAGACGGTGCCACGGCTGATGACCAGTACACCATCACCGACCTCGGCAAGCTTGCGAACGTTTGGAGCGTCGCACGAGCCATCAGCACTGGCGGCCAGATCGTCGGCACGAGCAGCGTTCCGTTCCTGTGGGACGACGGGGTTATGACGGGTCTTCCGCTTGGTACTAGTGACTCGGCAGGGGCGTACGGCCTGAACGATGGTGGCCAGATCGTTGGCATGTTCATGCATCAAGGCCGCTACACTGCAGCCGAATGGGCCGACAACGGTTCGGGCTATGTAGTTGCGCCAATCGGACCAAGTGGAACCACAAGCCATGCGTATGACATAAATGATTCGGGGAAGGTTGTCGGGCAGACATTCGACTATCCCCGCGCCTTCGTCTGGACGACCGAGGGAGGCATCCAGTTCTTGACAGCATTCGGCTTCGCCAGTGCCGCCAACTCGGTCAATAACATCGGGGCAGTTGCAGGCACGGCAACAGACGCAGAGGGGCGGGAACACGCAGTAGTCTGGGGCTCTGATGGAGACATCATAGGCAGCATCGTCACGTCTGATGTTGGTGACGCCACGGCGAAGTCGATCAACGAGCACTACGAGGTGGCCGGTCACTACGATGTGTCTGGCGAGGGAGGTGAAACCCAGAGGAGAGCTTTCTTCTGGAGCGATAGCTCTGGCCTGGTGGATATTGCCCCGAGTGCTCGTGATAGCCGTGCTTTCGGAATCAACAACCATGGTCAAGTGGTCGGGGTGATGGACTTCGAGGAAGAACGGCACGCGTTTCTGTGGAGCCTGGCTGGCGGGCTCGTTGACCTCGGCACACTAGGTGGCACCTACAGCATCGCCTACGGAATAAACGACTCAGGCTATGTAGTCGGAATGTCAACCTGCTCAGCGGAGGAAGCATCGAAGGGATTGCCACTCGAGCGCGCCGTTCTTTGGGCACCGGTTCCTGAGCCCTCGTCACTCCTCGCCCTGCTCTGCGGGATTGGGGCGTGCTTCAGGCTGAGGAGGAGGTAGAACCCCTACCCCACCCTCATCACGCTGGTGCCGATAAGCACCTCGTCACCCGGCCTGATCACCTGAACCGGGATGCGTTGGCCGTTGACGAAGACGCCGTTGGTGCTGGCGCAGTCCTCTATGCGCCAGTAGACGCCATCCCACACTATGCGGGCGTGCTGGCGGCTGGCGAGGCCGTCGTTCGGGATCGGGATGTGGCACTCGGGCGAGCGGCCGATGATGGTCTCCGGCGACCTCAGCGCGAATGACTGCCCAGCGTGAGGGCCGGACACGATCATCAGTCCGCTTGCAACCGCGGGTGTTCCAGGAGAGGGCGTCTCCGAGGGCTTCGGGACAGGGTGTCCCGAAACAACGGAAGGCTGTTGCTGCGGAGGTATCGGCGGGGCTGTGGGTATCGGCAGGCGCCGGGTGCCGAAGCGCATCCTGTGCTTGCCGATCGAGATGATGTCGCCATCGTTCAGCGGCGAGTCGAACACCGGCTGAGAGTTCACCACCACCGCGAGCGAGGGGTGGGCGGCGGTGATCCGCGCGCCTCCGCCCGAGCGGGTGATAGTCGCGTGCAGCGGCTGGACAGATGGGTCGCCAAAGAGCGGGATGTCGGCGAACTCGCTTGCGCCGAGCTTGGTCTGGCCCTTGGCAAGCTGGATCAGTTGGCCCTCTCTGGAGCCGGTCAGAATCCGAAGCCACGAGTCCTTGATCGTCTCCTCGAGCACCGCGACGAACACGCCGATCATCCAGCCAGTGAGCATCAGGCCAGACGCTGCACCAAGGCTCTTCGATCCGGTGAGCCCCACGAGAGCATCGAAGAACAGCCCACCAGCGAACCCGCCGATCAACCCGCCGACTGTCCCGAGGTTCGCGCGCAGGAACGACCAATCCACAGCCCCCGGGCAGACTCCCACGGCGATCCCAAGCAGCGACCACGCACACGCCCTCGCCAGGGGGATGTTGCCTACACTGAAGAGGGTGAAGATGAACTGCGCATCCAGCCCTCCGAGAGCACCGACAATAGCCCCCAGCCCACCTCCCAGAGCGCCCTTGATCGCTATCGTCTGCCAACTCCGCGTGCGCAACTGATCCGCCACAACCAGTGCAAAGCCGAAGATGAACCCGACGCCAATACCAAGCAGCGTCCCCTTGGCGAGATAGCCCCGAACGGCCCCCTGAAATGCCCAGTCGTCAACGGGATTTCCTGTCCCGAGGAGCGGGTTGTTGTGCGTGATGGGGTAGCAGAGGACAAACGTCACCAGCCCGCCGATCGCCCCGCCCAACCCGAGCTTGGCGATCCGCGCCAGCGAGAACCTCTCTGAGCTTCTGTAGAAAGGCTGCTGTTGGGTCATCCCTGCCCGATTGGCACCACCTGCACCGCTGTGCCGTAGCACAAAACCTCGGTCACCCCGGCCGCGATCTCATTGGCGTCGTATCGGACGCCGATGAGGGCGTTCGCGCCGGTCAACGCCGCGTGGCTGATCATGATCTGATAGGCCTCGTCGCGCGCGTGCTCGCACAGCTCGGTGTAGAGAGTGATGTTCCCACCAAACAGGGTCTGCAGAGACGCGCCGAACGATCCAAAGACTGAGCGAGAACGAACCGTGATCCCTCTCACCAGCCCGTAGTTGGCGACTATCCGCATACCCGGCAGCTCAAAAGCTGTCGTCACAAGCCTGTGATCCATTGCTCCTCCTTGCTATGGCCGATGTTCAGGCTACCGGACCTGGACTCCTCGTCTCTTCAGGTATGACTTGAGCTCGGGAATGCCGATCATCCCGAAGTGAAAGACAGACGCTGCCAGCAGAACGCTGGCGCCGGCCTGGACCGCCTCATAGAAATGCTCAAGCGTGCCCGCGCCACCAGATGCGACCACGGGGCAGCTCACAACTTCCTTGATCCGGCTGATGATCGGCAGGTCGTAGCCGGTCTTGGCTCCATCGCCGGCCTTGCTGGTCGGAAGAACGCAGCCGATGCCGTAGCCATCGACCTGCTTCGCCCATTCGACCGCGTCCTTGCCCGTCGCGGTGCGCCCTCCGTCGATGTACACCTCATAGCCTGATGGCAGAGACGGATTCACGTCCACGTCGATGGCGACAGTCACCTTCTCGCCGCCGAACTCCCTCACCATCTGGGCAATGACCTCGGGCTTGCGGAAAGCGGCACTGCTGGTCGAGACTTTGTTCGCGCCGGCATCCAGAACGGCCTGCGCCGACTTAGCGTCTGAGATTCCTCCGCCCACGGTGAATGGCACCGTCGCTGCTTCGGCCACACGCTTGACGACATCAAGCATCGTTCCACGACCCTCGATCGTCGCCGTAATGTCCAGAAGCGCAAGCTCGTCCGCTCCCGCCGCGCAGTAGGCCCTGGCGGCCTCTACCGGGTCTCCGGCGTCTTTGATGTCTACAAAATGAACTCCCTTGACCACACGCCCGTTCTGCATGTCTAGACAAGGCATTATGCTGATAACGTTACTCATCCGTCCTCCCAACGTCAGAATATCTGGCCTGATTCGGTATCAGCATTCAACAGCCGTATGCCTATCACCTGCTCAAGATGCCCCGACCGTGCTATGATAGTAGGGTTTGGCGCTCCCCGGTCCGGCGCCACTGAAAGGATAGACTTGACGATCGAAGCACTGCAGACGAAACCAAAACAGCATTCCCCCGGCAGCATCAGAGAACTGCTGGTTATAGCACTGCCGATGGTGGCATCGACAGCTTGCGACACATTGATGACCTTCACCGACAGGCTCTTCCTGTCGAAGCTGGGCTCCGAGCAAATGAACGCAGCCCTTTGCGGCGGGCTCACAAGCTTCCTGATGAACACGTTCTTCCTCGGGCTGATCGGCTACGGCACGGCACTGATAGCCCAGTACTACGGCTCCGGGCAGAGAAGCAAGTGCCCTGTGGTCGTGACGCAAGCGATGCTGATAGCGGTCGTGGCCTACCCGCTGATACTCCTTGCGGCGCCGCTGGCCAAGGCAGGTTTCCGCGTCTCCGGAATCGCGCCTGAACAGCTTGCCCCCCAGACCCTCTTCTTCAGCATCCTGGTGTATGCCTCGATCGTGGGACTGCTTCGATCGGCTCTCGGCTGCTTCTTCTCTGGGATCGGCAGAACCCGCGTCGTGATGATCGCGTCTGTAGTCGCGATGGTAGTGAACATCGCGCTGAACTACGTGCTGGTGCTGGGCCGGTTCGGCTTTCCCTCTCTTGGCATCAGGGGATCCGCCTATGGAACGATTGCGGGGGGAGTCTGCGGCTTGTTGGTCCTCGCCATAGCCTACTTCTTCGGAAGCACGAGTCGGGAGTATGACATCCGGCACTCGTTCAGGCTGGACTTCAGCGTGATGCGCAAGCTCCTGAAGTTCGGTTACCCAGCCGGGCTGGAGTTCTTCCTGAACCTGGGCGCTTTCACGATGATGATCACCCTCTTCCAGGCGCAGGGGCAGATCGTCGCCACCGCCGCCACCGTCACGTTCAACTGGGACATGGTTGCATTCGTGCCACTGGTCGGGATCGAGATCGCGATAACCAGTCTGGTCGGCCGGTATATGGGCGCTCGACAGCCCGACACAGCTCATATCGCCGCCATGTCCGGTCTCAAGGTCGGCTTAGTATTCTCGGTGACAATGCTGGTCCTTTTCTTGCTCATACCCCATCCAATGATCAACATGTTCAGGCCTGACGTGCACGATGCCGTCTTCACCGAAGCGCTGCCGCTGACTCTCTTCATGGTGCGGCTGGTGGCACTCTATGTGCTCTCGGACGCGCTGATGATCGCGTTCTGCGGCGCGCTCAGAGGCGCGGGCGACACGCTCTGGGCGATGAGCGCCTCTGTGGCCCTCCACTGGTTGATGGTCGGCGTGCTGTTCGTGTTGTTCAGAGTAGTGCACGCCTCGGCAGAGACGGCCTGGGTGACGCTGATTGCGTGGATCATGCTTCTCAGCGGGGTCTTCTTCCTGCGTTACCGAAGCGGTAAATGGCGCGAGCTGGATATAGTGCACGATCCGGGCATCGATCCACTTCACCCCCACGAAGCATTTCACGAGACGGCCGACATCTAGGGTATTGAAGAGGCCGCAACGGCGTCACGCTACCCTTCCTGCACGATCTCCATCGCGATCTCCGCCCAGCGCCATAGCCTCTGCGGCTCGTAGCCGACGGTGCTGATGTCCTTGAAGATCAGTTCCAGTGGGCAGCCGTGGCGGGCGCAGGTATCGACTGTAGTCTGGATATGCTCGCGGGCCTCATTCTCATTGAAGACCGGCCACGCCAGAAGCGCGGGGTTGGGCTTGCGGGAGTAGACGTAGTCGCCACCGATCTCCGAAGCGCCGAGTTCTTCGTCCACCCACGGGCTCATCGAGACCTTGCGGAGGTTAGGTATCTTGCGGACCTGCGCCATCTTCTTGTCCAGCGGATCGCAGCACCCGTAGTAGACAAGGCCGAAGCGCTCGAATATCGGCATGCACGGCTCGATCTCGAACTCCTCGAACATCGCCGGAGAGACAGTCGCCAGCATCTGCGCGAGGCCGAACATCCAGATGTCCTTGGTACGAGGCTTTGCCGGGTCGAAGCCTGGAGCCGGAAGATCGTCCGTGTGGGCGCCTGTGCAATGGATCAACGACTGATGGTGGCACACGAGCCCTTGCTCTTCCAACTGGTCAAGCATACTGAGATAACCGTTCACCACGCGCCGGACCAGTTCGAGCATGTACTCCGGACGATCGATGATGCCGTAAAGCGCGCCCTCGACGCTCATCCGCGAACTGATGGGATCCCACACTGACATATACGAGGGGTCATAGCCGTCTTCGAAAATCTCCAACGTGCCATCGAACAGCTCGTGCGCCACTTCCAGCCGGCGAGCGGTCTCAGCCGAATCGTGTGTAATGACCGGGGTCTGAATCTTGTCTAAGTCCGCGTCGGTCGTGAACTGATTCTCGTAGGCGTGTCCGGCAACAGCGCTGCTAGGATCGCCGACAGCCACATGCTCCTTTACGGGAACCCCAAAACCAGTATTGCCGACTGCTTTGCGCACCCGCACGAACGGCTCTACCACCATGTCGACCGGGAAATGCCGCCACTGATAGAGCTGCCTGCGAAGCCAGTTCTCGTAGCCCCGACATTCAGAATCCTCGCAAACCAGTGTCAGCTCGTCATTAACGTTCATCTCGTTCCAGCAGACCTGGTCGATGGCAACCATAGGCCGCTCGGGCTTGAGCCCGTTGAGCTTGCGCCACAGGCGGCGCTTCTCTTCCTGGACAGGAAGCGCAGCGATCTCTGCTGTCTCCGCTGAAAGTCGCCGGATGATCTCACGATCTTGATTGCTGGGCATAGGAGTGTCTCTCCCCCTGTGGTCGGGCTTACGAGTGCTTCGTTCACCAGATCAGGGGAGTTGTCCTCTTGAGGAGAATCACTGCGATGTGATTGCCCGTCGCACAACGAGGTGGGACATCCGCGGCAGCCCGATCAACGCGACTCGTGCTTTGCTCGCAGCAATGGCTTAAGAACGAGCAGGCCTACCAGCATAATGGCGGGGAAGACCATTCCAGTCAGGAGTCCGGTGTTCAGATCGCTGAAATCGGCTACAACACCGGTAAGCCACGGCCCGACAGAACAACCCAGGTCCCCGCCGAGCGCCATCATGGCAAACATCGCGGTACCGCCCGCCGGATACCCTCCGGCCGTCAGGCTCAGCATTCCCGGCCACATAAGAGCCACCGACAGCCCGCAAAGAGAACAGCCCAACAGGGACACTGCCGGGATAGGCACCAATGCTGCGATCGCAAATGACACAATGCAAAGAAGAGAGCACGCAATCAACGTCTTCCGCATATTGATTGCCTGCCCTTTGGTCCCGTACAAAGTGCGAACGATACCCATCATGACCGCAAACAGGCATGGGCCCAGTAGGTCCCCGAGCGTCTTCGTGATCCCCAAGCCCCTTTCCGCAAAGAGCGAAGCCCACTGTGCCATCGCTTGTTCCGCGGCGCCGGAACACACCATCAACAACAGAGCAACAAGGAATATCTTGGAAGTCAGCAGGGTTCTAACCCGCGTGCGTTTGCTTTCCTCTTGCGGCGGCATAAGCGGCACTCTGGCAAAAATGAAGGTGTTGAAAGCCGGCAGAATGGCCCACAGAAGCGGGAGCAAGAACCACAGATCCCGACCGACCAGAAGCAGTGCAATGGTGGACAGGCTGATGACCAGGACCTGCCCCCAACTGTAGAATGAATGCAGCAGGCTCATGGCTGACGCTTTGGCGTCACCAGGCAGGCTCTCCACGATAGGACTGACTAGCACCTCTATCAGTCCGCCGCCGATGGCAAACAACAAGCTCGAGATAACAAGCCCGACATACGGATCTGACATCAAACGAGGCAAGAACGCTAGCGCGACCATTCCGACAGCGGCGAATATGTGTGCCGTAACGGCCGCTGCTCTGTGCCCAATTCTGTCGATGGACTTGATGGCCAGCGCGTCTACAACAAGCTGAGTAATGAAGATGACCACGACCAGGCTGCCCAGCATGGTATACGACAGCCCGAATCTGTCCTTGAAGACCACAAAGAGCAGAGGGGGCAGATTGACGATCAACGCTTGAGTTATGTAACCCAGATAGCAGGCGCGCAGAGTGCTCTTATAGTTGGTGTGCTTCACTGCTACAAACACCAAAGGCAGGGCAATCAGATAGCTGCTCTGCCTTCGCAACCAAGAAAGACTGGCTCCGGGGCGTGGGCTCGAACCACGATCGACGGCTCCAAAGGCCGTTGTCCTGCCATTGGACGACCCCGGAAAGCCGACTCTATTATACGGCGAGGAATGCAGGACGGTCAAACGTCAGCCCTGTTTGCCCGAGCGGATGATGGAGATGATGAGCCAGACGCCGAAGACCGTGGCCAGCACGTAACCCGCGACCCCGAGGGCGGGCAGTCCGAAGAACTGGTCGCTGGGGACCTCGGCTGTAGAGACGATCAGAGACGAGCCGACTATGATTGCCGCAACTATCAAGGCTATCGATATCCGATTAGCTCCAGCCCGGAATGCTGTGTTTGCCCCTTCGAGGCCCTGGTGCTTGAACTCGATCCGCAGGTTTCCCTCGACTGCCTTGCGCATCAGCCGGTCCAGATGTTCCGGCAGTGAGAAAAGGAAGCTCCTCGCTGCCACGATCGCCCGGAACAGCTCAGCCGATGTACCCTCGGACCTAAGCTCTTTGCGCACCGCGCGCCCAACGTAGCCCCGCGCGATTTCGGTGAAGTTGAAGTCGGGGTCGAGCTTGCGGCAAATGCCGTCGATGTTCGCGAACACCTTGCCCAGCACCGCGAAGATCACTGGCAGCCGGACCTTGTGCTGCGCGGATACTTTGAGCACACGGGTCAGCAACTGGCCCATATTCACAGCCCGGGCAGGCATGCCGTAGTAGACCCTCAGGACGCGGCCGAGGTCAGTGGTCAGTCTGCGGATGTCGACTTCCTGCTGCGCGATACCCATCGACAGGATGTCATCGGCGAGTGCTCTGGCATCCTGATGCTCAAATGCCATCAGCATATGCACGGCCC
Organism: uncultured bacterium; assembly: GCA_964523735.1. GTDB lineage: Bacteria > Armatimonadota > UBA5829 > UBA5829 > UBA5829 > CAZFYZ01. The sequence continues at coordinate 5,353 of CAZFYZ010000033.1, read as the reverse complement.
CCGCCTTGCTCTCCGGATCGAGCTTGCCCACCTGTCCGCAGTCGATCAGCCCGATGGTGCGGTCCTGCGCCACCAGTATGTTGCCCGGATGGGGGTCAGCGTGGAAGAATCCATCCACAAACACCTGCTCCAGGAAGGCGCGCACCAGCCGGTCCGATATCTCCCTGGCATGAGGCGCGAGCTGTGGATCGGACGGGACGTCCGTGACTTTGATGCCATCCAGCCGCTGCAGTGTCAGAATCCGGCTGGTGGTGAAGTTCCAGTTGACCTCCGGTAGGTGGATCTCCTTCTGGTGTGAGAGCGCCTCCCGAAGCCGGTCCGTATTGCGCGCCTCCCGAGTGTAGTCGAGTTCCTCTCCCAGGGTCTGCGCGAACTCCTCAACCAGTTCCACCAGTCCATAGGTCCGCGCGGCGTCAAAGTGGCTTTCCAGGAACCGCGCGCGTTTGTAGAGAATCTCGATGTCTGTGTCGACAAGCTCCTCGATATCGGGCCTCTGGACTTTAACGATGACCGAGGAGCCATCCGCTAGTCTGGCGGCGTGTACCTGGGCCAGTGAGGCAGCCGCAATTGGGACCGTGTCGAAATCCGGAAACACCTCGGAAACCGGCAAGCCGAACTCAGACTCGATCACTTCGTAGATATCTTCGACCGGCAGCGTGGGCGCCGTGTCCTGAAGTTTTTCAAGTTCGGCGATGTAGGGCTCGGGGATGATGTCAGGACGGGTCGAAAGAAGCTGGCCGAGCTTCACGAATGTCGGCCCGAGTTCCTCGAGTATTTCGCGAAGATGCACCGGCGTCTCTGACGGCTTCTCTATGGGTTCGCCCTCGTGTCGCGCGAGGTGCTCGCCCAATCCTATTCGGTGCGCCGTCCAACCCCAGCCGTGCTTAGCAAGGATCGAAGCTATCTCTCTGTAGCGCCGAAGATGGCGTTTGCCCTTAGAAAGCACTTAGGGACATCCAGGCGCTTCTTCGTCCTCCTCGACCTCGACGGTCGTTCCGGACGGGATTGTTGTTACAGGCTCTGATACGACGCCCAGACGAGCCTCGATAGCGCTGAGCCGAGCCTCGATCGCCTCCACGCGCGCCCTCTCCGCGACTCCCATTTGCTGAAGCATCCTCGACATCTGTTCGCGCATCCACTCCTGCAGGCTGCGCTTCTCGTCCTCGGCTTTCTGCGACATATCGTCGACGAACTTACCGGCCTCCTCGGTGGTCATCTCACCGCGGGCGACCATCTCGTCCGCGAACTGCTTCATCTTCTCAGCGCTGTAGGCTGCCGCGCCCATTCCGAACGCCACAGCTTTCTTCACGAACTCCGTCATCTGCAATGTCGTGCCTCCGATCTAGAAGTTAGAAGTTAGAGGTTAGATGTTAGACGTCAGAAGGATAAGTCCTGCTATTCCATACGCCTGGCAAGCAGACATAGTGCCCGGACCATGATATACCCTGCGCCTGGCTGAGTCATACCTCCCGGCGCCAGTATACGCGTGCGGTCTTCTGGTCGGTCGACCACTTGTACTCTATGTCTCCGCTGTAGGCTTTGTGCAGAGCCTTGCCGATGCGTTGGGCTAGCTTCTCGTTTGTGGTCGTGAGCTCCATTCCATCCGGGGTATCCTCGATGCTCATCACTCTACCCAAGGGATTGATCCCGAATGCCTTGTCACTCTGGTTGCGTATCAGGTTCAGGATCTCCTCTTTGTGCTGTGAGACGAAGCCACCGGTCATGGTGAGAACCCCAGCCGGGAAGTGGTCTTGTTGCTTGCGGCAAGCCGGGCAGATGACAGTCTGGGCCACTTCGTTCTTCTTGAAATGCGGCGCCTTGTCTTGCGGGTACCATCTGCCCTGGGTGTTCACGCTGCCGCAGACACGGCACACGCTGATCTCGGAGATGTCCTCTTCTTCGATGTAGGGGTCATTGTAGTCTTCGACGTTTCGCCTGATATGGACAGGCTCTTTGTTGGCGCGGGGAATGACGTTCTGCTTAGTAATCATGCCGTATACCCCCGTCTATAGGTTAGACTGAGACGTTCGAGGTCGGGAGGCATTACTTCCCTCACTTAAAAGGTTACCCGGACAGCGAGTGGGGCGAAACGATGCTGGCGGCCTATGAGCCCTTGGCGGATACGATCAACGACCAGCCGACAAGCGCAAGCAGACAGAATCCGAATGGTATGAAGGCGAACTTGAGCGGGAGGACGATGAGCGAGATCGTGATCAGCGCGATGCCGGCTGAGATGATGAGCAGGAGCCTCGCTCCTGAGTTCGGACCGCTGGTCAGCCACTTGGAAAGCGGGCTTTGATAAGGTAGTTCGCAACCGCATCTGCTGCACCTGCGGCTGTTGGTGAGGTTCTCGGCATTGCACCAGATGCAGATGGGGTAGGTAGAATCGCGGCGGTAGCGTTCTTTGGTCCACTGGTTGAGTGCGTACTGGGTCTCCGAGCCAGCGCCCATATTGACTGCCACCTGTATCTCATCAATCGCCTGGTCCAGCTTGCCCAGGTTATGGAGCGTGCGAGCGTAATGCTCTCTTGCGGCCGTATTGGTGGGGTCAAGGGCAATGGCTTGGACGTAGTCCTTGCACTTCCTCTTCATGTAGGCCCGTACGCCGCCATCGCGATAGCTCCAGTAGGCATAGCTTCCCGCGACCGCCAGAGGGATGAACGCCAGCAGGAACTGCACCCATGTCTTGGCGGCGAAGAGACCCATGAACAGCAGGCCGAAGACGGTGGCGAGCACGAATGCCTCGGAAGCGTCGTACTCGCCTTCCGACCACCACCTGAGCACCATCAGGACAAATATGATCGCTACTACTACGCCGATGAGAAGCATGGCTCCGCAAGTAGACAGTAGACAGCAAACAGTAGACAGTGGGCTGTGAATTGCCACGGCTGTCTACTGTCTACTGTTTACTCTTTACTGTTCACTTGATCTCTACTCCCTTCCCCGTCCTGGCAGACTCGTAGACCGCGTCCAGAACGAGTTGGATGTGTAGTCCATGTTCGCCGGTGGCGAGGGGAGTCCTGTCTTCTCGAATGCATTCGACGAAGTGGGCGATCTCCATCTCGTGGCCGGAGACGTCTGGGTGACGCAGTTCGACGTCTGCCTCGCTGCCGTTCAGGTCTGTGTAGATCCGCAGTGGGTCGAACTCCGCGCCGCCCTTGGTACCCATAAGCTGGGTGTAGATCATCTCCTTCTCCACCCGTGATTGCCAACTCGCCTCGAGGAAGATCGTGGCACCGTTGTCCAGCTTGACCATGCCGGTTGCAAGGTCCTCTACATCATAGACGCCATTACCCTCGCGTTCGGCTATCTCAGGGCCAAACTTGGTGTAGGCGCTGCCCAGAACGTAGACAGGTTTGGGGTTGCCCATCAGCCATAGCGCTAGATCGAGCATGTGCACGCCCAGATCGATTAGTGGGCCGCCGCCGGATTTCTCCTTGTTGATGAACCACCCTCTGATGCCGGAGATGCAGCTGCGCCGAAGCCAGCCAGTCTTGGCGTAGTAGATCTCGCCCAAGTCGCCGTTTTCAATGCACTTCTTGAGAGTCTGGCTGTCGCCGCGGAAGCGGTTGTTGAAGGCCATCATGAAGACCTTGCCAGACTTCCTGCCGGCTTCGACCATCTTGCGGGCGTCCTCCGCGTTGGTCGAGATCGGCTTCTCGCATATTACGTGCTTGCCGGCTTCGAACGCCGCGATCGTGACGTGGGCATGCAGGTAGTTCGGCGTACAGACGCTCACGGCGTCGATTTGGGGGTCCTTAAGCATCTCCCGGTAGTCCGTGTAAACGTCATTCGCACGGTGCTCCTCGGCGAAGGCTCTTGCGCGCGCCTCGTCGATGTCGCAGACCGCCCTGATCTCGACGTCTTTACACTTTGCGTAGCCGGCAGCGTGACACCTGCCGATGCCTGTCCCGATAATGCCTACTCTGACCATGACTGCCTCCTTGAGCCAGTGCGAGTGATCCCTATCTCAGTGCGAGGATTCCGGTGAGCACCGCCATCTGAAGTAGGTAGATGACCCCCCAGGCGATCAGACTTGACACGAATATGGATTTGCCCGATAGAGGGCAGGAGCTGATGACTTCAGCAAGCCCTGTGGCGCGGTCCAGCGCGCGTGTGGCCGCAACAACGGCCGCCGAGAGTAGGGCGCAGAAACACGGACACAGGTGGACCAACGCGAGGGAGAAGCCGGCATCATCAAAGAGTATTCGCGCGATGGCTGCAACAAAGGGCAGAGCGATCAGCACTGCGGCGAGCGCTCGGTGCCGCGCGAGGCGCCTCAGCTCAAAGATCGCGAGCGAGATGGTCCGTGCCGTCATGCCTGGCCTCCGCCTGCGGTTACCGCAACCGTCGACGCTCCGCTTGCCAGGACAGCGAGGGCATCGTCCAGGGTCGGGCGCTTGAGATAGACGCAGCCGACATCGGAGCCGAACTCCGAGAGGATCTCGCTGATCATCCGCTCGCCATTCGCGACTCTAAATGAGAGATAGCCCTCTTCCTCTTTGATCACGACCTGCAGCCGCTCCTCGATCTTGCCGCGCAAGGCAGGGTTTGCCACATCACCGAGCACCACCATGTCCTCGCCTCCCAGCCGTCTGAAATCATCGGGGCGGCCGACGAAGACGACCTTCCCGCCGTGCAGAACGGCGATCCTCCCACACAAGTCAGCGACGCGGGAAGAGCCTGTCATCACGACGAATGACTTGTTCCTAGTGCGACGGAGGGTGAGAATGTGCTCCCAGATGCGTTCCAGGGCCGCGCGGTCGAGAGTATCCAGAAGGCTATCAATGACTGTCAGAGGCGAATCGGCAGCGAGGGCGCGCGCGACCTCAAACCGGCGCATTGCTCCCGAGGAGACCTGAGACGGCTTCATCGACCGCTGATCAGCAATACCCACAAGCTCCATCAGCACGGCAAGTTCTTTGCTCCGAGACCTGCCTCGCACACCCCACAGCGATGCGAACATGCTCAGGTTCTCATGGAGGCTTAGCTCCGGCGCAGCCGCGGGCACGCTGAACGCCAGGCTAGGTCTGAAGTCGGCGCCATTTTCATCAGGTCCGACCCGAACCGAGCCACTGGTGGGCTCGTCGAGACCGGCGATCAGGCGCGCGAGCGAGGTCTTGCCCGAGTCCGATCGCCCGAACACGCCGACGATCTCCCCCGGCTCCACTTCCAGGCTCACGTCCCAGAGCATCCACTTCCCGCCGACCCGCCGTCCGGCTTTGTCCAGGCTCAGGATTGACATGTCAAGAAGAGTATACTTGCGGACGGGCGGGAGGTCAACGAGGCATAACCGGCGGGTAGCGTACACTGTTGTGTGTAAAATCAGGTTGAGGTAGGTAAGGCGCATCCC
>CAZFYZ010000032.1:27613-35059 GCA_964523735.1 uncultured bacterium | reverse complement strand
ATCTGATAGTATGTACGGGTTGTGTAGCCCTGGGGGTCGCTTGAGGTCGCCGGGTACAGGAGTGGAAAGCCACAGATGAACTTCTTTATGGTTTTGCAGATGATTAGCGCGCTGGTGCTTATAGGAATCGTGATGTCTCAGGCCACCAAGAGCGAGGGGCTGACCGGGACAATTGGTGGTAAGGCCGAATCTAGCATTTTCCAGGGCAAGCCTGGCCTCGAGGAGCGGCTCGGAGAGATCACCAAGTGGGCTGCGATCACTTTCCTGGTAATGAGCGCCATTGTCGCGTATCTTTTCCCCAAGTGATCTTGGGGTAGTCGCCGGATAAAGAAAATGGACCGCCCGTGCCTTGCAACTAGCGCGGGCGGTCCGTCTATTAAGGGAACGGGAGAGGATTAGGCTGCTCGTTTGAGCAGGCTCTCTTGGGCTTTGTTGCTAAGTAGTGGGCAGTCGACGCAGTCCATTTCACCGCATTCCATGCACTCGGGACGGGCAGGCTCACGGGCAGTGCGCACCAAATATGCGTACAGAACCACACTCCCCAGTATCCAACCCGCGATCAGATAGATCCAAACCACGCTGCCGACCTCCATCCATCATTATCGGCATCTGCGGACTCCTCTTCTAGTCCTGAAGAACGTCAGCCGCCAAGTCTTCTGTATCCTCTTCTCGAGTGAGTTCAGTCCTGTGGGAACCCAACCCGTATGGCCTGGGTAGGTTCTGCAAGAAATCGTAACGAAGGCCTCGGCACGAGTTCCCGGCGCATTCGATACGGCCCACAAACCGGGCCTACTCAGGGCCTACGGTGGAACAACACTCCCGAGAGACTGAACGGGAACCTTTTTTCGTTCACACTTGCTTAAGCCTCAGTTTTGGGATACAATGAGACTCAGCCATAGTGCAACACGGAACTGTCCGTATGACAACAATGAGGAGCGGTGGGCAGGTTCTAACCTCAAACCTCTAACCTCTAAGTTCCACGGGAGGTAATCGATGGAGCAGCGCCAGTTTCTTCTCAGCCAGAAAGACATACCTACGGAGTGGTACAACGTAGCCGCCGACCTTGGCGAGCCGCCCCCTCCCCCACTCCACCCCGCGACTATGCAGCCCTGCCAGCCGCAGGACCTGGCCCCGGTTTTCCCCATGCACATCCTGGAGCAGGAAATGTCGGTAGAGCGGTGGATCAAGATCCCGGAGGAAGTGCTGGATATTCTGAGCCTGTGGCGACCCAGCCCACTCTTCAGGGCGACCCACCTTGAGCGGGTCTTGGACACCCCAGCCAAGATATTCTATAAGTACGAGGGCACCAGCCCCGCGGGAAGCCACAAGCTCAACACCGCGGCTGCGCAGGCCTACTACAACAAGATCGAGGGCACGAAGCGCATCGCTACAGAGACCGGCGCGGGCCAGTGGGGCAGCGCGCTTTCGATGGCGTGCAAGTTCTTCGGCCTCGGCTGCACAGTCTACATGGTCAAGTGCAGCTACTATCAGAAGCCGTATCGCAAGTCCCTGATGCACATCTACGGGGCAACGGTTTACCCGAGCCCGAGCGAGGCAACGGACTTCGGCAAGCAGATGCTGGCGAAGGACCCGGACTGCCCGGGAAGCCTCGGGTTGGCAATCACGGAGGCGCTCGAGGACACGATCAAGCACGACGACGTGAAGTACTCCCTCGGCAGCGTGCTTAACCACGTGATTCTGCACCAGACAGTCATTGGCCTCGAATGCAAGAAACAGATGGAGATGGCTGGTTACTACCCCGACGTTGTCATCGGCTGCGTCGGCGGTGGAAGCAACTTTGGCGGAATCGCTATGCCGTTTATGGCTGACAAGTTCGCAGGCAAGGATGTGCGGGCGGTCGCTGTCGAGCCAACGGCGTGTCCCACACTAACGACCGGCGAGTACCGATACGATGCGGGCGATGTCGGCAAGATGACCCCGCTGCTGAAGATGCACACTCTGGGCTGCGAGTTCATTCCCCCGGCCATTCATGCGGGCGGGCTTCGCTACCACGGAATGGCGCCTCTTGTGAGCCTGCTGGTTGACAAGGGGATGATGGAGGCGGTGGCGCTGGATCAGATTGACGTGTTCAACGCGGCGGTACTGTTCGCACAGACGGAAGCGATCATTCCTGCGCCGGAATCCGCTCACGCCATCTGCGCGGCCATAAACGAGGCCAAGCGTGCGAAAGAAGCAGGCAAGGAGACGGTGATCCTGTTTAACCTGAGTGGCCACGGTCATCTGGACCTCGGCGCGTATGACAACTTCCTCGAGGACAAACTGCAGAGCACAGCCAACGCCTGCAACAACAAGTGCATCGGCAGGTAAGATAAGGCAGAGCGTATAACTCTGCTTAAGAACGGAAAACGCCTGGCCCGTTCCACCCAGTGGGGCGGGCCTTTCTACTGGGAACGATCGTGCGCAAGAAACCGAGTCTGTGGCAGCAGGTCGCTGACAAGTACGCTCCGCTGGTGTTCCTGATCGCCCTTGGTGTCGGCCTGGGCCTCACCACGGAGGGATTCGCGACACCATCCAACTTCCTGAACATCGGCAGGCAATACGCCATCATCATTGTGCTTGCCGTCGGGCAGACGATGGTGATGATCTCGGGGGGGATAGACCTGTCGGTGGGCTCGGTGCTGACGCTGTCCGGGATTGTCGCGGCAGTTACTGCTTCCCACGGGCTGCCGATCTCGGCGTGTTTCGCGGCGGGCATCCTGACAGGCTGCCTGTGCGGATGCATCAACGGCGTGGTCTCGGCAAAGGCGCGAGTTCCGGCGTTCATCGCCACGCTGGGAATGATGGGAATGGCCCGTGGGATGGCGCTGGTTGTGAGCGGCGGAGTCAACATCGAGCTGCCGCCCCAGTTGTCCGATTGGACCATCCGCCACAGCAACTCCATGTCGGGGCTGTTCGTCGGGATCACGCTCGTAACGGCGATCGGAATCCATCTCATCCTAACAAAGACTACGCTCGGCAGGCATTGCTATGCGATCGGCGGCAACCGCGAGGCAGCTAGGCTCTCGGGGATCAACATCGACAGGGAGACGATCGCCATTTTCACTATCAACGGCCTCATTGCGGGTGTGGCTGGAATGATGATGCTTGTCTACGTGAACATGGGCTCCCCCACCGCTGGGGAAGGATACGAGCTGGATTCCGTGGCGGCGGCTGTGATAGGCGGGACGAGCCTTTTCGGTGGGCGCGGTACTGTGGGCGGTACGGTTGTTGGCGCACTGATCCTCGCAGTGCTGAAGAACGGCTGCAACCTCAGGAATATATCAGAACACTGGCAGAGATTCGTTGTCGGCCTCATGACCATCCTTGCCGTCTTCTATGATCGGCTGAGGAGGCGTGACTAGAAGGGATCAAATCGCGAAGCCCGCCCTTCGACAAGCTCAGGATGAGGGCGAAAGCGCGAAGGAGTATAGGAGCATTACAATGCGAGCAATCAGAATCCCGGCACTACTTGCCGCTGTATGTATCATCGTCGCCGGCTGCGGCAGCAAGCAGACGGCAACTTCCACATCTTCCTCATCGGCACCCAGGACAGGCACGCCAATCAAGATCGCAGTCGTTCCGAAGGGAACCACGCAGTCTTTCTGGCTGGCAGTCAAAACAGGCGCCGAGGACGCAGCGAGGCAAGGGCAAGCGAGGATCATCTGGAAAGGCCCCGCCAAGGAGACAGACGTCGCCGATCAGAAGCGCATCATAGAGAGCTTCATCGACCAGAAGGTAGATGCGATAGTCATGGCCGCTTGCAGCGAAACGTCGCTCGTTCCGACAGTCGAGCAGGCGCATAAGGCGGGAATACCTGTGATCACGATTGACTCCGGCGTCAAGTCAGACGTGCCGAAGTCGTTTGTAGCCACCGACAACATCGCCGGCGCTCGCGAGGCCGCCAAGGCTCTTGCTGGGCTCATCGGCGAGAAGGGCGAGGTGGGGGTCATCCCGTTCGTCAAGGGCGCGGCAACCTCCAATATGCGTGAGGATGGGTTTAAGAAGGAGATCAAGAGGTACCGGGGCATCGAGGTGGTGGCGACACTCTACTCAAATAGCGATGTTATGCAGGGAATCAGAGCAACAGAGGATATGATCACCGCCCACGCGAAGCTTGCCGGGATCTTCGCCGCCAATGAAGGCGGGGCAGTTGGTGCAGCGCGAGCACTTGACCTGAGGGGCCTCGGCGGCAAGGTGAAGCTGGTAGCGTTCGATGCGGCGCAGGCGGAGATCGAGGCGCTCAAGAAGGGCACAATCCAGGCGCTCGTTGTCCAGAACCCCTACAAGATGGGCTTTGACGGCGTCGACTCAGCGCTGAAGGTGCTTAGGGGTGAGAAGGTCGAACCGCGCATCGACACTGGCGTCACCGTCGTCACGATGAAGAACTTCAACGACGCGGAGATACAGAAGGTGCTGTACCCGACGGGGAAGTGAGCCTCCGGTCATCTGGCTGCCACGGCATCGCTCATCCGCGCGACGCGGGCCATCTCCTTGACGTCGTGAACACGCACGATGTCCGCGCCGTTGGCTATCGAAAGGGCGACGGTCGCCGCAGTGCCTTCGAGGCGCTCCTCGACTGGCAGGTCGCCCAGGACTTTGCCTATTGTGGACTTGCGGGACGTGCCGACCAGAATCGGCCGGCCGATGGATTTGAGTTCGCGCAAGCGGCGTAGAAGCTCGAGGTTGTGCTCGACAGTCTTACCGAAGCCGAAGCCCGGGTCGATCATCAGGAGCTTCTCATCTGCTCCGGCATCGACAAGTGCGTGGATGCGCTCACGCAGGTAAGAGTTGAGTTCCGCCATCAGGTCGTCGTAGACCGGGTTCTCCTGCATGTCGCGCGGGGTGCCCTTGATGTGCATCAGGACCGCTGGGCAGCGTCGCTCGGCGATCAAAGCGGGCATGTCAGGGTCGAATGACGCTCCGCTGATGTCGTTGACCATGTCGGCCCCGGCATCCAGCGCGGCACGAGCGACTGCGGCGTTGTAGGTGTCCACCGAGATCGCAGCATGCACGCTGCCCGCAAGTTCGCGGATCACGGGGACAACGCGAGCAATCTCCTCTTCGGCCGGAACCGGGTCGGCGCCTGGTCGGGTGGACTCCCCGCCAACATCGATGATGTCCGCGCCATTGTCCACCATCTTGATGCCGTGCGCGATTGCGGCCTTCGGATCTACAAACTGGCCGCCGTCCGAGAACGAGTCCGGCGTGACGTTGAGGATGCCCATCACAAGCGTGCGCTTGCCTATCTCGCTGAAGACCTGTGCCAGCGCAGGATTGCCGAATCCGGAGTTCGGGACCACAGGCTCGGAGTCGAAGTGCCGGATGGCGGCCTCGATCTCGCTCGCGAGTCTGCCACAGCCGAACTGCTGCTCCACAAGGCTCGTGAATACACGCTGATACTGCTTTCTGGTGCCGCACAGGATGACGTCGCTCTCCGATGCAGTCGCGGTGATCATGTCCCGGCTCATGACAGCTTCGCCGTCGTTGGAGAGGAATGTCTCCTTGAGGATGTGCGCCACAGGTCTTCGCACGTTCTGGAGCTTGACGACGTAGTGCCGGGCCTTCGGAAGCATGTGCCGGATGCCCGCGGCCTCGGCGTTTACTCGCTGCATCTCCCTGACTATCTCAGCATCATCGGCCAGCACCATTACACGTGCGCTATGGTCCATCCTCTCCTCCAATCGCGCGTTCCGCGTAGGCGCGCTGTTCCGGGAACCGATCTCCAGCAACCTTCAGGAACGCTTCGAACTCGATCTCGGCCAGGTCGCTCCATCCCCCTCCCAGCAGAGCAACCGCAAGATTGAACCTCGCCTCCGCATCTTCAGGATCGCGCCTCAGCACCCCGCGCAAGAGGTCCACCGCCCTCCTGAAGTCGCCGATGGAGAGATAAGCGTGGCCAAGCGAGTAGGCAATCTCGGAATCATCCGGGGCGAGCGCGGCCGCCCGCGCGAGTTCTGTGGTGGCACCCACGAGGTCCCCTGTCCCGATCATAGCGGCGCCAAGGTTTGCGTGGGCGTCCGCGAAGTTGGGAGCGATCTCTGTGGCGCGCGTATAGGCTGCGACAGCGTCTGCGAGATTACCTGACAGATCGAGCGCCAACCCAAGGTTGTAATGGATGGTCGGGTCAGCCGGGTTCAACCCAGCGGCCCGCAAGAACCGCTGGGCCGCGACGTCCGGCTTGCCAAGAGCCCCAAGCCGAAGCCCCCACTCGATCAGATCTTCCACTTCGCCTGGCCCAACGCCAGCCTCAGACGCGGGTTCCTCCGCCGGCTGTGCCTCAGCGTCCGGACGCTTGCGGAAAGGCCACGCGCCCAGCGAAAGAGCGGCCAAGAAGACTATAGAAAGGAACAGATTCGGAGAACAGTCGCTCGCTATCATCCACAAACTCGCTCAGAGCAGATTAGAGACCCATTATCCGCCAAGCACCGCGACTCCTGCTATTCGTGCCAGGTCGAGTGGCATAGTGGTTGCAGAATCCATAGGGTAGATGGAGGAAATGGATGCCCATTAGACCTGTGAGAGTCCGAATCGTGCTCCAGACACCGAGCCGGTCAACGCCCCGTCGGCAGGTGAGACCGTGGGTGCGGGCTGCAAGGCGCATGGCCATCTTGTGGGACGACTACCGCTACTCCTGATCGAACAACCGGTCCTCGACAACGGGAACGCTGGACTTGCACCCACAACGACACTCATTGGGAATGCTCTCGATCGCGCGGCCGAGTATACTGCTCAGACTCTCCCCCGCTGACTTGACTGCCGAACGCACTTCATCGTGCGATAGAGGCCCGGGCGACAGACCCGCCGCAAGATTCGAGACTATGGCAAGCGCGCCGTAGCAGAGTCCGGCCTCACGAGCCAGTATGACCTCCGGCACATTGGTCATCCCGATCACATGCCCACCCCACGATGCGTAGAGCCTGATCTCGGCGGGCGTCTCGTATCGGGGCCCATCCACCCCGACATAGACCGCGCCCGGTTCGCAGGAGACTCCCGCGTCCGAGCACGCGCTCACAAGCGATTCTCTCACCTGCGGGCAGTACGGTCGGGTGAAGTCAGTATGGACTACCGGCCCGGTCGCATCGTCGTAAAACGTGACAGGTCGATGCCTGGTCAGGTCGATGAAGTCGTTAAGCACGGCGAACGAGCCCGCAGGCAGACTTCTCGTCAACGACCCCACCGCGCAGACGCCGATCACACGCGTGACGCCGATCTTGTGCAGTGCGGCTATCTGACCCCGGTAGTTAATCGACGATGGGGCCAGGGAATGACCGATCCCATGCCTGGGGACAAACACCAGACTCCTGCCCCCGAGTTCAGCGGCAATGACAGTCACGCTGCCGAAACGAGTCGCAACGGTGATCCGCTCACCCCCAGTCAGCCCGGCCATCTCGTCAACGCCGGTCCCACCTATAACCGCCAGTCTCACTGCATCCTCCACCTTCTACG
>CAZFYZ010000032.1:3983-27603 GCA_964523735.1 uncultured bacterium | reverse complement strand
TGTCCGAAAGAACATGACAGTGATTGTCCGAAAGAACATAAGCTTGCGGGACAGGGTGTCCCGAAAGAACGGGTTGCGCCTGCCTCGTTTTGCCGACCTGATTGGGCTGGAATAAGTACCTGGCCTGGGTCTGCCGACACTTTCTTAGGAAGGGTATGGTGCTTGGAATGGCGAAGATGGTCTCGGATGCGAGTCCGGGCCATATGGGCGGGGCGGAGCATCCCGCCGCGGGAAAGGAGCTCAGCGCATATGGAGATGGATCTGGACATCGCCGTTCGTCGCAACGGTAAGGTCACCACTATAGAACTCAGCGGAGAGGTTGATGCATATACTTCTGCGCGTTTCAGAGAGGTGATGGTTGAAACGATTGAGAACGGCGGTGCGAACCTCATTGTGAGCATGCTCGGCGTCGAATATATCGACAGTTCCGGCTTGGGGGCTCTTGTGGGCGGACTCAAACGCGCGAGTGAGCACGACGGTCGCATAGTGATCGTGTGCGATCAACCCCAAGTCCGAAAGGTGTTCGAGATAACCGGTCTTGAGAAGGTGTTCACACTGTTTGACACGGAAGACGCAGCAGTCGGTTCGTTCGGCTAGGAGAGAAAATGGCAAAAGCAACAAAGGAGCGTCCTGAGCTTACGATACCCGAGGAGTACGCTCTGCGAGACGAAGTGCGCTGGCTGAAGAGCGAGGACGACAAGCTCTTCAAGTTCCTCAGGGAATCGATGAACAAGCTGGAGCCGGCGTATATCGCGACCTACCCTCCGAGCGAGTGCGGGATAGCCACTTTTACCAAAGACGTAGTGACCTCGGTAGCCAAGTACACCCCATTCTCAAAGCCGAGTGTTATCGCGGTCCGTCGAGAGCAGGAAATCGAGCCCTACGAGCGGATCGTGCGTTTCCAAATATTCAAGGAGAACAGAGACTCCTACTTCGAGGCCGCGAAGTTTATCAACGAATCGGATCTGGACGTCGTAAGCGTCCAGCACGAGTATGGCATCTACGGCGGACCCGACGGTGAGTATATCCTCGACCTGCTTGGCGCTCTGCACAAGCCCGCGGTTGCGACCATGCACACTGTTCTGCAGCGGCCGAGCCCGAACCAGAAGCGCATTGTGCAGGAGATGGCAAGGCTGTGCGATTGCCTGATCGTCATGGTCAAGATCGGCCGCGAGATACTGATCGAGCACTATGGCGTGGACCCAAAGAAGGTGACGGTCATCCCGCACGGCGTCCCGAACGTCCATCGAGTTTCGGCCAGTCATGTCAAACGGGCACTTGGGATGGCGGACAAGCAGATTCTGTCTACGTTTGGACTCATCAACCGCGGTAAGGGGATCGAGAACGTCATCCAGGCGATGCCGAAGATCCTCGAGAAGCATCCTAACGCGATCTACCTGGTGCTGGGTGAGACCCATCCCGGCGTACGGAGCCATGAGGGTGAATCGTATCGGAATATGCTCACAGAGACGATCTCCAACTTGGGGATCGAACAGCATGTCAGGTTCAACAACAGGTTTCTGGCACTCAATGAACTCGTGCGGTATCTGTGTGCGACTGATGTGTATATCACACCTTACCTGAACAAGGACCAGATCTGCAGCGGCACGCTCGCTTATGCCCTGGGTTGTGGTAAGGCCATAGTCAGCACACCATATCTATACGCGGAGGAAGTGCTGGCCGATGGACGAGGGACTCTTGTCGACTTCTCGTCGCCGGACGCCATCGCGGATACCGTAAACGCGATCCTCGATGACTCGAAGCGCAAAGAGTCAATGGAAGCCGCAGCCTACAGCTACGGCCGAAGGGCGGCGTGGTTCAATGTTGCCGTTGATTACCTCGGCCTGTTCCATACGGTTGTATCTCGCCGGCGCGTGGCGAAGAAAGAGGGCGCTGCGCTGCCTTGAGACGGGTTCGACCCCACGACAGCGAAAGGAGTAGATCACTATCTATCCACCTATAGTATTTGAACACCTGGAGACGCTTACTGACTCCACTGGCATCATCCAGCACGCCATCTTCTCAATCCCCAACCGCAGGACGGGTTACACCACAGACGACAATGCTCGCGCGCTCATTGCGGCCATTATGGAGTTCGAGCGGACGCAATCCCGGCAGACTTTGAAGCTTGTGAGCACCTACCTCAGCTTTGTCCACTATGCGCAGACTTCGGCCGGGCGGTTCCACAACTTCATGGCATTTGACCAGGTCTGGCTGGACGACCAGGGCAGCGACGACTGCTTCGGGCGTGTGCTGTGGGCTTGCGGTTATGCGCTCGCGGCTGATCTGCACCCCAACATCAAGAAAGTCGCCAAGGAGCTGTTCGACCGCGCTTCACGGTGGATCCCGCTGACACAGAGCCTGCGGTCTCGTGCCTACATGACCATGGGATGCTATTACTATCTGCAGCACGTGCCGGAGAGCGAGGATGTGCGGAGATCGCTGAAGGAGATCGCGGACTCGCTCTGCGCTGAATTCGAATACAGCGCAAAGCCGGATTGGGCGTGGTTTGAGGATGCTCTTACGTATTCCAACGGTATGCTGCCCCGAGCGCTCTTCATGGCCTATCGTGAGACCCAAGACGAGAGGTATCTCAAGATCGGCACCGAGTGCCTGGACTTCTTGACCTCAATAGTAATTGTCGAAGGCATGCTTCAGCCGATCGGCTGCAATGGATGGTATATCCGCGGCAGAGAACGCGCGTGGTATGATCAGCAGCCGGTGGACCCTATGGGCCACATGCTAGCCTACCTGGCCGCCTACGATGTGACGAAGAAGGACGAGTATCTCAAGCTGGGGAAGACATCTTTCGACTGGTTCTTCGGCCACAACTCCGTCGGCGAGGCGCTGTATGACCCGGTCACAGGTGGGTGCTCGGATGCGCTGGCGCCGGAGGGCAGGAACCTAAACGAGGGGGCTGAATCTACGGTCTGCTGCCTGATGGCGCAGCTTTCGATGCAGCCTTATCTGGAGAAGCTGATGGCTGATAGTCGATAGCGGATAGCCAGAGAGCCGAGAGCTGTCCGCCATCCGCTATCGTTCATCGTCCTGGGATTCACTGTGAAAAGACCTTATCTGGAGAAGCTGATGGCTGATAGTCGATAGCGGATAGCCAGAGAGCCGAGAGCTGTCCGCCATCCGCTATCGTCCATTGTCCTGGGATTCACTATGAAGAGACTTTTTGCTCGCAAGCCATTGGCAATGCTGCTTGAGGAGATGGAGGGCGAGAACCGCCTCAGGCGCGTGCTCGGACCTGTCCAGCTTACGAGCCTTGGGGTTGGGTGCATAATCGGGGCCGGGATCTTTGTGGTCACGGGTCACGTGGCGCCCAACACTACCGGCCCGGCTCTCGTGCTCTCATTCGTCGTGGCCGGCATCGCGTGCACGTTCGCAGCCCTGTGCTATGCCGAGTTCGCTTCGATGGCCCCTGTAGCAGGTTCCGCATATACTTACGCCTATGCCACACTCGGTGAACTCTTCGCCTGGATCATCGGCTGGGACCTAGTTCTGGAGTATACGGTGGCGTCGGCCGCAGTGGCCGAAAGTTGGTCCGGCCATTTCCAATCATTCCTGCGTCTATTCAACTGGGAAGTACCGGCCCAGTTTGCCACCGCTCCACTCGCCCTCGAGGGCAACAGGTGGGTGACAACAGGCGCGCTTATCAACATTCCGGCGCTGCTCATCGTTGCTGTGCTTACCGCGGTCCTTGTGAAGGGCATTCAGGAGAGCGCATCCTCGAACGCGGGCATGGTGATGATCAAGGTCGCCGTCGTACTCTTCGTGGTTGCGGTTGGCGCTTTCTTCGTCGATCCCAACAACTGGACGAAGTACGGCGGATTCGCACCCTACGGTTACGGGGGCGTATCGTTCTTCGGCAAACAGTTATGGGGCGGGTTGGGACCAAACAACCTGCCTGCCGGAATGATGGCCGGCGCGGCGATGGTCTTCTTTGCCTATATCGGATTCGACTCTGTCTCCACACATGCTGAGGAATCGCGGAACCCGCAGAGAGATGTTCCGATAGGTATCCTTGCTTCACTGGCGATCTGCACCGTGCTCTATGTCGCAGTGGCAGCAGTGCTGACCGGAATGGTTCCCTACAAGGACTTGGACCCTCATGCCGCAGTCGCGGTCGCCTTCAGCCAGGTCGGCCTGAACTGGGCAGAGTACCTGATCTCACTCGGTGCAGTCGCTGGAATGACCTCGGTGCTGCTGGTCTTGATGTTGAGTCAACCGCGCGTTCTCCTGGCGATGGCTCGAGATGGCTTACTGCCGGCAAGCTTCTTTGGCTCGGTCCACCCCAAGTTCAGAACGCCTTGGAAGACAACGATCGTGACCGGCATCGTCGTGATGCTGCTGGCCTCGCTGTTGCCGATGGGCTTTTTGTTGCAGCTCGTCAACATCGGCACGCTATTGGCATTCGTGATCGTTTGCATCGCCGTCCTGATCATGCGCAGGACTCATCCGGATGCAAAGCGTCCGTTCAAGTGTCCGGCTGTTCCACTCGTACCGATACTGGGAGTGGCGTTCTGCCTACTGCTGATGTTCTCGCTCCCGTCAAAGAACTGGCTCAGGCTCGCTCTCTGGCTGTTCGCTGGACTACTGATCTACTTGTTCTACGGCCGGCGGCACAGCGTGATGGCCAAACACAGAGCAAAACAGGAAGTCTCCGAACCGCCACAGGTCCCAACGGAGACGGGAATGTAGGATACGGTCATTTTGCCGGTTGACAAGCATGAGGCGCTGGGGTAGAATGGAACCACGATGAGTAACGAATCTTACTTGATAATCCACGGGGGAAATCATAAGTGGGGCTGGCGGTACTCCAGTTAGGTGGGGTGACCGCGTCGGCGCGCATTGTGTAGGCAAGATTGATCAGTTAACAGGCCGCGGCACTCCATGGGAGCGTATCGCGGCCTTTTTGATTTTTGGGATAGGAATCAGGAGGCCAGGGACAAGTGTATGTCTCGGGCCTTTCGTTCGTTTGAACGTTGGAACGCTACAACGAGGAGTCTAGATGAAGAAGAGAATACTCACTGGAGACAGACCTACTGGCAAGCTGCACCTGGGGCATTATGTGGGGAGCCTCAAGAACCGGGTGAAGCTGCAGCATGAATACGACACTTTCCTGATCATCGCTGATGTGCAGGCGCTGACGACGAATTGGGAGACACCCGAGCAGCTCGCCGTCCATGTGCGCGAGGTGGCCAAAGACAACCTGGCGTGCGGTGTAGACCCGGAGATCGCGACGATATTCGTGCAGTCGATGGTCCCGCAGATCGCCGAGCTGACGATCTTCTACTCGATGTTCGTGCCGGTCAATGTGCTGCGGCACAACCCCACGATCAAGACCGAAGCCGAGCAGAAGGGCTACAAGGACCTCAACTACGGATTCCTGGGCTATCCGGTCAGCCAGGCAGCGGATATCACGTTCTGCAAGGCGCACCTGGTGCCGGTCGGGAAGGATCAGGCCCCGCACCTCGAACTGACACGGCACATTGTCCGCAGGTTCAATGATCTATATGCGCCAGTGCTGGTCGAGCCGCAGTCGATGGAGACAGGCGTGCTGATGGGCCTCGACGGAAACGCCAAGATGTCCAAGAGCCTGGACAACGCGATCTATCTGGCGGACCCGGCGGATGAGGTTCTGCGCAAGGTGAAAACGGCTGTCACCGACCCCGCGCGTATCCGCAAGAACGACCCCGGCCATCCGGAGGTCTGCACGGTATTCGCATACCAGAAGGAATTTGCTCCGGAGTTCGTCGCCGAACTCGAACCGGCATGCCGCAAGGGCGAGATCGGCTGTGTGGAGTGCAAGACAAGGCTCGCCGCCAGTCTGAACGCGATGCTCGACCCGATCCGGGAGAGGCGCGCGCACTTCGACTCGCATCCTGATGAGGTGGACCAGATCATCAATGCGGGCACCGAGCGGGCTATAAGCGAAGGTGCGAAGACGATGGCCGATGTGCGTGAGGCCATGAAGATCGATTACTTCCCTAAGGGAGCCTAGCATGACCGCTTATTATCCTGACGAGCAGGAGTTCCTAAAACGAGCACAGCTCGGGAATATGACGCCCGTCTATCGGGAGATACTCGCGGACATGGAGACTCCTGTGTCCGCGTTCAGGAAGATCGACCGCGGCGGCTACTCATTCCTACTCGAAAGCGTTGAGGGCGGCGAGCGGATGGCGCGCTACTCGTTCCTTGGCTCCGGCGCGGATATGGTGATCAGGAGCAAGGGCTCGTCTGTCGAGATCGAGCGGGGCGTTTCAGGACAAGGGTGTCCCGAAACAACGGGAGCCGTCGAGCGCACCGAACTGACCGACGGCGGGGATGTGCTGAGTCTCTTGAAGCAGGAGTTCGCCAGACTCAGCTACGTGCCGGACCCGAGGCTGCCGAGGTTCTGTGGCGGCGCGGTTGGGTTCATCAGCTATGACATGGTCCGGTTCTTCGAGGATCTGCCGGATTCGGCTGTCGATGACCTGCATCTGCCGGACTGCATGCTCGTGTTCAGCGACACGCTGCTGATTTTCGACCATGTCCAGCATAAGATCCGTGTCGTCTGCAATGCGCGAGTCGGCGATGACCCGAAGGCGGCGTACCGGGCGGCGATCGGGAAGATCGATGAGATGGTCGAGAGGCTGAAAAGGCCTGTGGCCGAGATTCCTCGCTGCGCTCGGAATGACTCTGCTGGAACGCTGGATGTAGCCTCCAATTTCACTCGTGAGGGGTTTGAGGACGCTGTTCGGAAGTGCAAGGATTACATCGCTGCAGGGGACGTGATACAGGTAGTGCCGTCGCAGCGGTTCTCTGCGAAGGTCAGCGCGGAGCCTTTCAATGTCTATCGGGCGCTGCGGAGCGTGAATCCCTCGCCCTATATGTACTACCTGGCATTCGGGGATACGAAGCTGATAGGCTCTTCGCCGGAGATTCTCGTCACGGAAGAGCAAGGCAATGTCAGCGTCAGGCCGATCGCCGGCACCCGCAAGCGCGGCGCGACCGAAGAGCAAGACCGGGCACTGGAGGCTGATCTCCTCAAGGACGAGAAGGAGCGGGCAGAGCATATCATGCTCGTCGATCTCGGGCGAAACGACATTGGCCGAGTCTGCCGCTATGGCAGCGTCGAAGTCAATCAGCTGATGGTCATCGAGCGCTACTCGCACGTGATGCACATTGTCTCGAACGTGCGAGGCAAGCTGCGGATGGACAAGGATCAGTTCGACCTTCTGCGGGCGTGTTTCCCGGCGGGGACTGTATCCGGCGCGCCGAAGATTAGGGCGATGGAGATCATCGACGAGGTCGAGCCCACCAGGCGCGGGACCTACGCTGGCGCCATCGGCTACTTCAGCTACTCCGGGGATATGGATACCTGCATAACTATCCGCACGATTCTTATACAAGGCGATACAGCTTATGTGCAAGCCGGCGCGGGCATAGTCGCCGACTCCGACCCAGCAAGCGAGTACGAAGAGACCTGCAACAAGGCCTCAGCGATGTTGAAGGCAATAGAGATGGCGGAAGAGGGGCTGGAGTAGTTCTGAGCTATGAGTTGTGAGTTCTGAGTTTCTTTTCGTGTTTTCGTTCTTTGGTGCTTTCGTGACTGAGAGACGCTTATGATCCTGATGATAGATAACTACGATAGCTTTACCTATAACCTCGTGCAGTATCTGGGCGAGATGGGGCAGCAGCTCAAGGTGTTCAGAAACGACAAGATCACGGTCGAAGAGATCGAGGAGATGCGGCCGGATCGGATCGTTGTTTCGCCCGGGCCATGCACACCGAACGAGGCTGGGATCTCTGTTGAGACAGTTCGCCACTTCGCAGGCAAGGTGCCGATCCTCGGGGTCTGCCTTGGACACCAGAGCATCGGACAGGCGTTTGGCGGAGAGATTGTCCGCGCACCGAAGCTGATGCACGGCAAGACCTCGATGGTCCACCACGACGGCGAGGGCGTGTTCAAGGGGCTCTCGAACCCTTTCGAGGCGACGCGTTATCACTCGCTCGTCATTCGCCGAGAGACCTTGCCGGACTGCCTGCAGATCACGGCGGAGACTGACGACCGAACAATAATGGGCATCCGGCACAAAGAACTGCCGATCGAAGGCGTGCAGTTCCACCCAGAATCCATACTCACAGCCGAGGGGATGCGATTGCTCGCAAACTTCGTGGAAGGGAGTTAGCCGCGAAAGCACGAAAGAGCGAAAACACGAAATGACGTTTTTCGGGATTTCGCTCCTTTCGTCATTTCGCGATTGGATTCCCTTCGTGCTTTCCCATCCTGAGCCCGCCGAAGGGTCGTGCCTTCGTGATGAGACACGGAGACTGAGATGATCAAAGAGGCTATTCGAAGAGTGGTTGAGGGTGGCGATCTTGCTGAGGCTGAGGCGATCGCCGCTATGACTGAGATAATGGACGGAGAGGCCACGCCGGCGCAAGTGGCTTCGTTCATAACCGCGCTGAGGATGAAGGGCGAGACGGTCCAGGAGATCACAGGCTTCGTCAAGGTGATGCGCGAGAAGGCCGTGCGCGTCCGTCCAAAGTCGAAGGACCTGGTCGACACGTGCGGAACGGGCGGAGACAAGCTCAATACGTTTAATGTCTCAACCACGGCGGCATTCGTGATCGTCGGCGCGGGGGTTACCGTCGCCAAACACGGCAACCGCGCAGCATCGAGCACCTGCGGCAGCGCAGACGTGCTGGAAGCACTCGGGGCGAATCTCACTCTTTCACCCGACCAGGTCGCTGCGTGCATCGACAATGCGGGCATGGGGTTCATGTTCGCGCCGGCCATGCACCCAGCGATGAAACACGCGATCGGGCCCCGCAAGGACATCGGCGTTCGGACGGTATTCAACATTCTGGGACCGATGACCAATCCCGCAGGGGCGAAACGGCAGGTGATCGGAGTGTTCGATCCCAACCTGACCGAGACAATGGCGAGGGTCCTCCAGTCACTAGGTACGGAGCGCGCGATGGTCTTCCACGGAATGGCGGGCCTCGACGAAATGTCAACCCTGGGCGCGACTCGGGTGAGCGAGCTTGCAGACGGGCGAGTGCGAACCTACACCGTCAATCCAGAGGACGTCGGGCTTTCCAGAGTGATGGCTGCAGAAACGCTGGAGGCAGACAGCGGTGGCATCGTGGACAACGTCACGGCACTAATGAGTGTCCTGCAGGGTGATCCAGGGCCAAAACGCGACATCGTGCTGCTGAACGCTGCAGCGGCACTAGTGGTTGCAGGCAGAGCCGCCGAGCTCCGCGAGGGGACCGATGTGGCCGCAAAGTCGATCGGATCAGGCGCGGCTATGGCATCGCTTGAGAGGTTTGTATCTGTGACACAGGAAATGGGGCAGAGTTGATACTGGACAGGATACTCGAGGAGAAGCGGGCAGAAGTGGGCCGGCGGAAGGCGGATTGCCCCGCGTCTGAGCTTGCTGGGCGGCTGGCGGAGGCTCCTCCGGTGCGGGATTTAGGGGCGGCGCTTCGACGCCGTACTTCGGGCGAAGGTTATCTGCTGCCTGCAGTGATCGCAGAGGTGAAGAAGGCATCGCCGTCAAAGGGCGTGATTCGAGAGGATTTCGACCCGGTAGCTATCGCCCGGACTTACGAAGGGGCGGGAGCGGCGGCTATATCGGTGTTGACGGACAAGAAGTTCTTCCAGGGATCGCTGAGCTACCTGGAGAGAGTGCGGCAGACGGTCTCTCTGCCGGTTCTCAGGAAGGACTTCGTTATTGACGAGTATCAGCTCCTTGAGGCCAGAGCGTCGGGCGCGGACGCAGTGCTGCTGATCGTTGCGGGTCTTGAGCCGGAACTCCTCAAGGATCTGCTCGAGCGCACAGAAGAACTTGGAATGCAGGCACTGGTCGAGGTCCACGACGAGCGCGAGCTGATGGTAGCCCTTAACTGCGGCGCAGGTTTGTTAGGGATTAACAACCGAAACTTGCACACATTCGAAGTCAGCCTGAGTACCACGGAGAGGCTTGTCGAGGAGCTTTGGACGCTGCAAGGTTCCGGCATCAAGGTCGTAAGCGAGAGCGGCATCAGTACACGAGAGCATATGCGGAGACTGGGCGCTATAGGCGTGGATGCCGTCCTAGTCGGCGAAGCCCTGATGCGGGAGCAGGATGTGGGAGCGAAGCTGCGGGAGTTGAGAGGATGACGCTCGTCAAGATATGCGGGATCACTAATCTCGAGGACGCTATCGCCGCAGTCCAGCTTGGGGCGAGTATGCTGGGATTTGTCTTTGCCGACAGTCCGCGCAAGGTGGACGCAGAGGCCGTGAAGCACATTGTCCGCATTGTCGGCTGCGACGTCAAGACGGTCGGAGTGTTCACTGACGAAACTGATGATGTGCTCAGGGCAGCCGATGATTGCGAACTCAGCTACGTTCAGCTGCACGGCTGTCAGAGCGAGGAGTTCGCTGCAAGGATTGGGCCAGAGCGCGTTATACGGGCGGTCCGAGTGAAGGGTGAACGAACCATTGCGGGTCTGAATCAGTTTCAAGACGCGTCATTCTACCTGCTCGACACCTATCGAGAAGACACTCCGGGCGGAACTGGTCAGGCTTTCGATTGGACGCTTGCCGCTGCAGCAAAGGACTTCGGCAAGCCGATCATACTCGCGGGAGGGCTGAAGCCCGAGAACGTGGCCGATGCGATCAGGCAGGTTCGTCCTTCTGCCGTGGATGCTTCCAGTGGCGTCGAGCTGGAGCCGGGAATCAAGGACCACAAGAAGATCGAGGAGTTCATAGCCAATGTCAAACGAGCAGACGCAGACGCCTGATGCCCTGGGGCATTTCGGGCGGTTCGGCGGGAGATATGTGCCAGAGATCCTGATTCCTGCGCTGGACGAGCTGGCAGCAGCCTACGCCAAGTACAAGGATGATAAGGATTTCCTCACAGAGTTGGACTACTACATGGGCGATTACGTCGGCCGCCCCACTCCACTCTACTTCGCCCAGAGGCTCACGGAAGCTCTCGGCGGGGCCAAGGTCTATCTGAAACGCGAGGACATGTGCCACACAGGCGCGCACAAGCTCAACAACGTGATGGGGCAGATTCTGCTCGCCCGGCGGATGGGCAAGCCACGCATTATCGCGGAGACAGGAGCCGGGCAGCACGGTGTCGCTACGGCCACTGCGTGCGCGCTCTTCGGTCTGAAGTGCCACGTGTACATGGGCGTCGAGGACATGGAACGCCAGGCGCTGAACGTTTTCAGGATGCGATTGCTGGGGGCAGAGGTCGTGCCGGTCACCAGCGGGACACAGACTTTGAAAGATGCGACGAGTGAGGCAATCCGAGACTGGGTTACGAACGTCCGCGATACGCACTATATAATCGGCTCGGTCGTGGGGCCGCACCCCTACCCGATGATGGTCCGTGATTTCCAGTCAGTGATCGGTCGCGAAACCAAGCGCCAGTTCCTCGACAAAGAAGGGCGACTCCCTGACTATGTGCTCGCGTGCGTAGGCGGCGGAAGCAACGCTATGGGAGTCTTTTATCCGTTTGCAGGCGACACTCAAGTGAAGCTTGTTGGGGTGGAAGCGGCCGGCGAAGGTACAGACACTCCTCGCCATTGTTCGACACTGGGCCTTGGCAGCCCGGGCGTGCTCCATGGATCGATGAGCTATCTGCTCCAGGACGATGACGGTCAGATTCAACTGACTCACTCAATCTCCGCGGGGCTGGACTACCCGGGCGTCGGACCGGAACACAGCTTCTTCAAGGACACCGGGCGTGCTACTTACGTGAACATAACCGACAAAGAGGCCCTCGAGGCATTCGAGTTGCTCTCGCAGCTCGAGGGCATCATCCCAGCGCTGGAGTCTGCCCACGCAGTCGCTTACGCCAGGAAGTTTGTGCCCTCGCTGGGTAAGAATGAACTGGTAGTGATCTGCCTGTCCGGAAGAGGCGACAAGGACGTTCAGCAGGTTGCAAGTCATCTGGAGGTGTCGCTGTGAACCGGATTGACAGATGCTTTCTTGAACTCAGATCTCGCGGAGAGAAGGCGCTTGTATGCTTCCTGACCTGCGGCGATCCGGACATTGACACAACAGCCAGATTGACCAAAGGCATAGTCGAGGCTGGAGCGGATATAGTGGAACTTGGCGTTCCGTTCTCGGATCCGCTGGCCGATGGACCAAGCATCCAGGCATCGAGCTACAGGGCTCTCCAGGCAGGCGCAACCGTTGCCAGGGTCTTTGACTGTGTTCGTGAGATCAGGCGAGACTGCGAAGCGCCTATCGTGCTGATGACATACTACAACCCTGTTCAGAAGTATGGTTTGGAGCGCTTCGCGGCCGACGCGGCATCAGCCGGAGCCGATGGCGTGATCATGACCGATTTGCCTCCCGAGGAGGCTGGTGATTGGAAGCTGGCGGCCGACGACGCCGGACTGGCGACTATTATGCTCGTCGCGCCCACGAGCACGAAGGATAGAATCGAGCGTGCGGCGAAGATGGCAAGCGGGCTCATCTACTGCGTATCGCGGACCGGAGTCACCGGGGCTAGAAGCGAGGTGCCGGCCGAACTGCGAGAACTGATCGCCAGCATCAGGACAGCAAGCGATCTGCCAGTCGTGGTTGGTTTTGGCATCTCTGAACCTGAGCATGTGCGGCAAGTGACGAGTTTCGCTGATGGCGCGGTTGTCGGCAGTGCCCTTGTGAATGTGATAGCCACTCACACCACATCGGGCGACATAGTTGAGCGAGCAAAGAGTTTTGTGGCCTCAATGAAGGAAGGCGCTTTGTAGGCGGCGTCTCCGACGCCGGGGGTTCGGAGAACCCCGCTACAAGAGGTAATCGGTATGTTTTCGAAAGAGCAGTTTGCCAAACTGATGGACTCGACCTTGCTGAAGCCCACGGCTACCCGTGAGGATATTCTGCGGCTGTGTGAGGAAGCTATACAGTATCATTTCGCCACAGTAGTGGTCTTCCCGTTCTGGCTGCCGGTTGCCAAGCGTGCCTTGCAGGATTCGGACGTGAAGCCCGCCACCGTTGTTGGTTTCCCGTTCGGAGCAAGCGGCCGATCGGTGAAGCTCTATGAGGCAAGGACGGCGATCACCAACGGCGCCAAGGAACTCGATGTCGTAATCAACGTCTCGGCGCTGAAGTCCGGTGAGCGCAATCTGGTCGAGGCCGAGGTCAGAGAACTGGTCGATACTTCCCGCATCACAGGCATGACCCAGGATGCCAAGCGAACCGTCCTCAAGTTCATCATCGAATGCTTCTACCTCACGGATGAGGAGAAGAAGATCGCCTGCGAGATCATTCGCGATGCGGGCGGCGACTTCGTCAAGACCTCAACCGGGACCGCTCCGGGCGGCGCAACTGTCGAGGATATTCGGCTTATCCGCAATGTGGTTGGCCCTGACATCGGGGTGAAGGCGGCAGGCGGAATACGAACAACAGAGCAGGCGATGGAGATGCTCGACGCGGGCGCAAGCCGCATCGGCACCTCGAATGCTGCTGCAGTCGTAGAAGGTTACGTGCCGGAGGACTACCTCGAGAGCGCCGGGCGGAGAAGGTAGAAGGGGATTCCTATCACGAAAGCACGACCCTTCGACGGGCTCAGGACGGAGAAAGCACGAAAGAAGAGGAATATCCGATTTACCAGAACCAGAAGTTCTTTTCGTCATTTCGTGTTTTCGTGACAAGAGGACCGATGTGAGGACGTATACGGCAAGCGCAATCGTATTGCGCCGGATCGACCTCGGCGAGAAAGACCGCATCCTCACGATCCTTTCCCGCGAACATGGTAAGCTTTCTGCCGTCGCCAAGGGATGCCGCCGCCCTGGCAGCAAGCTCAGTGGAGCCAGTGAGCCACTCACCTACTGTAAGATGTTCATGTCCTCGGGCCGTGATCTGGATGTGATCACGCAGGCGGAGATAAAGGAATCATTCCCCAATGCCAAGTCGGGCATCAAAGCCATCGCCCACGGCATCTACATCCTTGAGCTGTCAGACCGCTTTGTTGAGGAACGCCAGCCGAATCCGGACCTCTTTGACACCCTTCTAAGCGCGCTGTATCTTCTGGAGAGCCAGACCGACTCTGAGATCGTGGCGCGGTATTTTGAGCTTCAGCTTCTGTCCCTGCTTGGGTACGAGCCGCACTGCGAGAGCTGCCTCAGGTGCAGCCGTCAAATCGCAGCAGGGAGAATGGCATTCAGTCCCTCGCTTGGCGGCGCGGTCTGCGACCAATGCGAGAACCCTCCCGCAGACGCGATCTGGATGCCGGCGGCCGCGGCTTCATACGTGCGCGCCCTGAGACAAACACAACCCAACCTCTTGAGGAACCTCAGAGTGCCATCGGGAGCTAGACGGGACCTCGCGAGAATGCTCAAATGGCATATCCGTTACAGGCTCGAGCGTAACCTCAGGAGCGTGGACTTTGTGGAGACGATCTAACACAAATTCCTCGCATTCTTGCCTGAGCTGGGGAACAAACCTCCCCATCATGATGTCTAGTAATAGGCTTGGACTGTAGGGTTCGAGCTGCACAAGCTCAGGTCGTTGACACTGGTCTGTCCTTGTGATAGGATGACGGCAAGGTCGAGCTTGCTGTCTTGCTCGATCATGCGTGATGGATCCTGAGGCAGGAGCTAAACGGACTAGCGCAGATTGGCCGCCGGAGTTCGGAAAAACTCTCGTGGCGGTAGTATATATAGAAAGGGTGGTGGATGAAAGGGGTTCTGAGCAACAAACTAGCATCATCTTTATTTTCTGCTTTGGGCGGTAGCCGGCATCCAAGCTATGCAGGCGCCGCGGAAGTACTTGAGGAGAACACCATGAAAGAACGGAAAGGTTTCACGCTAATCGAGCTACTGGTCGTCATCGCGATCATAGCCATATTGGCCGCCATTCTGTTCCCGGTCTTTGCAAGAGCAAGGAGGGCTGCACAGACATCGTCCTGCCAGTCCAACCTGAAACAGATCGGCAGTGCGGTCAAGATGTATCTATCTGATTGGCAGGATACCTACCCCACCAATCGAACGTGGCAAGGGATGAACCTCGGGCCAGTACAACCCATTGTCAACGTGACGGATCCGACGCTCGTAGACATGAAGTTCCGGTATGGGATCACCTGGGTTGAGGGGCTCTACGGCTACGTTGAGCAGTCCACCAAGAAGGGCGACCCGGCCAGCGTCTGGAAATGCCCGGCAGCAGGCAACGACACATTCCCAACGAATCCTAACGGCCAGTTCCCGATCACAACGTACGCGTTCAACGCCTGTTTGATTGAGCAGCCGGAGGGAATCATCAAGAGTGCGTCCAGCCTAATGTTGATCCGCGAGTTCGGCAGGCAGGCGACTTCGTGCCTGCGTCCGTCAAACATGGCCGCCAATCTCCCGAACTCAAACCCGCAGTACCCTCCGCAGTATCCGTTCCTGAACCAAGCCGATGCTCTCAAATCCAGCCTGCCGGCCACGGAGTACAAGCTCCACGCGAATGGCTCCAATCTGCTATTTGCAGATGGGCATGTCAAGTATTTCGAGCTTACTTACTTCCCGCCGCAGAACCAGATAAACGCTGCCAGGTGCTGGGATGGCAACACGATGCAGTGGTACAACTTCAACTGGACTACTCTTTCGACTCAGGACCAGAAAGTGAAGAACCAGAGTATCGCAATCAGTCCATAGGAGCACTGCTGCTAGAGACCGTGGATAGGAGGTGGTGTAGAGGCTACAATGCAACGCAAACCTTCTTCATCCATAACTAATAGAACGAGAATGGACAGACTCACTGAGGCAACTCAAGCGGCTGTCCGGCTAGATGAAACTGAATCTGTTGACGAAAGGTTTTCCATAGGAGGAAGTTCAATGGCTGCAAGAAAGAGAAGCGGCTTCACACTGATCGAATTGCTGGTCGTTATCGCAATCATCGCGATTCTGGCCGCTATCCTTTTCCCTGTGTTCGCGCGTGCTAGAGAAGCTGCGCGCAAGTCCAACTGCCAAAGCAATATGAAGGAGTGCGCAATCGCCCTCCAGACCTACTGGAATGACTACGATGCCACCCTTCCCAGCTCGAAGTGGGCCCAGAGTGCCCCTGACTCGGCATGGGATGCTGGCGAGTTCCAGTTGTTCACTTTTTACGCCGGCGCCCCGCCAGTCGGGAACATAGTACCAAGGAGCTGGTTCCAGAAGCTCTACAACTCCATGAAGAGCAAGGACATCGTCTTCTGCCCGTCGGATTCTGAAGACCATGCAAACATGCCCACCGCGAAGCTCTCCTACTGGTGGAAGTTGGCCATTGACCAGGCATGGTCTGGCACCGGCACCTCCAAGTGCCAGAAGGAAGGCCAGTTCGGCTACAATGCCGATCAGATCGTATTCTACGAGAGAGCAGGCTTCCACGAGGGCAACGGAACGGGCTACTACAACACGGTCAAGATCAATGTCGCCTTCCTCGACACCCACGTGCGCAATGTGAGCGTGGTCAATAGTCCGGCAAGAACCAGAGACACTCAGATTAACACGAGTGCTACGGGCGGACTGCAGGCTCAGGGTGAGCCCAACTACTTCAACTATGACAACGAGCCGGCCTCCGGCACTGGCGACATGTCGAGCATCGCAACTGCCGTCGCCACCTACGTCGATCCGACCAGATTCAGCGACAAGCTGCCGTAAGCTCACCTGAGCTTGCTTAGCATACTTAACCGACTGAGGCGGGCTCTGCAAGGGCCCGCCTCTTTCCACTTCGGGGGCGGATGTCTCGAATGATGCATTCCAACGTATATGATGTGATAGTCACGGGCGGAGGTTTGGCGGGATGTGCCGCGGCCGTGGCCTCGGCGCGTCGTGGCGCACGCACGCTGCTGATCGAGCGTTACGGGTTCCTCGGCGGATGGGCAACCGCCGGGTTGGTCAGTCCGTTCATGAGTCATCGCACATCGGATGGCAGAGTGCTTGTGACGGGGCTGTTTCAAGAGATATGCGACAGGCTGTCACACCAGGGGGGACTCAAGGGCAATACCTTTGACTCGGAGGCCATGAAGAGCGTGCTGCAGGAGATGGTTCTGGAATCCGGCAGTGTGCTGCGGCTTCACACACAGGTAGATGGAGCGCGTTCCGATCAGAACGGGGGCATCGTGATCTCGATGTATTCCAAGTCCAGGCGCGAAGAGATAAACTGCTTCAGGACTGTGGACTGCACGGGGGACGGTGATGTCGCAGTTGCTCTGGGGGCCTCATATGCGTCCGGCGATGCGAACGGGCTGCCCCAGGCGGTCACTCTGATGTTTGATGTGGGCGGCGTCGATCTCGAGCGCGTAATGCAATATGTCCGCGACCATCCCGATCAAATGCTGTTCCCGAAGCTTCCGCCTGACGCTGACCCAGAGGAACTTGCGGACGGGGTCATCTCGGTCGCGGGATACTATGACTTGGTGGCGAATGCACGGGCAGCAGGTGAGTATGACGTTCCCGGCGATATGATCTTCTTCTTAAGTAGACCCAGGAGAGGTGAGGTCGTTTTCAACACGACGCATGTCGGACGCGTTGACGGGACCAGCGCAGAGGACCTCACGCGAGCCGAGATCGAGAGCCGCAGGCAGATGATCTGCCTGGTAGCATTTGTCCGGAATCACGTTCCAGGCTTTGAGGAAGCCTACTTGCTGAGAAGCGCGGCCCACGTTGGTGTGCGTGAGACCAGGCGGATCACCGGGGACTACGTGTTCAGCGCGAGTGATGTCGTCAGGGGAGCGAAGTTCGCGGACTGCATCTGCAGGTTGGCGTATCCGGTCGATGTTCACCCCGGTGAAGGAAGAGGCTACACCAAGGAGGAGGCCGAAGCCGATCTGGCCGCGACGGCAGGCGCCCCACCCCCTGGCGACTGGTATGAGATCCCCTATAGATGCTTGCTGCCGCAAGGGATCGACAACGTCCTTGTTGCCGGCAGATGCGTTTCCAGCACGCAGGCGGGACACGGAGCGATCAGGATAATGCCGGCGTGTGTGGCAATGGGCGAGGCTGCGGGGAAGGCGGCTGCCCTTTCACTTGAGCAAGAGATCACACCCCGAGAATTGGATCACAGGCTTGCCGCGGTCCCAGATCCTTGAGAGGGCTCCCCGAGTGACACGCTCCTGTCTCGCAGACGCTCAAGACCGACTGTTCAAAGAACCTGCGTGTGCTATGCCACGTTGAGTTGATCGACAACGGCCGCGACAGAGTCTATTCCGCGAACAAGCTTGACCGCATGCATCTTCGCGCGCTCGTTGACAGCACCTGTCAAATACACAATGCCGTTTCTTACATTGACGCCTATTCTAAGGGGTGCCAGGCACTGGTCCCTTCGTATTGCTGCTCTCACCTGGTCGTCCAGGTCCATGTCTCGAAATCCCATCGCAAGACCTCCGTCAGTAGCGGTGGGAGCGACTCCCGATTAAGAGAGTACCCCCTCGCGACAACTAGTAAAACTGTGAACACCACGGGTGGCTGCCAAAGCTGTACAGTATTCTGCCCCGGTTGAGCATCAACCGAGGCAGGTAGAAATACCAGTTTTGGGCATTGACAGTGGACAGTGAACAGTAAGATAGCCAGGCACTGAGATCTGCGATGCTGTATGTCTACTACTTGCTAAGCTGCGATGGGTAGTTCCTCGTCCTGAGGGCCAGCGGCTAGCCAGCGGGAGGTCAGGAGTTCATCGATTGGCGACAAGTAGCGAGCGATCTCATCCGTTGAGGAGTAGAGCCGAACCGATGGGCCCAGCTCCTCCAAGTGCAGAGTTGCGCCAGTAGCTGCCTGAGCAACGACGTGCACGCACATGCAGGGACCGACCGAGCGCAGCGCTTTGGCCATAGCTGACAGACCCTCAGCCCCAGAAAAAGAGAGCCCCGCGATATCCAGAACCAGTGAAGTATTCTGCTGATCTCTGAATCCACCCAATACGGCCGAGATGACCTGATCGTGCCACTCACTCACGGCGCCACGAAGGGTCACTCTGGGGATCCCGATGATCTCACCGACGGAGATAGATAGCTCTGAATTTGCCATGCGTCGCGCCTCTGGGAGAAAGATAGTCCGGCCTGTACCTGCGGCGGCCTGCCATTACGTATTATTGGCTCTCGACACACCAGGCTGTAGGAGATGTCTTGCTTGCGCTTCGGGCTTTGGGGTCGGCGAAGTGGGCTATGGCCCGACGACGAAGACCACTCGCAAGTCTGATAGGAAGTGGGACGCTCGGTCGGCAGTCAGGAGTGCCTCCGCGTCATAGTCGGATACCACAGCATCTGCCCTGGAGGGTGAGTGGCCTCGCGCCACAGCTCGGATCACCAGTGGCCTCGATCCCGCCCGCCTGTTACCGAATGCCTCACCGCGAGTGCGTGCGTACCCAGCAATGCCGTAGTCGCAGAGAGTATCCAAGTCCACATTCATGGTGCCCCAGACCTCCGAACCATCAGAACGAACGATTTTCGGAGACATCGACTTGGCGATCCTGAGACCCTGGGCATCGATTATAACCGAGGTGTAACCGCCTGACGAGGAGGATTGACAGGTCCCGTCGTCGCCGGCGGCCCAGGTTGGCCTGCAGGGCTTGCTGATCTTCGCAGGTTTCGGTCGCTGTGGCTTAGGCGCGCGGACCGTCACTTCGACGATTGTGTCATTGCCCTCTGGACGCTTCTTCGCTGAGACTACTTGCACGCAGTCGAGCATTCCGTTGATTTGTTGCTTGATTCGTGCGTCGGCGGCGAAGCCCTCGCCTGTCGCACAGTACTCGATCATTGTCCCCTTGGCTTCCTGAACCAGGCTGGCGATCGCGCACATCTTCGCGTATGCCTTTGCTTGCAGGTAAGCTTTGGCTCGATTCGGCTGCTCCTTCGCGGTTGGCATGGCGCCCTCTCCCATCGCATAGAGCATGTTCGCCTCCGCTTCCGCAACAAGATCGCGAGCTATAGGCGCCGGAATCTTCGGCTCCACAGGCAGCAGCTGTGATGGGCCTGCCAAGGCCATCACCGGTCTGATCGTGGGAACCGGGCGAACTGCCGAGGATACTGGAGGTGGTTGCGAATCGACAAGGATTATAGCAGCCAGGCTGAACAGGACTTGGGCGTAGACACTAGTCATCTCTTCTGCTCCTTCCCGATCTTCTGCTGGATGATACCCAGACTTGCGGGCTCGTATTTGTTGAATGACGGGGCCGAGACCGGATGATTGCTAACCGCGGATCGGAACTGTGTTCAAGACGACGCGGTTCTCGGTAGGAGCTGCTGCCAAAAGCTGGATATCAAGCGCGGTATGGCCGTTTCTGTTATACTATTACTTAACGCAGGGCTGAGCCAGGGCTTGGCCGGGGCGGGAGAGGAGCTGTCGTCAGATGATATCCAAGGACCTGAAGTGGGGCCTGCTCAAGTCGGTCTCAAAGCGCGACGTTCAGGAGATTCCGGAGCCGAACCTGCTCCGCGAGATGTTTCCGTATGCCGAAGTGCCGAGGATGACGTTCGACGGGCTCGGCGTGCCGATGGAGCCTGCGCCGGACTTCTTCCTCACCGATACGACTTTTCGGGATGGGCAACAAGCACGCCCGCCTTACAAGGTCGAACACATAGTCCGCATCTACGACATGCTTAACCGGCTCGGAGGTCCCAACGGGGTCATTCGGGCATCTGAGTTCTTCCTCTACACAGAGAAGGACAAGGAAGCAGTTCGTAAGTGCCAGGAACTCGGCCACAGGTACCCCGAAGTGACGGGGTGGATTCGCGCAACCAAGAGCGACTTCGAGCTGGTCAAGAGCATGGGGCTCAAAGAGACAGGAATACTGACCTCAGCGTCTGACTACCACATATTCCTCAAGTTCAAGAAGAGCAGAGCGCAGGTGATGGAGGGGTATCTGGACCTGGTAAGGACCGCATTCGATTGCGGACTCGATGCTGTCAGGTGCCATCTCGAGGACATCACTCGCGCGGACTTTGAGGGATTCATCATCCCGTTCGTGCAGCAGTTGATGGAGATCTCGCGGCAGGCAAAGAAGGTCGTCAAGATCAGGCTGTGCGACACCCTCGGCTATGGACTGCCATATGCGGAGGCCACGCTGCCGCGAAGCATCCCGAAGATGATCCACACGATGGTCCACGAGTGCGGGGTTCCGAACGAATGGCTCGAGTGGCACGGACACAACGACTTCCACAAAGTCCTGGTCAACGCGACCACGGCTTGGCTCTACGGCTGCGCGGCCGCAAACTGCGCTCTCCTTGGCTATGGGGAGCGGACAGGGAATCCGCCTCTTGAGGGCGCGATCATGGACTACATCGCACTGCGCGGCGACGCGAATGGAATCGACACGCGAGTGATTACGGAGATCGCGGACTACTTCAGGACGGATATCGCCGCCGAGATTCCACCCGGCTACCCGTTTGTGGGAACCAATTTCAATGTAACGAGCGCCGGAATCCACGCTGACGGGATCCTGAAGAATGAAGAGATCTACAACGCGTTCGATACCAGCAAGATACTCAACCGTCCCGCTCGCGTGAACGTGACAGATAAGTCCGGCGCGGCGGGAATCGCCCACTGGGTCAACAGCTACCTGGGTCTCAGGCCGGAGTCAGCGCTTGATAAGAGACACTCGGGACTCGAGGCAATAGGAGAATGGGTGAACGCGCAGTATGCCGCGGGCCGAGTCACGTCGATTTCTGACGAGGAAATGCTCATGCAGGCGCGGATGCACTTGCCGGAGTACTTCAAGAGCGACTTCGACAGGCTGAGAGAGCACGCGCTGAACCTGTCGGAGAAGATCGTCGAGAAGCTAGTGGAGAACCCGGTGATTCGAAGCATGGACCACATCCGGATCGAGCCCCTGCTCAGCCGGACGATCCAGGAACTGCTCTTCATCCAGTTTATCTACGTCACCGACATGTCGGGCAAGAAGATCACGGAGAACATCACGCAGCCTCATTACAGGGAGCAGTTTGGGACATTTGGGCTGCACGAGGACTTCTCCAACAGGGATTGGTTCACCTGTGCGCTTGCATCGCCTGGGCAGGTCTACATCACTGACTTCTACACGTCCCGCATTACGGGCGCGCTCTGCATAACCGTATCGGCTGCCATCCTGAACGACAGCGGCGAGCCGGTGGGCGTGATCGGAGCTGATCTCAAGTTTGAGGAACTGGCCCGGGTGCTATAGTCTGGTCTTCCCGCGGCGCAGCAACTCCCGGAGGTGATCGAGCCTCTCGCGACTATCAGGGAGATGGTCCAGGCTATATGCCAGGGCCATTTCCCTTTCTGCTTCAGAATAACGCCCCAAGTGGTACAGACTTGTACCCTGGTTGAAGTGGATTCGGCCATAGTTCGGGGACAACTCCTCTACAAGCTCGTATGCGACCAGGGCTTCCTCATGTCTGCCTGAGACAGCGAGTGCGTTGGCAAGCTCATACTGCGCCACAGGGCTTCTTGGCGTGATCCTGGCTGCCGATCGGAACTCTTGGATAGCTGCTTCCGCGCCAGCGACATCCTGAGCATCCAGCAGCACACTCTCCCCCCTTACCAGATAGATACTCGCTCGCAGATCACTGGCAACTCCCCAGGCAGAGACGAGCAGAAGGCAGATCACCACAACCAACAATGGCCTAACGAAAAGGCGGAAGACATGGCCTTGAGGGTGAGCCCCTTGACCAACGGAGGCGACCAGAGCCAGCACGAGATAGTAGAAGGCGGCCTCACCCGGTACTCTCGCCGAGATGCCCACTAGATTCGCCGAAAGAAATCCGGTCACCCCCACCAGCAGCGCAATCACCAGCCATTTGTCGGCGCATTGAGCTGAGTTTGCTAAGACGACACGTCGCGCCAGTACAAACGCGCTAAGCGGGATCGAAATGAACAAAGCCAGGCCGACTAGCCCTGTGTCAGCGAAGACTTGGGCGGGCTCGTTGTGAGCGTCGGCTATGACGACGTTGGCCCTCACCGACTCCTCATCAAGAACGCCGTTGTAGTACTCACGGGGGACTCGTTCCGGCGCGTAAATGGGGAATGTGCCGGCGCCTCCACCCAGCAATGGCCGATCCAGCCCGACCCTGACCGCCGCCGTAATCAGGGAGAGACGTTGTTCATTGCCGGGAGCACTTGGACCTAGAGCCCGAACAACGACCGCAATAGGCGCACGCGATGGCCGAGCATACATCAGCACAACCTGCGAAACCGCAGCGCCCATTGTCAGGAGGCCGACAGTCGCAATGATCCGCCGTCTGCCTCCAGGGCTGGCAATCGTCCATGCCAGGAACACCGCCACACAAGCCATAGGCGCCAAGGCGGTCCAGGATATGCGCGCACCAGTGTAAAACAAAGACGGCAGGCCGGCGATCAGACAGACGGCTCCAAGCCACTTGAGTCGATTGGCTCCGTGGAACGCTGCCCATCCCGCGACGGGCAGCAAGAGAAGCAAGTAGGCAGCGAAGAATGTCCTGTTGAACCACGTGGAGCCAATCCAGCGAGGATCGCCCCACCCCAGGCCCCCACACCGCTGAACAATGCCCAGGATGGAAACAGCGAAGCAGCCCAACAGCAGGCCGGTTACGATGCGACCACGACCACCCTCAAAGCACATGAGGTTTCGTCCAACAAAGTAGAGGACCGTGAACACAAAGACGGGACTCATCGCCGCAAGGGTCGCGTGTCTGTAGGACGAATAGAC
>CAZFYZ010000032.1:0-3973 GCA_964523735.1 uncultured bacterium | reverse complement strand
CCATGAACAAGAGATCATCAAAGCGTAGAGGGACACACACAGGTCAAGCACATTGACGCGGAACTGCAGGCGATGAAAGCCGTCGATTCGCGACGTGACCCACAGGAGCAGCACAGCGATCGCCACCGTCAGGAAGACCGATTTCGCCAGGTTTGGATCTCTGGCAACCGGCCAGAAGACGATCGGCAGTACCGCGACAGTGGCTGCAAGGGCCATCGAGACGTGTCGCTCACTCTGACTCTCAAGGGCGCGCGGTTGCTTCTTCCGGGCCATACTCTCCTGTCTCGGACGTGGTGGTCGAGCGGGCACTATGTTATATCCAGCTTTCGTGGAGCTTAACCGTGAGGAGCTTGCCAGAGGAGGGGCGGAAATGGTATATTATTGGTGCAGTGAGCTTCGGGCCCGTAGCTCAACGGCAGAGCGGTCGGCTCATAACCGATTGGTTCTTGGTTCGAATCCGAGCGGGCCCACCACGTGCGAAAACGCCGGTCTTGCGACCGGCGTTTTCGTTGTACGAGGCACGAGGCTGTCGCTAGGTTCTACCTGACAGTGCTGTAGACCAGGTTCACGAAGAGACTGCGCCCATTGGTTGTCATTATGCTGGGATTGCCATAGAAACCCCACTGGTAGAAGCGGTCGCCCTCGCTTGCGAGAACGTAGTGACTCAGATCGTTGTTCTGGCGGAGCATACTGTTTGTGACGCCATTTGGATCATAGAGGGCCACGTAGTCCGAACCAACCCGACTGTAGATCCCGATGCTGTCGCCGATCGAATACGGCAGGATGTTTGGATAGGAGCAGATGTCGCCCCCTACCCACGTGGCGGCGAATCCCGATCCCGACCAGGAGTTCATCCAGCCGAGATACAGGTCTGGGCTGGCAACGGCATCCAGGAAGAACGCCCCACCTTCACCGAGCGCGATGATTGGCGTGTTCGCACTCAGGACGGGGTCCGTCATGGATGCAAGAGACCAGCTGCCGGTATCGCTCCCGATGATCACCACGTGGTACTTCGACCAGTCGATTTCCCTAATCTCCTTGATGTAGATCAGATCAGTGGATACGCCATTTCCGTCCAGCAGGCTCTTGAAGCTCTGGGCGTCTGCCGGGGCGTCATAGTAGACGAACGCCGCGGTCAGATGCCTGATCTGGATATCCTCATCGCTTCGAGGTCGCAATACGCGCAGCGGCATGCCGGTCAGCGTACTAGCTCCACTGATGCCAGTTATCGTAACGTAGGAGCCTACAGGAGGCTGATAGCCTGACGGTACAGGGTAGACCATTATCGACGGAACGTTGCTCGCATTGTCCACGGTGCTGCTGCCGTCCGTGATGTAGTAGCGGCCGCCGCTGATGTGCTGGATCACGCGACCGGTCGCACGAACGAGCAATCCAACATTGTAAAGGTCGGAAGCGCCCTCAGGCACTGAAGGCGTGTAAGCGTCTGGAGACTTGCCTCCTAGGCTCTCGTTGATCAAACCGACCGGCTGCACCCAGATGCCCTCACCGGTGTACTTGGTGTAGTAAGGCTCGATGTAGCGTTCGGCGTAGTTGGTTCCCAGGACACCCGCCACTGTCTTGGTATATCCGGGCCCATAGTCGCCGGACCCGGCAACACGAATACCCGAGGTCCTGTTGGACTCTTCGATGTAATAGTAGGTCGGGAAAGCGCCGGTTGTAACTTTGCTCTCTACAGCAACCCAAGTGCCGTTAGGATTCGCGCGCGCTTCGCTGATCGTATTGTAGAAGGTCGCACAGATGATGCGGAATGTGTCTTCCGCCCACAAGCCGGCCTCGTCAGTGGCGCGGATAGTGACGTCGCTGTAGCCTGTCCAACCGGCAGCGGGATTGATGTCAACATAGTCTAGAGCGTCTATGGATACACCACAGCTGGGATCAGTGTTGCCGGAAATCGTGTAGACGAGGTTGTCATCCGAAGTCTCCTCATCCTCGGAGTAGAGCCACAGGTCGATCGCGTTGTTGTTGGAGGAGTCTTTGGCCACCAGCTTGTCGGGAAGATACGCAAGTGTCGGCGGATCGTTGATGGCATAGACAGTGATGCGGAACGTGTCTTCGCGCCACAGCCCGCCCGTGTCGGTGCAGCGCACAGTGACGTCGCTATAGCCGTTCCAGTTAGCAGTCGGATTAATGTCTATGTACTGGTTGGTGTCGATCGAGACTCCGCAATCGGCGCTAGTGTTAGCCGTTATAGCGAAAACAAGGTCGGCGTCTGGGGTCTCGTCGGAAGCATAGCTCCACAAGTTGATCGCGTTATCCCAGACGGCATCCTCGTTCATATATCGATCCGGGAGGCCGCTGAAAGCCGGTGTATCGTTAACCGTGGTGACCGTGATTCTGAACACATCCGTGTCCGTCGCGCCACTAGGATCGGCAACCCGCACCGTAACATCGCTGTAGCCACTCCAGCCCGCTGTTGGATTGATGTCGATGTAGTGGTTCGAATCGATTGAAACACCGCAGTTGGCGTTGGTGTCCCCAATGATGGAGAAGGTAAGACCGGAGTCACCGGTTTCAGCGTCTGAAGTGTAGCTCCAGAGATTGATCGCGTTATCCCAGCTACCGTCCTCAAGCACGGTCCTGTCAGGCAGTCCCGAGATAACAGGAGGATCATTGATGGGGTTGACGGTAATGACGAACGAGTCGTATCTGCTGCGAATCCCGTCCGAGCAACGGATCGTCACAGTGCTCGTGCCGGACCAGTTAGCAACTGGATCTATATCAACATAATCGCTGGAGTCGATGGAGACTCCGCAGTTGACGTTGGTGTTGCCCGTAATAGCGTACTCGAGTTCGGAGTCGCTGCTGTCGGGGTCGGACGCGTAGGCCCAAAGATCGATCGCGTTGCCCCACGTCGCGTCCTCGTTCATTGTCCTGTCAGGCAGGCCACTGAAAGTCGGCCAGGAGTTGTAGTCGATTGTGCACTGATATAGTGCCTTCAGTGGATGATGCTTGGGATGACCCTTGCTCTTCCAACGAGTCCAGAACTCGGCGAAGGTGTTGTCGCGGTTGGCGCTGCCGTACCAGGTGTCCCAGATGTATTCCCAACTAAGGTCGCAGGTGTCTATTCCGTCGACGTTAGCATCGCCAATGTCCCACAGAGCACCGGCAACACGGCCCTCAACAAGGTCGCCGTCGTCCCAGTAGTTGCCCCAAGTCGAGTTCTCACAGTCGAGTGAGCCGCCACCGGGCCAGTGGTAGACTGGATCGTTGCTGACGGCAAACTTATACCAGTTCGCGAACCCTTCGTACCACGCGCAGTGCGGTCCCTCGATTGTCTCGAAGTAATGAGGCGAGGGGCAGTCGCTTGTCGGCAGCCATTGGCCGTAACCGTCGTACTGTGCCTCATGGCCATATTCGTGATAAAGCACATCGCAGACGTCAGCGGAAGCAGCCTTAAGATGGATGTTCCCGCCATCGTCGGCGCGGTGGTTGTGGTCGCCATGCGTGCTGGACGAGGACCACTCGACGGTAACGCCGCCATTCATGGTCGTCTGGTCGTTCCACGCCGACGGCCACCAGAAGCACTTGTTCAGGTCCATCATCAGCCAGAACGCGCGCTCGTACGTGGTATCTCCGTGGACGGGGTTCCAGGTACCTATGTCATAAGTACCGTCCGCACTCGTTCTAACGGGAGTCTGGACGGAGTAGCACGGGCTGACAGTATTGCCACCATCATCTCGCCCCGCGCCAACGCCCACCACGCGCAGCGCCTTGCCGTCTGCTGAGATCGTGTTGTTGTAGAAGCACCACGCTCTGACCCGGAAACCAGCGCTGCCCGGATTCGTGACGGCTAGGAATGTGTAGTTGCCATCGTTGTCACGGATCCACGTCTCGGCAAGCACAGCGTCCGATGTGCCGTGACGAAGCTGGACTAAGACCCATTCCATGGGCCTGTAGACAGTGGTGTACCCTGTGAGTGTGTAAATTGGAAAGGGAGTATCCTTTCGGTTGT
>CAZFYZ010000031.1:26231-36592 GCA_964523735.1 uncultured bacterium | reverse complement strand
ACTGGGAGGCTAATCCCAAAATCCAATTTACACACTCAGGTTGACACTAGCCCTGTAGACGTCGCTTCGATCATAGTAGCACCATCGACCGGATACGGTAACTGTACCGGCGGGAGCAATGCCGCCCTCCGAGTCCACCGTCTCACCGGGACCGGATGTACACGGAGCCGGGTCCATCTCGGCCTGCAACGGGAGCTTCATAGCTTCGGCGAGCTTCAGAGGCTTGGATACTTCGCCGGTTTCCAGGCACTGAGCGCCGCCTACGTTGGGCACTTCATCACTAACGTGCCCCACCATCGAGAACGTCGGCTCGGCATAGAAGAAGATCTGCTCGACGTCGCTGAACGATGCATACTCATCGACGGCGCAGAAAGCCGTTGCCCTGATGGTCTTGTTCCCTGCCGTGGTCACTTTGACCACAAGCTGGAGCGGCACCGATTGAAGCGCGCCGATACTGCCGGTCCAAGTGGTGCTGCCGCTCACAAGGCTAACACCTTTCGGCAGATAAATCTTGAGTGAGACATTCTGCAGAGGCAGTCGAGAACTGACAGTGCAGTCCAAAACCCCCTCTTGGCCCACTTCCGGGAACACGGGCATGTTGAGCTCGACGTCCAACGGACTGAACGTATCAGCCCATAGAGGGGCTGCAATGCAGACCACACCCAGCACTACCCAGACGAGAAACCTGCTTTTGCAAAACATAGTGCTTTCCTCCCATTCTTCCCCGGGTCGAGACGCGCCGACAACCAGACGGGCTCCAGACTCGGGTCCCGAGCCCTGTGTGCCGTACGCGCCCGCTCGCCATTCTTAACTTCCTCAGTATGCACCACATCAGTCTGCTTGTCAACACTATTCGGCCTGCGCGCTTAACAACTCTTGAACAACCCTGCTCCTCACAAAGCACTGTATCAGAGACCGCCACTGTTGGACATATGCTGTTATCTAGTCTGTCAAGATTGGACCCCGTCACAGGACGACCGAGATCACAACCTCCGAGGGTTCCATGCGCGAAAACGTCCGTCTGCTATCTGACGGTGCTGTAGACCAGGTTCACAAAGATTGCGACCGTTGGTTGTCATTATGCTGGGATTCCCGTAGAAACCCCACTGGTAGAAGCGATCGCCCTCGCTCGCGAGAACGTAGTGGAGCACTGCCGAGCAGGCTTCTAACAGTCATTGTTTCGCTCCTTCTCCCCTCCTGCTGTCGGCGCTTCAACCAGACACACAGGCAGCCTGCTGCATGATGCGACAGCTCATGCTGTTTGTCAATGGGTAGATACCTGTTTCCCCGAAGGAGAGGGCGGCATCTTGTCGAGAGGATGCCACGCCGGTTCTGTCGAAAGCTACAGTGGTGCAACCTATCACGCTTGGAGATGGTCGCAAGATGATCGAGATCGTGATGGCTCCCGTTGAGAGCAAAGAGGAAGTCTGGCAGCTCTTTCTCGAATATGCGGACGAACTGGCCGTGTATGACGGAGAGACGCGCCCGCACCACAAACGCCCCTACGACTACTTCGACCGCTACTGGCAAGACGACAAGTTCAGTGCATTCCTGTTCCTCTATCATCACGAGCCTATCGGATTCTGCCTGCTCGAGGACACCGGCATCAGTTACAAGATCACCGACTTCTACGTCCGCCCGCTCCATCGAAGGAGAGGCTTTGGCAAGATGGCGGTCGAGAAGGTCAAGGATTACTGCCGCAGCCTCGGCCGACATCAAACGCTCAATGCCAACATATACGTCAACAACACCTGCGCGGTCTTGTTCTGGCAATCCGCCGGGTTCAAGGACACTGGCAGGCGGATCCGCATCAAGCACCTCCGATTGATCGAGACCGAGGCCGAACTGTCTTAGTGTGTACAGCGGTTCATTGGGCCACTTTCAGGGAAAGAAGTCTTCCGGATCACTTACGCGATTGCGGAGGCACAAAGAGATGATCGACGTCGTGCATTGGTTCCCATCAGTTGAGGAGGCTCGAGAGGAGGCGCGTCGGTCTGGCAAAGACGTGCTTATCGACCTCTTCAACCCTGGGTGAGGCGGCTGCCGGTATATGGCGGCTAACACCTACCCGGACCCGCGCGTGTCGCGGTATATCAACGAACACACGATCCCCGTCCAGTTCAATGTCAAGGATGATCCAGGTGCACGTGACCGCTACCACTCTTACTGGACGCCCTGCACCATCTATCAGGATTCTGATGGAGTGGAATACAGGAGGACCTTCGGTTCTCTCGGCCCCGATCAACTGCTTGCTGAGCTTGCTCTTGGGCGCGCGTTCAGGTACCTCAACTCCAGCCAATTCGATGAAGCAGTGGAGGCGTTTGAGGAGGCCTTGGAGTATACGGAGCCTGTGCCGCTGAGGCATGCCGAGAATCTCTACTTCCTCGCAGTAGCCAACTACCGGGCCACAGACGAGGTTGACGAACTGCTGGACGGTTGGGAAGAGGTGAAGGCGCAGCACCCAGGCACGGAGTGGGATAGCAGAACGCGCTTGATCCTGGACTAGACTATGATAGATCAGATCACATGGCGGACCTCACTCGAGGAGGCCAGGGTAGAGGCGCGCCAGCAGGAGAAAGACCTGCTGGTCCACCTCGACAACCCGACTCGCGACGGCTGCGGTGCTATGCGCACGATCACGTACCTGGACCCTCGCGTCATCGTGTTCGTGGACCGGTTCACGATACCCGTTGAGTTCAGCGTGGCGGAAGATCAGGGCGCGCAGATCAGGTTCCACTCTTTCTGGACGCCGACGGCGATCTACTGCGACCCAGATGGCCAAGAGCATCGCCGCACGTATGGATGTCTTGACCCTCAGAGGTTTCTGGCCGAATTCTGGCTCGCGCGGGGGCTGAGGTTTCTGCAGACGGGACACTTCCGGCAGGCGGCCGAGATCTTCGACGACGCAGTCGAGCACACCTCGGTCGAGCCGGACACTCACGCAGAGAACCTGTACTGGATAGCGGTAGCCAGGTACCGCGCCAG
Source organism: uncultured bacterium (assembly GCA_964523735.1). GTDB lineage: Bacteria > Armatimonadota > UBA5829 > UBA5829 > UBA5829 > CAZFYZ01. Next base: position 33,607 of record CAZFYZ010000031.1, on the reverse strand, counting down.
CGGGAATGTGCAGGAACTGGAGGCGGAATGGCGCATCCTCCGCCGCGAGCACCCGACCAGTTCCTGGACCCGCAGGACTGACTTCTACTTTCAGCTGGAAGATGGGGTCTAGAGAAGGGAAGTGAATAGTAGACAGTAAACAGTAGACAGTGTCTACCTTCGTGCCCGACATACGTTCATCGAGGAAGCTGGCGGAAGCTCTGGCGGCGATCGCGCGGGATATGAGCGTCATGCTCGGCGACGTCACGGCGCAGGTAGCCGTGTACCGCCTGTTCATGGCCAGGCTGGATTCGACTGCGCACCCCACCCCCTCCCCTAACGACATCTGGCTTTCGGAGACCAACCGGCTGCTTGACCGCATCGATCTCCAAGCTGTCTTTGCAGACTACGCGAACCAGCGCAAGGACCCCGCAGTCTACTTCTTTCAGGAGTACCTCAGTGCGTACGACCAAGCAGGTTCGCGCAAGCGTGGTATCATCTACAGCCCGCCAGCGGTAGTCTCGTACATTGTCCGCAGCGTAGAGTCTATCCTCAGCAGCAGGTTTGAGTGTAGGCTATCAGAGGCTGCGGTAGTTGATCCTTGTCTAGGCATTGGCACGTTTCTTAGACACATCGAGACGCATTGCCCCCACCGTGGCCGGCTGGTTGGGATCGAGTTGATGCCGGCGACGTGCGAGCTGGCGCGGATGCTTCTGCGCGGGACCGATGTCGTCAACGCTGACTGGTTGTCGCCACTGCCGATCGTTGATGAACTCTCTGAGGGTCAGACAAAGCCGCTGGTCATCCTCGGAAATCCTCCATACTCGGGGCACTCAGCGAATGGCGGCAAGATCGCAGAGCTGATGGCCGACTACAGGATCGGTCTGAACGAGCGCAATCCAAAATGGCTGCAGGACGATTACGTGAAGTTCATCCGCATGGCCCAGGAAAGAGTCGAGCGTGCGGGACGGGGGATCGTCGCATTCATCACCAACCATAGCTTCATCTTCAATCCTACGTTTCGGGCAATGCGCGCAAGCCTGATGCGCACGTTTGATGAGATCCGCATACTCGACCTCCACGGCAACGCCAAACGGGTCGAGTCAAGTGCTTTCGGCGAGGTCGACGAGAACGTATTCCCGATCAGGATGGGCGTGGCGGTCACGTTCATGATCAAGTCCGGGCAGACGGCAGGACGGTCGAAGGTGTACTATGCAGATCTGCGTGGCAGCCGCTCGGAGAAGCTGCGCGCGCTCGATGACCTGGACTTTGAGTCCACGCCTTGGCGCGAGATCATACTCACCCCGCCGTTCGTTTTGTTTGTGCCTGGGAGCGCATCGCTTCAGGCGGAGTATGCCCGATTCCCCTCGGTCCTGGACTTGTTCAGCGAAAGCAGCGTTGGCTTCGTCACTTCGCGAGACCGGTTCGCGATCGACAGCAATCGTGAAGTCCTGCTCGAGCGCCTCGAGGCATTGGCGGACCCAGGCGTGCCTGCAGACGGAATCCGGGAACTGTATCCGGTCGGTGACTTGGACATCGACGCGGCAAGAGATCATATGCAGCACGATCCTGCCTGGCGCGAGCGCGTTGTCGAGGTCCTCTACAGGCCGTTCGACAGGCGATGGGCGTTCCTGTCTCGGGCGGTGATGGAGCGGCCGCGGCTGCCGTTCATGGACAAGCTGTTGGACGGTCGCATCGCCCTTGCAGTAGGCCGCGCCGGGCACGCCACGGGTTCGCCGGAGTGGGATGTTGTATTCTGCTCCGACTGCCCCACTGACCTCAACCTGTTCCGCAGGGGAGGCGCGTTGCTTCTGCTCGGGCCAAGGGGTCCTGTGCGAGATGAGATGCTACTCCATTATATATATGGACTGCTGCACAGCTCGGAGTACCGCAGGAGGTATGCGGATCTGTTGATGGTCGACTTCCCTCGCATTCCGTTTCCACGTGATGCGAAGGTGATTCGGGCACTGGCGGAGGCGGGGGAGGAGTTGGTGAAGGTGCATTTGATGAAGGGGGAGTCCCCCTCACCCCAGCCCTCTCCCGCGAGGGGAGAGGGAGCTCATGGACCTCGCCCCAACCCTCTCCTATCGCGAGAGGGGGTTCAGAGGCCTCACCCCAACCCTCTCTTCGACGGGGCTCAGGATGTCTTTCCACAGGGAGAGGGGGCACCGTGGATGAAAGTTGGAGGATATGATCTGCCGCAGAAGTACCTGGCTGATCGGAGGAGGCGCGAGCTCACTGCGCTTGAGGCCACTCACTACAGGCGTATACAAGCGGCAGTGGCCCAGACGCTGGAAATCCGGGCCACTGTGGACTCGCTGGTAGACAAGAACCCTCCCTGGGCAGATCCGTTCATCCTCAGCAGCGAATTGACGTAGTGGTTGTAGTCGGGGTCTCCGACCCCAGGGAGGCATCTTCACGCTTAGAGGAGGGCGTCGGAGACGCCTGCTACAACCCATCTCTATCCGATGACTGCTAGCTCCAACTTCTCAAGGGACGTATGTGCACACAGCATCGGGCCGGACTGTGCGAAGGACAACCCGTGGCGTGTCCTGCACCATCTCTATGCACAGCACGCCGTCGACGCTGGCAGTGTCGCCCACCTTGGCTGAAGAGCCGGTGCACATGACACTGATGCCCGGCACGCCTCTACCGGATTCGGCGTTCGCGCCGTCATCAAGCACGAGGAAGTCCGCGCCAACGGCTGTCACTTTTCCAAAGAGCCTTACGTAGAGGCCCATGGGGTTGGGGCCGCCAACCGTCAGTGTCCTGGCATACAGGCCAATGGGGGCCAGAGCCAAACCCGCGGCAGCGTCCGAGCAGGTGGCTGGCTCGAGTACTTTCTCGCCGTTTCTCAGGTGTACCCGTCCAGTGATGTCAACCCGGTCGCCGAGCTTGAGCTGGCTTTGGGGTATGACGCACCTCAGGCCCGCGAAGCGCCCGGGCTCCTCGATGAAGACGCAGTCGCCGAATACAGCAGTCACGACCTTGTCCGCAACCGCTACCTCAGCACCTTCATTCATGCTGCCGAGCTGCCCTATGGAAGTCAGCAGCATTGACGGGGTCACCTGGATGCCCTGCGAAACCCCGGTGTCGCTCCACCTCTGGGATGGGTTCCGAGCTTTGACCGACACGTAATAGGTCGTACCTGGCACGAGAGCAAGGTCCTGCCGTATCACGTGAGTCTCGATCCCGGAACTGGTCCAGTAGGCGGTGTCGGCCTCGCCAGGGGCAGTACCGATGGCGTAGACGTACTCAGCGACCATCGTATCAGGATCAGACGCACTGTAGGAGAACTCGAGGAACTGCCCCACCCCGACAACGCCTGGCACAGTCACGACCGGAGTAGTTGGCGGGGTCAGATCCTTGCTGGTCACGTCGCGCAGGCAGTAGATGCTGCCGTCGTAGGAGCCGAAGACCACGCTGCCATCAGCTCCCAATGCCGGTGAACTAACCACCGACGAACCCGTGGCAAACGACCATTGAACCGTCCCATCGGGCTTGAATGCGTAGAGCTTGTGGTCACACGCACCCACGTAGATCATGCCGGATGGATCGATGGCAGGCGATGAGGCGATGCCTCCGCCCGGCAGATCAGCGTGCCAGACCTTGCTGCCATCGGCCCGCATCGCGTACAGTCGGCCGTTGCCCCCGTCGAAACCTGCGCCAAAGTAGACGTTGCCATTCGGATCGATGGCCGCTGACGAGTCGACGATGTACCCAGTGTCATAACGCCACTTCTGCGAGCCATCCGGATTGACCGCGTAGAACGATCCGCTGCCACTGCCAAAGTAGACTGTGCCGTCGCTTGCGATGGCCGGTGAGCTGTCCGCAGCAGACCCGGTCCAGAACCGCCACTTGCGGGTGCCATTCGGGTTGACGGCGTAGATATAGCAGTCGCCGCTGGAGACGTAGATAACCCCATCCGCATCGACCGCAGGCGAGGAACGCAGCTCGCCTCCCGTGGCGTGGTTCCACACTTTGGCTCCACTGGACATGTCGATAGCGTGCAGCGAGCCATCGCTGCTGCCGATGTAGACACGCCCGGAAGCAATGGCAGCCGATGACCGGATTCCACCGCCGGTCTGATAGACCCAAGTCTCCTCCCCCGCAGCGCTCAGGCACCGTACCTTGCCGTCTTCAGAACCGAACACGATGCTGCCGTCCGGCGCTATGGCCGGCGAGCTGTCGATGCAGGCACCCGCGTTGAACGTCCACCTGATGGTGCCGTTCTGGGTGATGGCGTAGAGCTTCCCGTCAGCCGACCCGATGTAGGTGGTTCCGTCGGCGGCAATAGCAGGCGAGGACTCGATGTAGCCCGAGGTCGGCACAGTCCAGGCGAGGTCATTGACGCGCGTGGCGTCGAAGAGACCACGGCCAAGGTTGCAGCAGTCGTTGCGGAATTTCCACCAGATGGCCGCACCGTTGGTGTAGCCAATCCCATCACTGGCGCTAACGGCGCTCCAAGCGCCGGAGTTGCTGCGGGCCTTGACTGAGAAGTAGTAGCGGAGGACCGGATCAAGGGTGATGCCGGTGACAGTCACGTCCTCAGTCAAGCCGACGCCGGTCCACGTCTGAACGTCTGTCGCGCCGGGGCTGGTGCCGATGCAGTACATATACTCGGCGATGCCCGACTCAGGATCGGCAGCGTGCCAGGTCGCGTGCAGGCTGTCAAGGATCGAGGTAGTGTCACCGTCGTCCGTCACGACCGGAGTTGTCGGCGGCGTGGAATCGATCAGAACCCCATCACTGGAACCCACGTCTCCCCAACTGCCTGCGCCGTTCCTAGCCCTGACGTTGATGTAGTAGGTGACCCCATCAACAAGCTGCAGCCCGGTCCGCGTGAACGATGTCCTGTTACCCACACTCATCCAGTCTGCGACGTCGATCGCGCCGGGCGAGGTTCCGACCGACAGCGCGTATTCAGCGATCTCAGATTCAGGATCTTCGGCGATCCAGCTCGCCCAGATGCTTGTCTTGTAGCCCCAATATGTGCCTGTGTCAGTAACAGCTGGGGTGCTTGGCGGCGTCAGATCGAGGGTAATGCCATCGGAGCTTGCTGGCGCACTCTCGCCACCAGCGCCGTTGATAGCGATCACCGTGATGTAGTAAGCTACACCGGAGGAGAGGCTTAGCCCCTCGCGGGTGGCCTCTGTCGCTGAGCCCGCGTCCAGCCAGTCAGCCACATCGTTCAGGCCGAGGCCGGTCCCGATGCAATACCGATAGCTGGCGATCCCGGACTGCGGGTCTGAGGCCGCCCATTGGCCGTGCAGCCTGTCGGCGAACCCGGTATAGGCGCCGTCGTCGTGCACGGTCAGGCCGACTGGCGGGGTGGTGTCTATCGCGACTCCGTCGGAGACTCCCACTTCTCCAGTGATTCCCGCGCCGTTGATCGCCCTCGCGCTGACGTAGTAGACGGTGCCGTCGGTGAGAGTAAGCCCGCTCAGCAGGGCATCCGGACCCACGCCGACAGAAGTCCAGTCAAGCACTTCCTGGCCGCCTGAGGTGGTACCAACCGCACACTCGTATCCGGCGATCCCGGACTCGTCATCAGTGCAATCCAGCAGCACGTGGATGGTGTCGGCGCTGGCCGAGAACTGCCCATCATCGGTCACCGTCGCGATGCCCGGAGGTGTGGTATCGACGGTGATCCCCTGCGATACTCCAACCTCGCTCACCATTCCGATGCCGTTGGTGGCCTTGACGCTCACGTAGTAGGTCTGGCCCTGCAGGAGGGTAAGGTCGTTGCGCTCGATGTTCGCGGCGGTGCCTACATCGGTCCAGGGAACGAGATCATCGTCGCCCGGCGTCACACCGATGCAGCACTGGTAGCCGGCGATGCCTGTCTCCGGGTCCTCACAGGTCCAGGTCGCATGGATGGTGGTCAGGCTCTGAGTGTACGGGCCGCCATCATCGACTTCGGGTGTAGTCGGCGGCGTCGCCTCAAGGAAGATGCCATCGGAACTGCCGACAGAGCTTACCGAGCCTGCGGCGTTGGTTGCACGAACGTTGATGTAGTAGCGTATCCCGGGCTGCAGTTCGATACCGGCTATCGTGGCCGATGTGTTCGTTCCGACGCTCGTCCAGTCGACAAGGTCGGGACCTCCAGCCGATGTACCGATCGAATACTCGTAGTTGGCGATCCCAGACTGCGGGTCTGAAGCGCTCCAGGTCGCGTGAAGCTGGGTCGAGTTCATCGTGTAGTTGCCATCGTCTGTGACCGAGGGCTGTGTTGGAGGTGTGACGTCGATCCTGATCCCGTCTGTCGTGCCGTCGAGGCCAATCGTTCCCGCGCCATTGGTTGCCTTGACGCTTATGTAGTAAGTACCGCCATCCGCCAGGGTTAGCCCGCCGATAGTCGTCGATGTGTTCGTTCCGGCGGAGGTCCACCCCCGCACATTGATGCCGTGAGGGCTTGTGCCAACAGCGTATTGGTAATCAGTGATGCCTGACTCAGGATCCGCACACGTCCAGTTGACCAGCAGCTCGCTTGCGGAGTTGGTCCACGCACCGCTATCGGTCACGGCCGGAGCAGGTGGAGCGGTCGTGTCAACCAGAATGCCGTCCGATGACCCCACGAGGCCCGCTTTGCCGAGGCTGTTCATTGCACGCACATTGATATAGTAAGTGCCGCCGTTGGCGAGTGTGAGCCCGGTCGCCGTAACCTGAGTGACGTTGCCAACGCTGGTCCAGCCTCGAACACCCGTGGCACCCGCAGTGGTCCCTACGGAGTACTCATAGCCTGAGATACCGGATGGGCTTGTCACAGCCGTCCAGGTAGCATGAAGGGACGAGCCAATCGCCGTGAACTGCCCATCGTCAGTGACTCCCGGCGCTGGCGGGGTGGAGAGATCGACCAGAATACCATCCGAGGAACCGATTGCGCTTACCAGCCCGACAGCATTGGTGGCGCGGACGTTGAAGAAGTAGCGTCCGCGGTCGGTCAGGTTCAGGCCGGTTCGCGTGACAGAAGTGGCTGTGCCAGCGTCTGTCCAGCCAACAACGTTGGTGTCACCCGCCGCCGTGCCTATCGAGTACTCGAATTTGGTGATTCCCGATTCCAGGTCTTGCGCAGACCACGTTGCATGAAGCTGCGTCCCATCTGCGGTATAGGAGCCGTCGTCAACAACTGCGGGCTTGGTCGGAGCGGTGGCATCGACTGTGATCCCGTCCGAGATGCCGGGCGCTGAATCGGCTCCGGCGCCGTTTGTGGCTATGACGCTGAAGTAATACGTCTGCTTATCAACGAGCGAGAGCCCGGTTTTGGTCACCGAGGTGTTCGTGCCAACACCTGTCCAGCTCAACACATCGGTTGTGCCTGGGCTTGTTCCGATCGCGTACTTGAAGGACTTGATCCCGGATTCGCTATCAGGGGCAGTCCACGCGGCGTGGAGTTG
>CAZFYZ010000031.1:9620-26221 GCA_964523735.1 uncultured bacterium | reverse complement strand
TGAGGCAGTAAAGGGACCATCGTCAGTTACGACCGGAGACTCCGGCGGTGTGACATCGAGCGTGATCCCATCGCTAGACCCCACCGAACTAGTAAGCAGCGCGCCATTCACGGCGCGAACGTTCAGGTAGTAGGTGGTGCCATTCGTGAGGCTCAGACCTGTCGCGGTGACCTGGAGAGCTGTCCCAGCGTCAGTCCAACCCAGGACCTGAGTGCCTCCGGCGCTGGTCCCGATCGAGTACTCAAACTTGGCGACGCCGGACTCGTTGTCGATGCTGGACCAACTGGCACTGATCGAGCTTGGGTTCGAGAAGTAGGCGCCGCCATCGACGACGACCGGTGTCAGTGGAGGAGTGACATCAACAGTGATTCCGTCCGAGTAGCCCGCTGCTCCATATATACCGCCGCCGTTCCGCGCCTTGACGCTGAAGTAGTAGGTGACACCGCCTGCCAAAGAGAGACCTGTACGAGTTACCGAGGTCGAGGCGCCGGCATCAGTCCACGCCACGGTATTGGTCGCGCCGGGGGAGGTGCCGATCGCGTACTGGTACCCGGTGACCCCAGAATCGGGGTCGATCGCTGACCAGCTTGCCTGCAGGGAGTTGGCGTTAGAGGTATATCGGCCTCCATCAGTCACCACGACGGCGGTTGGGCCGGTCGCGTCGGCGATGATGCCGTCGGAGCTTGCCCAGGGACCCTCAATCCCGGCGCCGTTGATCGCGCGGGCACTCACATAGTAGACCTGCTTGTCTTGCAGCACCAAGCCCGTCCGAGTTGCGCTAGTAGAACTGCCAACGTTGAGCCAGGGCGCCATGTCGTCAAGGCCGGGCGCAGTTCCGATGCAGTACTCGTAAGAGAATATCCCGGATTCGGGATCGGCTGCGCTCCAAGACCCGCTCAGCCTGTCCAGTATCGACGTGAACGCCCCGCTGTCGTTCACAACAGGGGCCGAGGGAGGAGTAGAGTCCGCCGCAAAGCAGTAGAGAGTTCCACTGTCCGACCCAACCAAGAGGCAGCCGGCCGTGCCGATTGCGGGAGACGACTGGATTGCGGAGCCCGCCGCGTAGTGCCAGCGCTCGGTCCCGTCAGGATTGAGTGAATAGACGCTGCCATCGTTCGAACCCACGTAGACTCCGCCATCAAGCCCAACGGCCGGAGACGAGTCTACATAGTGGCCGGTCGTGAATGTCCATTGGATCACACCCAGGCTCGAGAGGCAGCAGACCTTGTGGTTGCGCGAGCCAAAGATGATGCTGCCGTCCGGGGAGATTGCGGCGGTCGACCGGACCTCTCCGCCGATGGACGTCCGCCACCTCTGGCCACCGCTCGAGTTGATCCCGTAGAAGAATCCCCCTACCGACCCGATGTAGATGCTTCCGTCGCCACCTATCGATGGAGAAGCGGCAAAGCCTCCAGACCCGGCAGGGCTGAACTTCCATCTCAAGGTGCCATTTGAGTTCAAAGCGTAGACCGAGCCATCAGCACAGCCGAAGTAAATCACTCCACCGCTCATTGCAGGCGAGCTTAGCGCGCCGCCAGCCTTGTAGGTCCATTTTTGGGTGCCGTCGCCGGCAAACCCGTAGACTGTGCCTTCGTTGCAGCCGACGTAGACGGAGCCATCGGCTGCGATGGTCGGGCTGGACTCGATGCGCGCGATCAGCAGCCTCCGCCATTTGAGCGTACCGTCCGCTCTGATCGAGTAGAGGTACTTGTCGGAGGAGCCAAAGATGACTGAACCATCTGCCGCGATGGCGGGTGAGGCTGCTCCCAGGCAATTAGCGGCATAGTCCCACTTCCTGGTCCCATCACCCGCTATGGCATAGAGCCTGCCGTTGTCGCAGGTGAAGTAGATGGTTCCATCAGCCGCCACCACGGGCGCAGACTTGATGGCCCCACCCGCCGAATAGGTCCAGGTAAGCTCGGAACCCGTGCCGCCGTATACGCCTTGTCCCGTGTTGGCGATGTCCCGGTGAAACTTCGGCCAGCAGGAATTGGCCAATTGGGCTTGAGCAGACAGAACCAGGCTCAGAAGTATGATAGCCGAGACGATGACCAGTATGGCACGTTGCATAAGTGTATCCCTCCCGGTAGCCAGTTGCCCTGAGCCTTAAGCGGCCAGCCCTTAAGCACAGGGTTCACGCCAGTTCCCATCGCTCCAGGTTGGCGACCGGGACCGATGAGAGGAATCGAGAATCGCGCCGGTCGGAGCGGCGTGATGCCTACGTTGCTTGCCGGATCGCAGCTCATGCGCAGTTAGCCGGCAGGCGTAGCGGTTAATACCCTGTGCCTATCTGCTTCAAACCTGTTACAGTTGAGGCATAGTTATTGCTGAGATGGGCCGTCTAGGGCGGCATTTGACAGCCTCTACACTGTATATTGTTGATCTAGTCTGTGAACACCTGAGGTCGGTTCGCGGGAGTGGTAATGTGAGGTCTCACGTACGCGCCGAGGCCCTCGGCGTGGGCGCCGAGGGCCTCAGGCAGGATGACTTGGGCGAGTCAACCTATTTATACCCCCGCTTGCTTGCAGCTAAACAGGAATCTCAGCAGAAAAATATCATTCTGCCGCAATCATGCTTAAGCGAATGCCAGTGCACCGATCGGGCAGGCCACCCAACGGAGACCGCCTTGGACACATTATGCATCGTTTGGTCAGAATGGCCATTGCCCAACCGCGAAAGCGTGTGCATAATCCATAATGGCAGGGCAGGCATCTATCAGACTCTTGTCGGAACAGAGGGGCGACAATGAACAGTTTGCTAGAAGAGCGGAAGGGCCGGAGTGCGTTCACACTGATAGAACTCCTGGTGGTGATCGCAATTATCGCCATACTGGCGGCAATCCTATTCCCAGTGTTCATGATGGCAAAGAGACAGGCGCTCGCCGCGCAATGCCTCAACAACCTGAAACAGATCGGCTTGGCTACTGAGATGTACATGGGCGACAACAAGGGCCGCTTTGCCCCGTGGCAGCAGAGCAGTCCCAGGGGTCCGGTCACGTGGTTTGAACTTACCCAGTTGTACTCGAAGAGCAAGCTCCTGGCCAAGTGTCCGGGCGAAGCAGACCACCTGCGCCCCTGGAGCAGAACCAACCACCCCAAGCCCTACAACACAAGCTACTGGAAGAACGTGTACACCGACTACTGGACCGGCAATCTGGGCTACAATCGATCAGTAGCTCCGCCGCACGAATCAGCCATCGTCTACAAACGTTCTACCTGCTATCTCATGGATAGCAATGGGTTCGATGGTGATCACACCTGGTACGCTCCACCGACGAATTACTGGTCGTCAGGGACAGTCAGGTATTCCGACGCCTATGACGCTGAACGACGACATGCCGGGAAAGCCAACGTGCTGTTCTGTGATTGGCACGTCAGAGCCGTTGCGCCGGATGCTTGGAAGACTGATCGGACAACCTCTGATAACGACCCGCTGTATAGAGCAACGCGCTACGTCGTACCCGAGCACTGGTGCAAGCGCAATGACGGCCATAATCCCTGGTTCCGGGGAGACTAGCTTCCGGGTCAGTTGAGCTTCCAATACCGGCTGCGCCATTGCGCCTGCAGCAAGTTGCTACAAAAGCTCCCCATCCAGCCCAATGGTGACCGTCCGCACGGGCACCTGCTTGCCGCTTGCCTCTACCGCCGCCTGCGCAAGCCGCGTCATACCTGAGCAGCAGGGCACTTCCATCTGCGCAACCGTGATGCTCTTCACGTCGTGCAAGCTCAGGATGTGGGTCAGCTTCTCCAGATAGAGTTCGGTATCATCGAACTTGGGGCAGCCGGTCACCAGCGTCTTGCCCTTGAGCATCTCCGGATGGAACCCTCCGAACGCGAATGGGACGCAATCTGCCGCCAGCAGAAGGTCCGCGTCCTCAAAGAATGATGCGGACGGATTCACCAGGTAGAGCTTCACCGGCCAGTGCCGCAGCTCGCTCTCAACCTTGCCCGTTGCCGTCTCCTCACATTTGCAGGCGTCCTTAGTCCGGTCTATTGTCTTCGCCGACGGGCAGACGTGACCCGCGTGACCGTGGCCGTGCGCGTGCCCCTCATGTGCACCGCCGGCGGCATGGGCAGCCATATGATCCAGATGCGCCTGAACGGATCGACCACTCTTCATCAGATGGTCGATAGTCGCCGCCTCGTCGAATTCATCTGCCTCCCGCGATTCGAAAGTTAGCGCGCCCTGAGGGCATTCGCCGATGCATGCACCCAAACCATCGCAGTAAGTCTCTGAAACCAGCTTCGCTTTGCCGTCAACTACTTGCAGCGCGCCCTCCGCGCAGCCTGTCACGCACAGCCCGCAACCGTTGCACTTCTCTTCGTCTATCTTGATCATCTGCCTGACTTGCCTTGCCATATCGCACCTCCCGGAAAGTTGAAAGCTCATAACCGCTTCTCACATTGCCATTCTACCGGGATCAAGGCAGGGGTTCTTTGACGCAGGTCAAGTCAGCAGAGAAATGTGGTGTTCTCCTGGACCAGCATTCGCGGTCTACTCAGGGATTGAGCGATACCACCTCACCTTCGCGCAGTCCCGATTCTATCTGAGTGTACTCGCCATCGCTGATCCCGATCTCTACGAGGCGCGTCCGCCACTTGTCCTTTGCTGCCCGGACCTTAACCGCCCACCTGTCGTCACTCTTGAACAGGGCATCGTTCGGCACCGCGAGGACATCACTGACCTGGTCCAGTATGAGCCAGGCATCGGCTTTCATGTCGGGCTTGACCGCCCCGTCCTTGTTCACAATGGCAACAGACGCTGAATGCTCGATGCTCCCTCTGCGACCAGTAGGGCGCGAGTAGATGTTCTCCAGCCTGCCCGTGAACTGCTTGCCCGGCAAATCATCTACGGTGACGGTCGCGCGAGCACGGGGCGGCAGCTTAGCCGCGAGTTCATCAGTGATGCTCGCGTCCACTTTGAGCGCATCAAGATCGACAACCCGTGCCGCGATTCGCTTTCCACCAGGATCAAGGACGTCGCCAGGCTTGACGTAGACTCTCAGAACGGTCCCCGAGATAGGCGTACGTATCATAGCAGCCGATCGTCCTGTCTGAGCTTCCTGCAGGGCCTGCTCCGCCGAGGCCACCTGTCGCTGAAGTGGCACGAGACTTGCCTCAGCTGAAGCCTGAGTGCTCGCAAGTGCTTGTTCAGCGTCCTGTCTACGAGCCGTTGCCGTGCTCACGCTGGGTCCGGCGCCAGCAATCTCTTCCGGTGGCAACTGCTGCGCTGCCTGAGCAGTCTTCTCAGCCGCTCTCGCCTGTTGGACTGCCTTTCGAGCCGCAGCTATCTGTCTATCGCTCGCGGATTTCTCGCGCGCCAGAGCCGCCCTTGCCTGCTGAACACGTAAACGTGCCTCGCGATAGTAGAGGTCACTCTGAGGAGCGGATAGCTCGGCGATTACCTCGCCCTCTCTCACACGCTCCCCAACGGTAACATCCACTTTCTGGACTGGCGCTGCATAGGGCGTGGCCACTCGCGCGTCAGCTATCGGCGGAGCCACCACTGAGCCTGAGACCTTGGCCTGCTCAACGATATCGCGCCTGTCGACGACTGCGCTAGTGGGTCTCTTGCCGCAGCCATTCAGCAGGCAGGCGCCGAAAGCTGCAAGGACGAGTGCCGTAGTGAAGTATGCGAATGGTCGATGTTTGCGCATTGTCTTGTCCTCCGTCTGCTATCCGTAGCCATTCCCCACCCTGTTCGCAAGCAAACGTGAGACCCCGCGCAAGATGCCCCGGCATCAACCGCGGTAACTGGGACTGAAGACAAAGCCTACTGCTGCCGAAGATGATGCATGATCGTTTGTGACTCGGGAGGATGCGAATGGGCGTCGAACGTGCGGATCGAGGCGGCTTACAGCGCGTCTATGAACAAACCATCGATGCGCTGGTTACAGCAGCCGGGCAACGTGACAAGACCGCCGAAGGGCACAGCCGAAGGGTTTCCAGATACTGCCTCGCGATAGGACGGGTGATGGGGCTCTCGGGGGACGACCTGGCGGATCTCAAGTATGCAGCCGGCCTGCATGACATCGGCAAGATCGCCATCTCCCGCAAGATTGTCAACAAGTTTGGAAGACTCACCGATCAGGAATTCGAGATCATGAAGCAGCACGCGGAGATCTCCATCCGCATCCTCGAGAAGATCGATGGATTGCAGGCGGCCTCGATCCTGGTCAAACATCATCACGAGCGCTTTGATGGAAAAGGCTATCCGGATGGATTGTCAGGCGACAACATTCCCACGGGTTCGAAGATCATTGCAGTCGCGGAGGCCTTTGACATACTGACCTCAGATGTCCCGTGGAGGGATGCCCGCGATCAGGAGTCGGCACTTTCGGAGATAGAAAGCTGCGCGGGAACGCAGTTCGACCCGTGCATGGTTCGGGCGCTCCGGGAGGCAATCAAAGCCGGATATCTCGAGTGTTGAACATGGAGGACACCTGCGTGTGTATTAAGACCATAATAGCCGCTGCCCTACTGGTCTGTGGGGCTTCGGCGCTGCTTGCGTATCCCTCGAGCCTGAATTACATACCTACGGCCGAGACTCTGGGAGCCAACACGCTTCTGCTAGAGGCGTCCAACTACGGCTACTCGACAATGATGACAACTGAGTCAACCTCGGGCATTATGACTCAGCTTGGCATCGGAAATCGACTGGAGTTCGGAGTAGACAAGTATGAGACCGAAGACTCCAGCGAGAACTACTGGAACGGCAAGTTGAAGCTGTTCGACGAGGGCAAGCGGACACCTGCCTTCGCAGTTGGGTTCATGGATATTGCGAGGGCCAGCAAGCCAACGTCATACTTCGTAATGTCCAAGGCAATAGGGACTGTCAGGACACACTTCGGAGTTATCAACAGCAGTTACTCTCACGGACTTATGGTGGGAGCGGATATAGACATCGGCGAAAGCCTATGGCTGGGAGTCGACTACTTGCCGGGAGATGCAAACCACCTACGCGTGGGCGTGAGCCACAAACTCGGCTCCGACTCCTGGCTGACCCTGGCCGCCGGCAAGCCCAACAGCCGCAGTGAAACATCAAGCGAGCTTGGCCTGACATTTAGTAGTTACATCGACCTCAGTAGAGAGTAGGAAACTTCCGTGAGATCTCTATTAACTCTGGCCCTGAGTCTTTTCAAGCGTTACGCGATAATATTCGCCCCTGGCAAGCGTGCTAGCTTCCGAGGTCTCCTACCTCTCGCTGGCGTGCTCCCGGTTGTTGTTTACGCCTATGCAGTGCAGGCGGTAGTAGTCGCCCGAACTGAGGCGAGGGAGCAGGAAATGACGATGCGCGACGTGAAGAACCTCGGACGCCGCATCGACAAGACTCGAAACGTCGACGTTGCAAACTGCCGTGACTACTGCCACTGGGATGACATCTACCATCAGATGTTGATTAGGGACCCTGCTTGGATGGAAACGAATATCGAGGCCGGCATAGCGACCAGCGCGTTCGGTTTTGACATCATCCTCTTGCAGGGGACCAAAGGAGAACTGGTGTGGTCGAAGGGACTCCACGGCAAGCTGCTGAAGGATTTGTCGCGTTACAAGCTTTTCGAGAGGTCGATGAGCGGCAACGCAAGCCGTGGGTTCATTATGCTCGACCGGCGGGTGTACAGCTTCGCTTCTGATTGCGTGCGCCTCAGTAACCACACGGGCGAGCCGAGGGGCATGCTGCTTGTTGCGCGACAGGTGACTGCGGAGTATCTGCAGGATCTGGCGGTTGGGACACAGGATCGCCTGGCCTTCTGCCAGACTAACAGCCAGATGATCGGCGTCCGCAGCCTCGGCCAGCTTAGTACATTGCCGCCTGTGGTCTATCGTCTTATGAAAGGTGGCAAGGCACCCGACACACCGACGGTCCAAGTCTCCACGGATTCGATGACGGCCTACGGCATCCTGCCGATTGAAGACATCAACGGCGCACCCGTTGGCAGCATAATAAACGTAACCTCCAGAACCGGTATAATGTCCACCTTGAGCACAATACGCCACTTCTCAGTGTTCCTCATGGTACTGTGCGGCGTAATCGGGGTGGCCGGGGTCAGCTACTCCAAGAATCGCGCACTGGCCCTGCGTGCAAACAGGGACGAACTGACCGGCCTGTACAACCACGGTTACATGCAGGAGCAACTCAAACATCACACTCAGCTGGCCGAGCGCTACAACCGACCGTTGGCCGTGATGCTGATTGACATCGATCACTTTAAGTACATCAATGACACTCACGGACACCCAACGGGCGACCTTGTCCTCAAGTCAGTTGCCCAGTTGATAGTAGAGACAATCAGAGGGACCGACATAGCAGCAAGATATGGAGGCGAGGAGTTCGTTGTGCTGCTGCCGGAAACCGACCTCGTACAGGCGCTGTCTGGAGCGGAAAGACTGCGCGCAACCATCCAGAGAACGGCCGTACGCACTAAGAGCATCGACAAGTCTGGGCATCACGGCATATCGCTTACCGTCAGCGTGGGAGTCGGCATCTACCCTGATGACGGCGCGGCTCCGTCGGACCTTCTCCAGGCTGCCGATGCCGCCCTACTAGAGGCCAAGCGAGACAGGAACACTGTCTGCGCGTTCCAGGAAGTTGTGCAGACGCACGGCGTCGCGATGAATCGCCTGCCCGTATTGGATGCATTTATGCGCGACACCAGTATGTCGGCAATCAGACCCCTCGTCGCCGCCATCGACACACGTGATCCCGGGAGCGTTCGGCATTCGGAAAAGACGGCCGAGTATGCTGTCGCTATCGGTCGGGAGTTGGGGTTCAGTACACAGGATCTGGCGCTCACGTGCAAGGCGGCCCTGCTGCATGATGTCGGCATGCTGGGAGTCGACCAGGATCTGCTCATGAAGACAGGCTCGCTGGAGCCCGAGGAGGTAGAGACTATCAAGCGCCACTGCAAGGTAGGTTCCGAGATACTGGCGCAGAGTCCTCAGCTTGTTGCAGTGGCTGATATAGTCCTTCGGCACCACGAGCGCTTCGATGGCCATGGCTACCCCGGGCGACTGGCAGGCAATGACATACCCATGATTTCGCGCGTGGTAGCGATAGCCGACTCCATCGACGCGATGGTCTCGCCGAGGTCCTACAAGCAGGCGCTGACCCTCGAACAGGCTCTCGAGGAGATCCGCAAAATGTCCGGCGCTCAGTTTGATCCGCTTGCGGTCCAGGCTGCCGGGCGAGTGGTCTCGCGGATCATCGAGCAGCAGATAAGCGATAGAGAGGCGGCCTAGGCTACACAACTATAGGGTCTTGCGGCGTCTCCGCCTAGGAGAAAGCGCGGCCGAGACAAAGAACGCCAGGGTCGCGAGCAGCACAATCGTGGCACCAGGGGCGATTCCCAGCAGATCAGCCAGAACGAGGCCGAGCACGCAGGAGGACACACCCAACACGACAGCCACTGCCATCATCTTGCTGAAGCTCTCCGTAAGCTGGAATGCGGCCGCGGCCGGCGTCACGATCAGTGCCGACACCAGCACGATCCCGACGACCTTGATCGACATCACCACCGTGAGCGCTATCAGCGTGATCAACAGGAAGTAGAGCTTCCCGGCGGGAACGCCAGTGACTTGCGCGGTCTCGGAGTCGAAGGCGACGAACATCAGGTCTTTGTAGAAGAACGCCACGCACCCCAGCACCACAGCTGCTATGATGACAGTCGTCCACACGTCCTGCTGGGTGACGGCAAGGATGCTGCCGAACAGATATCCGAAGAGGTCAAACTGATACCCCTTCATCCACCCAATTATCAGAATCCCCAGCGCCATTGTCGATGCAAAGAAGATGCCGACCGCAGTATCTTCTTTCACGTTCCCCCGGCGCGACACGAGACCGATCCCCCAAGCCACCAGCACACAGAAGACTACAGCTGACCAGATCGGCTCCACCCTGAGCGCAACTCCAATCGCTACTCCGCCAAAAGATGCATGACTGATCCCCGCGCCGATAAACGACAATCCCTTGAGAACAACATAGACGCCTATCACTGCGCATAGTCCGCCGACCAAGACCCCGGCAATGAGCGCCTTTTGCATATATGCGTAGTGGAAACTCTCAAGCATCCTGATGGTCCTCCACCACGATATGCGGTGCTTCGCCGTGGTGCAAATACGCAACGTCGCAGCCGTACATCGAATGCATAGCCGCGTTGCACTCCACCTCATCCGGCCTGCAGTGAGCGACCAGGGATCGGTTGAGACACGCTACGCGATCGACAAAAGACGCAACTACGCCCACATCGTGTGAGACCAGCAGAATCGTGACGCCCTCCTGCTTAAGCTGTTTGAGCAATGTGTAGAGGCTGCCTGTCGTGGGGGCGTCGACACCTGTCGTGGGCTCGTCCAGGATCAGCAGTTCGGGTTGGTTTGCAAGCGCCCGCGCAATGAATGTCCGCTGCCTTTGGCCACTGGAGAGTCGGGCGATTGGCCGGTCTTTGAGATCCATGATGCCGACTTTCTCGATCGCCGCCATGGCGGCGTCCCTCTCCTGCCTACCCGGCCTGCGTCCGATGCCAAGCCGTCCGTAGGTGCCCATCAGCACAGTCTCAAAGACCGTCACCGGGAAGTTCAGGTCGATCGCGAAGATTTGGGGTACGTAGCCGATCTTCGAGCGTTCAGCCCCTAACAGGGCAGGCGGTTTGCCGAAGACGAAGACCTCGCCGGAATCCGGCTGCATCAGCCCCAAGATGATTCTCAACAGCGTGGTCTTGCCCGCGCCGTTTGGGCCAATTAGTGCGCCGAACTCGCCCTTGCCCACGGTGAATGACACCCTATCGAGCACAACCATGCCGTTATGCTCAAGGGTAACGCCGCGCACCTCTACTACTGACTCATTGCTCATATCAGTTGGGAGCTACCTCAAAGCCTCGCTCATCTTCTCCAGATTGGCGCGCATGGTCTTGACGTAGTCGTAGTCCGGCGGCTCGCCGTAGGGATCAAGAAACACAACTTTGGCGCCGGTCTCGCTCGCAACCACCTGGGCGGCTTTGGCCGAGAACTGCGGTTCTGCGAAGATCGCTTTCGCGTGCAGCTTGCGGGCCAGGTCGATCACCTCGCGCATCTCCGACGGGGTCGGTTCGCGGCCGGGGCTTCTTTCGATGGACGCAACCTCCTCAAGCCCGTACTCGTGCGCGAAGTAGAGCCACGAAGGGTGTAAGGTGATGAAGCCCTTTGTCTTCCAGTTCTTGACCTGGTCTCGTATGTCCGCGTCCAGCTTCTTGAGTTCGCCGATGAACCTCGAAGCGTTAGCCGTATACTCTGCTGTGTGCTCGGGGTCAGCCTTTTCGAAGGCGTCCCTGACCGCCCCAACCTGTCGAATCGCCAACACGGGGCTGACCCATACGTGGGGATTCCCTCCAGGATGCAGATGATCGTCATCGTCCGCCAAAGTCGCGATACCCTCACCCGTCTTTACAACCATCAGGTTTGGGTTGCTTGCGGCCTGCACAGCCTTGTCTGCCCAGAACTCCAGCCCCAGGCCGTTGAGCACGAGCACTCGCGCCTCGCTCAGGGCTTTCATCTGCCTCGGTTCCGGCTGATATGTATGAGGGTTCTGGCCTGGCGGGACCATCAGCTCGACCTGAACCAGATCACCGCCCACTTGTTTGGCGAAGTTGGCCATAGGCGCGATCCCCGCCGCGACTATCATCTTGCCGTTCGCCGCCGACTTACGCTCACCACATCCCGATATGCTCAGTGCCGCAATGAGAATCAGTGCGAACGCTGCGAAATGCTTGCCTGTTGTCATCACTGCCCCATTATACCAGAACCGTGGGATCGACATTCCTCACTCTAAAGGCCCCATGCCGAACTGCTCAAGCAGTAGGCTCAGCCTATACAAAGGCAGTCCTACCACGTTGAAGTAACATCCACGTATGCCTGAGATGAGCACCGACGCCCTGCCCTGAATGGCATAGGCCCCGGCCTTGTCCATTGGTTCGCCCGTGGCCAGGTAGCGGGCCACCACCTCATCCGTCAGCTCACGGAACTCGACATCTGTTGACTCGCACGCGCTGTGGAGAACCTCGCCCCGAGCCACTGCAACACCCGTGTAGACCTGGTGCACCCGCCCGCTCAGTGCTCGCAGCATGCGAGCGGCGTCCTCGACATCAGAGGGTTTACCCATGATCTCGTTGTTTACAACCACAACTGTGTCAGCGGCGATCACGAGCGGATTCGGGAACCTGTCCTTGAGATCGCGCGCTTTCATCTCAGCCGAGTAGACGACATGCTCGGCAGGGCTCAACTCAGGCGGCACAAGCGATTCGTCGAACTCGCTTGGTATCACTCTGAAATCGTCAAACACGAGGGCGAGCAGTTCCCTCCGTCTGGGCGAGGCTGAGGCAAGTATCACGTCAGGTTGGGGCAAAGCATCATCTCCTGTCGGTAGGTACTATATCATACACGATG
This sequence comes from uncultured bacterium, assembly GCA_964523735.1. GTDB lineage: Bacteria > Armatimonadota > UBA5829 > UBA5829 > UBA5829 > CAZFYZ01. Next base: position 13,808 of record CAZFYZ010000031.1, on the reverse strand, counting down.
CAAGTGGCCATTGGGTATTCACATGATCGGATCGGTAGCGATGACATGGCTCTTCCCGCTGCCGGCGGATATGTGGTTGGACAGGTGGGTAGATTACCAGTTGTGCCCGCGCTGGCGAGCGCGATGGGCAACTAAGGTGGGGCGAGGGCAGACCATTGTTGAGGACCGGACACGTACTGACGAGCGTGTTAATGCTGATAGCTGCTGCCTGCGGTTCGGCGCATTGCCAAGCTCTGAACCAGTGCAGCGGCGTCGCAAGTTTCTTCCTGAGTATGCCGGGAGAGTGGGTCGGCACGGTTACACAATCGACGGATGGCAAGCTCTCGGAGACCAAGTTCTTCCGGGCGACCACCAGGCAGGTGACCTCAGATACCTACGAAACCGCATTCAGCTACTATAGGAGCAATGCGAAGACCTGTGAGCCTGTCGCGGCGGGGACTTCGTGCATTGCGACCAAGATAGACGCGCTCGGAACCGCGACAAACAGCATCACGGGCAAGGGGGATGTGTTGGTTGACGGCACAGTTCTGAAGCCTGAGACGCACGTTCTGACGGAGATTCTGAACGTATGCCCCTCCGGTGGGTTGCAGGGGACGGCAACCGGGTGCGTAAGCGTGAGCGGGATGCCGCTGAACCTTGGCAAGAACGGCAAGGTGCGGGACTACAGCAGCACGTGGTCTATGGACGGAAACGTGCTGAAGATCAACCAGCGGTTCAAGGTTTCCTTTGTAGTCTTGATGCTCCGCAGGAACCACAGCATAGTCGCTGACTACACAGCCACTCGCGGCACCGACCTTGCAGGGCTGATGAGGGACACCCAGAACAAAGCCGCGGGCCCGCCTGCCTGCCTCTAATGCCGGACTGGCGTAGATGGGCTGAGTCTGGTCGGTTAGGCAGGTTACTATGGTTCAGAGTGTCTCTTGGCGCCTTTGGTGGTGCGTTCGGCTATTGCGGCGGCGTCGATGATGGCGAAGAGATGGACCGCGACTCCGGCGCTCAGGAAGAACACGGCCCCCGCGCTCAGGTCGGTAAAGAACTGTGTGGTTGGCACTCCCTGGGGCCTCAGGGTGAGAAAGAGCCACCAGCACAGGAACGACGCAACGAATACTATCGACCCCCTGATGTACTTCCCGCAGTAGACGTGCCCGAGTCCCGGGAAGCCCGAGAGCAGCGCAGCGATCCATGGACTGCGTTGGGTGGGCAGGTAGGACCTGCGGAAGGCCTCTGGGTCGTCGATCATAAGCTGCATGAGGTCTTTCTGGCGCTTCTGCTCGGCCAGCTCTATCGTGGCCTTGGCGAACTTCTCCTCGGCGGAGGCGCGCGTGTTGTCGGCCTCGAAGATGATCTTGTACTCGGCGGCGGCTTTCTCGATATCACCGCGAGCGTAGAGGATATCGGCGGCGAGTTCGCGGGCGTCCGGATCGTCCGGACGGATGCGCATGGCCTCGACGACGGACTGAGCGGCCTGGTCGTAGTCGCCCCGGCGGCGAGCAACATGCGCCGCGGTCATGTGTCGGTCGAAGTCAGCCTGTTTGGCGAGGTCGTCGGCGTTCAATCAGATGCCTTTTCAAGCTTGATCGCGGTCTGTTTCCAGAGGGACTCGATGTCATAGAAGCCTCGCTCCTCGGGGGCGAAAATGTGCACGACTATGTCGCCATAGTCAACCAGCACCCAGCGCGCGTCCTTGTAGCCCTCGACGTGGTCTTTGCGGAGCCCGCGTTGCTTTCCATCAACGATAAGCCCATCGGTGATGGCCCTGATGTGCGTATTGGAGGTGCCACTGGCTATGACGAAGTAGTCCGCAACGAGCGTGCGGCTGCTGACATCTATGATTTCGACATCCTCGGCCTTTTTCTCGGCGAGGATAGTCTTGACGATTTCGAGTTTGTCTTTGGTTTCTATGCCGTTTTCTCCTACGTTTGTCGGCGAGGCCCGTGCGCTGACGGCCGCGCTATTGCACTATGGAGTCCTTGCCCACTATTACAGTTACGTCCGCGTTGGGGTTGGGAATGCCATCGTCTGTGACATCGTTAGAGCCCACGAGCCTCGCTATTCTCATTATCGGTTCGGTCTTTGCCTTGGCCTTGTGCGTTATGACCTGGGTCATCAGGTAGTCGTCTTTGGGCGCGTTATCGGTACGGATAATCTCGAAGCCAGCCTGCTCGAGCTGATCAGCGATCTTCTTGGCTGCTCCGACGACACCGCTGCCGTTGAGTACTTCTACCGTCGGCGGCGGGTCCTGGAACAGAAGAGCGATTGCGACGGCTTTTGGCAGTTCTTCCTCGTCGGGAATCCAGTAGCTGCCGTTGCCCACTCTACCAGGCGAGCCGGGAAGCACGCTCATCTTAACGCTCTCAGGCTTGATGTCCTTGAAGATGTCCGCGAGGCCGTCCCAGTCCATCAGGTTCATGTCGCTCACGATGTAACGGCGATTGTAGGCCGTGGCCAGGAAGTTGGCGCGATCACGTTTGTGTTCCATGCTCATGATGCGGTTGGCAAGCGCGCGCATGAACATCTGCTGGCGGACGATCCTGCCCACAGCGATCTTCTTACCGTCTTTGTACTCGAAGCCGCTGTCACCGTGGGCATCGTGGCGGAATCTGACATAGCCTTCCGCCTGCTTGCCATTAAGGAGCTGCTTCTCCGGACTGGCATGGAGATCTATATACAGCCCTCCGTGGCGGTCTGTGTAGTGCATGTCCTTGTCGACGATGAGGTACACGCCTCCGACCAGATCGACCATCCCTCGCAAGCCGTGCGTGTTGGTCTTGATGTAGCGGTTGATCTGGACACCCAACAGGTCCTGCACGGCCTGCTTTGTGAGCTCGGGCCCGCCATAGACGTGGGCGGAGTTGATCTTAGAGGTGCCGTGGCCGGGAATTTCGACGCGAGTATCGCGCGGAATCGAGATGGCTCGTACCTCTTTGGTCTCTGTATCGAGTGCCATGACGACGAGCGTATCCGAGAGGCCATTGCCGTCCTTGCGTCCCTTGGCCGTGTCATCCTCGCCAATCATCAGAATGCGAACGTAGCGCTCACCGCCGAACTCGCCTCTGATGAGGTCGACCCAGCTTGTATTTGTCTGCCTCATTGGGTCGCGGGACGTGGCAAGAAACGTGCCGGCGCCTATGCCGACCACCGACCCAAGCAAGACGACGAGTATTACCGCGACCCACGATGTGCCACGTTTGCGGGGCGAAGCCCCGGCCAGAGCTCTCATGCTACTTCTCCACCGTATAGCCTGTTCTCACGCACGTAATATTCTACCTCACGAGGGACCTGGTAGGCAATCGACCTACCTGATCGGGTGCGTTCCCGAATATCAGTCGAAGAGATATCGACCGCTGGCATATCCAGTTTGTGCAACTTGCTCGCCACGTCTTGCGGCAGACCGGCCACCGCCTCATCGTACGGGAGGCCGGGACGCCCCGCAACCACGATGGTCGCAAGCTCTTGTATTGCGCGCGGGTCTTTCCAGGACATGAGGCACTTGGCCTCGTCCGCGCCCATAAGCAAGTACATGCTCCCCTGATTGTGGTGCCGCAAGAGCTCACGGATCGTGTCAATCGTGTAGGACGGACCCGAACGATCGAGTTCGATCCGGGAGCACTCGAAGTGCTCATTGTGTTGTACCGCCAAGCGCGTCATCTCAAAGCGCGCCTCGGCGTTCGAGACGCCATTCGCGGGCTTGTGCGGAGGGTCGCCTGCCGGTATGAACAGCACCTTGTCGAGGCCGAGCTGCTCCCAGGCCTGCTCGGCGAGGATCAGGTGGCCGATATGAACGGGATCAAATGTCCCGCCCATAATGCCGAGCTTCTCGTTCCGGGTTTTGAGTTCTGAGTTTTGAGTTATGGGTCCTGTCCTATCTAAGCCGCTGCAGAATCATCGCGATGATCGGCAGCAGCAGGACGATCGCCGCAACGAGCCGAAGCAAGACAGGCAGCCTGCGCGGCCTGATCGCGGCGAGGTCGCCGATGATCTCTCGGGCGGCGGCCTCATCGTCTCGATGCACTCTGAACTGAACGGGTCCCGTGATGAAGTTGAAGCCTGTCCCTATCCTGCCCCATCCAAACAGGTCTTGAGAAGTGTCTCCGACAACCGCGTAGCTGATCCCCGCGGACTCAAGCCGCTCTTTTGTATAATCTTCTGCTGCAATGGCAGTATCGCCAGCTACACCAGAAAATACCA
>CAZFYZ010000031.1:9292-9610 GCA_964523735.1 uncultured bacterium | reverse complement strand
CGCGGACTCAAGCCGCTCTTTTGCCAGCGAAACGGCTATCTGTTCGCCGATTCTCAACACAGTCACATCATCGGGTTGGCCATGTCTGCGCATCGGTCGCTATCCCCTAAGTTGCCCGTTGCCCGTGACGACGTATTTGTAAGTCGTGATCTCCTCCACGCCCATCGGCCCCCGGGCGTGGAGTTTCTGGGTCGAGATGCCCATCTCCGCGCCTTTGCCGAACTCGTAGCCATCCGAGAAGCGAGTCGAGACATTAACGAACACGCAAGCCGAGTCGACCTCCATCGAGAACTGATGCGCGGCAGTATAGTCCTCAGT
>CAZFYZ010000031.1:0-9282 GCA_964523735.1 uncultured bacterium | reverse complement strand
GATCGCGTCCGAGTGACGGCTGCCATATGTGTTAATGTGCTCGATTGCTTCGTCAATGCCAGGCACGACCTTGAGCGCGAGGGCCAGGTCGAGATACTCTGTCTCCCAGTCCTCCTCGGTCGCGAGTTTCAGGCCATCGACGATGGCGCGGGACTTGTCACAGCCCCTTATTTCAACGCCCGCATCGGCCAGACGTTTACATATCTTTGGAAGAAACTCGGGAGCGATTTGTTCGCTCACAAGAAGAGTTTCCATGGCATTGCACACGCCTGGATTCTGGACCTTGGCGTTCACAGCTAGCTCTTCGGCCATTGCGAGGTCGGCTCCGGCATCGACATAGACATGGCAGTTGCCGTCGAGATGCCAGACCACCGGGATCTGGGAGTTCTCAACGACTGTCTTGACCAGGCCCTTGCCACCGCGCGGGATCAGGCAGTCGATGTAGTCCTTCATCGTCATGAGCTCTTGTGCGGCGGCGCGGTCGGTGGTCTCGATGATCTGGACCGCGCCCTCTGGGATGCCCGCCGCGGTGATCGCTTGCTGGATGATGCGGGCGATTGCCAGGTTGGAGTTGATAGCCTCGGAGCCTCCGCGCAAGATCACCGCGTTTCCAGCCTTGAGACACAGGGCGGCGGCATCGGCCGTCACATTGGGACGGGATTCAAAGATAATCCCGATCACGCCGATCGGCACGCGGACCTTGCGGATCTCCATACCGTTCGGGCGGACGTAGCCCTCGATGGTCTCCCCGATGGGGTCGCGGAGCGCGGCGATTTGCCGCACGCCATCGGCCATCTGCGCCACTTTCTTCTCATCGAGGGTAAGGCGCTTGAGCATTGCGCCCGTAATGCCGTTCTTCTCAGCCGCGGCCAAGTCGATCTTGTTGGCCTCGAATATGGCGGCTTTGTTTGCAACGAAGGCGTCTGCCATCGCGAGCAGCGCACGGTCTTTTACCGCGCTGCCGATGGTGGCGAGCTTCATGGACGCGGCTTTGGCTTGCTTACATTTCAGTTCCGTGTCAGTCATACGTTCTTCTTTGTCACGAAACCACCAAAGGGAATGAAAACACGAAATCCGTTTTCGTGCTTTCCCCTATGTCGTGTTTTCGTGATGGGTCTCTCCCTATACACCCAAGACCAGGTTGTCGCGGTGGATGACCTCGTCAAAGTCTTTGTAGCCGAGTATCTTTTCGATGTCGGTCGAACGCTTACCTTGTATCAGCTTGATCTCCGCGGAGCCGTAGTTGGTGAGACCGCGGGCGATGGGCTGATCGTTCTCATCCGCGATTGCAACGAGATCTCCAACGCTGAATGATCCCTGGCAGCCTGTGATTCCGGCGGCCAGCAGGCTCTTGCCTCTATCCAAGAGCATCTTACTCGCGCCCTCGTTGACAGTGATCGTGCCTTTGACGCGGCTCGCGAAGGCAATCCAGCGCTTGCGGTGGTTGAGGCCGGTCTCGCTGGACAAGAACCGCGTGCCTACGCATCTGCCCGACAGAACGTCGGGAATAACATCAGGACGCGAGGCGCGGGCGATGACCATGCGAACACCGGAGTTCACGGCGATCTTGGCTGCTTCGATCTTGGAGCGCATGCCTCCGCTGCCGGCGTCTGAACCCGCTCCGCCCGCGAGCGATTCTATCTCCGGAGTGAGCTCGGCGACTTCTTCGATCAACCTGCAGTCGGGATTGGTGCGGGGATCGCCGTTGTAGAGACCATCCACGTCCGACAGATTCAGCAGCAGATCGGCGTCAACACAAGCAGCGACAAGCGCGCTGAGGGTATCGTTCTCCTCGAACCTGATCTCTTCCGTGGCAACAGTATCGTTCTCATTTACGATGGGCATGCATCCGAATCGGAAGAGGGTGTGCATCGTATTACGCGCGTTCAGATAGCGAATGCGGTCGTGAAAGTCGTCTCGCGTAACAAGCACCTGCGCAGTGATGACGCCGTGCTCTGAGAACAACTCTGTATAGGTTTTCATCAGCAAACTTTGACCAACAGCCGCGCTGGCCTGCTGATCCGGGATGTTGCGCGGGCGGCGAGGGATGCCGAGACGCTCCATGCCGGCTCGTATCGCGCCGGAGGTGACAAGGACAACATCCATCCCCTGCTGCTTGGCGGAAGCCAGCTGGCTGACCAGTGTGGACATCTTGGCGCGATTGAGGGAGCCGGTCTCGCTCACGAGGCTGGATGTTCCGACCTTGACCACGACTCTATGCGGTTGTCTGTCGCTATGCTTCATCGCTGAAATCGAACTCTGCCTTGCCTATGCGCACAGTATCGCCGTGCTTGGCGCCCGCTTGTCTCAGCCGCTTGATCACGCCCAGCTTGTCGAGCTGCCTGTGAAGGCGCCTCAGCGCGTACTCGTTCTGCATGTCGGTTCGCGCGACCATGACCTCGATGGGCCGACCGACTACCTGGTAAACGTCGGCTGAAAGCTTCTCGACATCCCACGCTTCCTCGGCGCGATCAACAGTGAACCTGGCAACCTCTTCGATTGGGGCTTCCTCGCGAGGTATCTCGTCAAGGCGGTCGGCTAGCCGGTAGATGAGCGGCTGCAAGCCCTGACCGGTGAGAGCTGATATCTCGAAGACCTCAAGCCCACGAGCTTCCAGGTCGGCTTTGAGGGCATCTGCGCTATCCCTCGCACCCGGCATGTCAGTTTTGTTCAACGCGACGATCTGGGGCAGGCGCGAGAGCTTCTCGCTGTATTCCGCAAGCTCGTGGTTGATCGAATCGTAGTCGTGCATCGGGTCACGGCCGCTGAATCCAGACACGTCGATGATGTGCACAAGCAGGCGGGTGCGCTCTATGTGGCGCAGGAACTGATCTCCGAGCCCAGCCCCCTCGTGCGCGCCCTCGATGAGTCCGGGCATGTCCGCCACGACGAACGAGCGCATGTCGACGCTCACAACGCCCAGATTCGGCACAAGCGTTGTAAAAGAGTAGTTTGCAATCTTGGGCTTAGCTGCACTAATCTTGGAGATGAGTGTGGACTTGCCTACGTTAGGGTAGCCGATGATGCCGACATCCGCGATGAGCTTGAGTTCCAGCCGGATATCGATGGGATCGACGGGCTCGCCCTTCTCGGCGAAGCGCGGGGTCTGGTTGGTGGAACTGGCGAAGCTGGCGTTGCCTCGTCCGCCTTCGCCGCCTCTTGCCGCGATGCACTGCTGGCCGTCATGGATAAGATCGGCTATGGTGCGGCCGGTATCAGCCTCATAAACGACGGTTCCGACCGGCACGCGGAGAATAAGATCCTCGCCGTTCGCGCCGTGCTTGTCGTTGGACCCACCAGCCTCTCCCCTCTCGGCCTTGTAGCTCTTCTTGTAGCGGAGGTCCACGAGAGTGTTGAGCTTGCTGTCGGCCTGGAGGATGACGTTGCCGCCTCGCCCGCCGTTACCGCCGGATGGCCCACCGCGAGGAACGAACTTCTCGTGCCTGAGCGCGACGATCCCGTCGCCGCCGTCCCCGCCCTTTACTGTGATCTCAACTTGGTCTACGAATTGCATAGTAGGTGTTGGGTGTCAGCCGCTGCCTGACAGTCCATGATAGCACAAATGGCGGGAAGCGTGCGGTGGGACAGAGCGAACGCTAATCGCGAAATCCCGAAAGAGGCGAAGAGCCGAGTACGGAGGCGAACCTAATCGCCAGAACGCAGAAAGCTAGAAAGCCAGAAAGGGCTAGACTCCTGTAGCCGCAGGTCGGTGATGGCGCCGGTGAAGAGGATGGCTTCGCTCGGTAGGTCCACGGCTCTCGCCGTCTTCTGTATACCAAGAGCGTAGTCTATCCAGAACCCTGCGCTGCTATCTCCTCTCTTCGACTCGATGAAGCGAGTGACTGCACCCTCAGCCTCGGGCCCTTCTATGGATGCCAGAAACATGAGCGCATGATATGGTGCGCGGTCCGAATAAAGAAGCGGTTCCAGACGAGGAACAACATATCGCGCGTCGACGACCTCGGCGCCAGTTGCCACCGACACGCCCATCCGTCTGAGCGCACCCGCTGCCTCATCACGTGTGGGCGAGTAGACCATCTCCTTTCGGCTTAGGCGAGGCCCCACGCACGAGCTCAGGCGAACACGGGCATAGGTATCAGTCTTAAGCGCTTGTTCAAGAGCCGGGATGGATGCGGGGTCCCGGATATCGCCGAGTACGATCGCGGCCATGCAGCGCATGTGACATTCCGGATGGTTCAGCAGGATGTCAACAAGCTGAGGAACAACCGAGGTATCACGTGTTCGTCCTACCACGAGCGCTAGCATCTCTCGCACGTTCTTGTTGGACTGTCCCTCTCGTTCTACCACGTCGCTTGCCCAATTCCGGATGGCGATTCGCTCTTCGTCAGTGAAGTTGGCCCGCCTGATACAGAACGACCTGATCTCGCCACACTGCAGGTAGCCGCTATCCACGGGTCCGCCGTGGTCACCCATGATAGCTCTGGCCGGAGACTTCGCTTCATTGAGGAGCAGCGACAGGCAATGCTCGCACTGCCTGACAAGGTCGCTGTTACTCACAGGAACGGCGGCGCTTTGCGCCATGGCCGGATCAGCACTCAGGACATACAACGTTGCCAAGATGGGGATCGCGAGAAGCAGGGTATGGCATCCGACGCGAACTACGTGTATGGCAGATCTTCCCACAGCGCTAACCTCCCCATGATCATATCCAGCTCCCAACGGTAAGGTAGTGACGATCAAGTATCATAGACGCATCACTGCAGCTATACAACCCACGGATTCTGCGGTTCCGCGAACCCCGCGATCAAGACGCTGCGCTTGTTAGTCCCAAGGCTATTAGGCTGTGGCTGTAGGGTCTGTGATCGCGCCGGCGAAGAGAATGGACCCGGTCTTGTTGTCAACGATGGCGAGGAAGAAGGGGCGGTTGACTCTGACCTCCGGACATCCAGACCTCGCTCGAAAGAGCTCAAGAGTTGCCGCAGCAGCTTCGGTGCCTTCCTCATTCACGTCAATGAAGGTCCTCTGATTGAAGGCGCTTATGTAGACGTTGTTTCTGGTATCGCACGCACACATTGCGCGGAAGTCGCTCTTGTCCGGGTCGAACGCAACGCCCATTCCCAGGCGCTTGCAGACCTCGGGCAATTGCGTCTCGCACTGCAGTTTCCAGCGTGGCAGAAACACTCTGACTTTGTTCTCATCAAAGCCGGACAGCCATTCTTCCCACGTCTCTGCGTTAAGGGCGTCGATCAACGCAGCAAGGGTTGTGCCTCTGCTGGGCAAGAAGACGTACATCTTGATGCGCCCACTTCCGTATGGCAGAGCTACTGCCTCAAACGTATACGATCTGCGATAGGCAAGTCTGCCCTCCTGACGCATCATGGGTACGTTGACCGAACTGGTATCATCAAGGTGGAATAGCGCGTTCTCAGTGCGCTTTCTATCGAACCTATGGGTCCAAGTGCCTTTGAAGTAGACAGCGTTGATCAGAAAGAGGATGTTGAGGTCATCAACGCGGTCCTCGTCGATAATCCTGTCGATGCGGCCGCTGGTCTTGTCGCTGGCCCAGGAGTTGATGGTGCGGACGGCGCTGGGGCTGCTGAAGTCGAGTGTTTCGATCTGCGCCTTGTAGAACTCGCGGTTGCGGGACATGAACTCCGGCTTGAAGTCGACGCCTTTTCGCGCCCAGAGGGAGTTGGCGACGCTGAGTTCGACGCCCGGGCCGGGGCCGTTCAAGTTATCCAGAAGCGCAGCGCTGGCCTTGTTTAGCTCGTCGATCGACAGGCGGTTGATGGCAAGGGCCTTGGCCATTGCGTCTTTGGTCGTGCCACTGGCGCCGTTATAGGTCATCGAGAGCGCGAGGGAGATACTGGCTGGCGAGATGAAGACGTTCTTGCCTTTGCTCTCGGAGACGAGCTCTTTGAGAAGGCGGAATCCGAAGTCGTTGTTGGCGGTCACGAGGCGATGGTCGACTTCCAGTGGGGGACTCTTGGCGCCGGGTACTCCGCGATCGACGATCGGCTGCTCTGCACTCGTATTCCGACCTGCGAGCGTGACGGCTGCAACAGCGACCACGACAACGAGTAGTGCAACTAAGACCGTCAAACGTGCTTTCATATCAGCATCCTCCTGCAGGGAACCAGACGTTAGGATACTACATTAGTTGCTTGACTGGCGCAAATGGTTCCCCGAGGCTCGCAGCCGCCCGTTCGATACGCTCGTGCCTCGCTACTCAGGGCAGGCGGAGATTGGTTAGCCCGCAGTCGGGTCGGTGATCGCGCCGGAGAAGAGGATGGCGCCGGTCTTGTTGTCGCGGATGGCGAGGAAGAAGGGGCGATCTACGATGAAGTCGGGGGCGCTCACGGGCATCGAGGTGGCTCTCATGGTGATGCCGGTGACGGCGGCGGCTTCGGTGCCCTCTTCGTTTACCTCGACGTAGATTTTGTGGATGACGCTGTCGATGGCCGTGCTTGTATCGGCAGTGATGCCGCTGAAGTCGGCGCTATCGGTGAACGCAACACCCATACCGAGGGCTGTAAGAGCTTTCTCAAGCTGCGCCTTGTACTCGATCTTGAACCGCGGGAGCTTGACGGCGATTTCCGTAGTTCGGAACTTGGGAAGGGTTGAGTGGAACTCGGGAAGCCACTCGGCAAGGGCGTTGGGGTTCAGCTTCTTGAGGAACGCGCTGAGGTTGGAGGACTCGGCTGGAAGGAAGATATACATGCTCATCCGACCGGTCTTGTAGGGCAGATCGATCGCTTGGAAGTCGTCACCCTCCAGATAGCGGTAATAGGCGCGCTTCGACATCATTTGGACCTGCTTCTTGGAGCCGTCGGCAAGGGTGAACTCGGCGGGCTTGGTGAGCTTTGAGTCGAACTGCTCTGCCCAGAGGCCCTTGAAGTAGACGGCGTTGGCCAGGAACATGATGGTGCGGGGGCTTAAGCTGTCCACGATGGTCGGTATCTTGCCCTGGGTGTTGCGGCTGACCCAGGAGTTGATCGTCTGGATGGTCGCCGCGTCGCTGAAGTCCACGTCCTTGACCTCGGCCTTGTAGTACAGCTTGTTAACAGCAAGGAAATCGGGCTTGAATGTGATGCCCTTGCGAGCCCAGAGGCCGTTGGCAATGTCGAGCGTGACACCTGTGTCCGGCGCGGTGAGGCTCTTGAGAAGGGCGAGGTTGGACTTGTTGAGTTCCTCGAGCAGCTTGCCTTGCGCAACGGCCAAAGGTTCGCTTGCCGTAGAGGGCGGCGGGAATATGAGCGAAAGCGCGTTCGTCATCGCGACTCTGGTGTCGCCTTGGGCACCGTTATAGACCATCGACAGCGCCAGCGAGACGCTAACGGGCGAGATGAAGACGTTGCCGCCCTTGCTTTCGCTGTTGAGTTGCTTCAGCAGATTGATGCCAAATGTGGTGTTCGCGACGATCAGGCTGGTTGCAACCTTTGGGCTCGGCTCAACGGCACAAGCGATCTGGGCGGGTAACAGCAGTGCGGCAGCAGCGGCAACAGTCATAACGGACGCAGCTAGATGTTTCATCTGATCCCCCTCGCCGATCCACGATGTTGGTGGCCAGGCAGTCTTGGTATCGGAGACGACAAAAGGCCTCCGAGGTATTAGATATACTTCGGAGGCCGTATCTTCAAACGTCCCTGATGGGTCTTTCGCTTCGTAACGAGACTGTGCTGGTTAGCCAGCCTCAGCAACCGCCGGGTAGACGCTGACGCGCCTGCGGCCGCCCGCGGACTCGAACTTGACCACGCCGTCCACGAGTGCGTAGAGGGTGTCGTCCTTGCCCTTGCCGACGTTGGTGCCGGGATGCAGGGGCGTGCCGCGCTGGCGAACCAGGATGCTGCCGGCGGTCACGGACTCACCCGCGAACTCCTTGACGCCCAGTCTCTTCGGGTTAGAGTCCCGACCGTTTCTCGTACTACCTACACCTTTTTTGTGTGCCATGCAAGATTACCTACCGTTCTGAAAGCCACTGCGTGGACTCCCGGATCCCGGAACCCCTCCCCAACCCTCCCCTGAAGTGGGAGGGGGTATGTGGTATCCGATCCCAGGGCTGTGCTAAGCTTTGATCTCTTTGATTGCGACTGAAGTCAGTTCTTGGCGGTGGCCGTAGCGGCGACGCTCGTCCTTCTTGGGCTTGTAGTGAAAACCACGGATCTTCTTGCCCCTGAAGTGGCGAACGACTGTGCCAACGACCTTTGCTCCGTCGACATACGGGGCGCCGATCTTGACTCCCTTGTCGCCGGAGACAAGAAGGACCTCGTCAAGGACGATCTCCTCGCCCTCGGCTCCACCCAACCTGTTGATAGCGATAACGTCTTTCTCCGCGACTCTGTATTGTCTGCCGCCGGCTTTGATTATGGCGTACACGTCGAACCCCCGTTGTCTAGTCAAAAGTCTGAAGTCCAAAGTCGAAAGTAGGCTCTGGACAGTCTTGGTACAAGAGTCAAGCAATGGGGCATTGGGAGACCCAATGCCCCAAAGTAACAGAGTGTTATTGTATCAGGATCGGGCGGCCTTGTCAATAGACTTATCCGACCCCACGACCTCGCCGAACGAGTAAGACCGGCGGATGTCAGCAAGCTTTGCTTTGACATGCTTGCCCACGTATTTGCCGCCGTTCTCGAGCTCGACAAGATATCCATCGAGCCACGCGCTCGCCCTCGGCAGCATAGAGAATGGATTGCGCACCACATGGCACTCGACTGCCTCGCCCTTCTTCCAGGGCATCATGTGGCGCTCCATCTCCTGCAGATTGCCGGGAGTGATCTCATATTTCTCAATATGGAGAGCCTCGTTGGCACGCACATATACTGCGCGCTTGAGACGCCGCTCGATTTCGTCGATTACCTCGCCGCCGCTGCCTACCAGATGCATGACGACTTCTGGGTGCGCAGTGATGAGGAACGCTTCCTCGTCGACCTCGGCTATCTTGCGCCTTAGGTTGCGCTCGATCGCAAGGCTGACTGACTCGGCGCTCTCGACCCGGCCCCTACCCTGGCAGTAAGGGCAAGGTTCCGTCACGAGATCTGTGAGGTTCTCCCCGGTCCGCTTGCGCGTCATCTCCACCAGGCCCAGCGGGCTGATATGGCAGATCTTGGTGCGCGTGCGGTCCTTGTGAAGCTCCTTCTCGAAGGCGCTGACGACCTTCTGCCGGTCCTTCGCGCTGGTCATATCGATGAAGTCAACAACGATGATCCCGCCGATGTCCCGCAGCCTGAGCTGACGCGCGATCTCACTGACCGCGTCCAGGTTGGTCTTGAGGATCGTGTCCGAAAGGCTCGTGGAGCCTATGAACTTGCCGGTGTTGACGTC
>CAZFYZ010000030.1:13434-36605 GCA_964523735.1 uncultured bacterium | reverse complement strand
CGAGGTGGACGTCGATGCCATCTCCGACGGCGAGACCACGCTTGTCTGCGGTGTCATGGAACATATAGAGCAAGCGGGCGTCCATTCCGGCGACAGCGCGTGTTCATTGCCGCCCTACAGTCTGTCGGATGAGATAGTCCAAGAGATCAAGCGGCAGACTTACCTGCTGGCCGAGGAACTTGAGGTTCGAGGCCTGATGAACGTTCAGTACGCGGTCAAGGAGGGCGACGTATACATCCTGGAAGTGAACCCGCGTGCTTCGCGCACAGTCCCGTTCGTCGGTAAGGTAACAGGTGTGCCATGGGCCGGTGTTGCAGCCAGGATCATGTTTGGGATCAGCCTGAAGCTGCAGGGAATTACGGAAGAGGTGACTCCGAAGCACATTGCGGTGAAGGAAGCAGTGTTCCCGTTTATCAGATTCCCTGGTGTTGACATAGTCCTTGGTCCGGAGATGAAGTCCACAGGCGAAGTGATGGGCATCGATACCAACTTCGGCAACGCGTTCATCAAGGCCCAGGTAGCCGCTGGGCAGAACCTGCCGGAGAGCGGGACTGCTTTCCTTAGCCTCGCTGACAGGGACAAGAAGTACGCGGAGGAACTCGGCCGGAAGCTGATCGAACTGGGTTTCAAGATCGTCGCAACGGGCGGCACGGCGGCAGCGCTCAGGGAGGCCGGCGTGGCGGCGAAGGCTATTTCGAAGATCGGCGAGGGTCGCCCCGACGCCACGGACCTCATCAAGAACAACGAGATCAACCTCGTGATCAACACCCCCAGCGGCAAGAAAGCTCGGGCACACGAGGTGACCATCAGATCCACCGTGGTTGCTCGTGGGATCCCAATCATCACGACGATTGCGGGCGCTCAGGCCACGCTGCGGGGAATGGCGACAGCCAGGAAGCAGGGAGCGACAGTAAGGAGCCTGCAAGAGTATCACGCAGGCTGAGGCGGCAGAAGCCTGCCAAGAGACCGCCGGCGTCCGCAACGGCGCTGGCGGTCGTCGGCCCAGTCCGATACGGAGATCGGACCTACGATTTTGAGCAGTTGCCCCACCCCTTGGAACGTTGACACTCGAGCGTTTCAGGACTATGATACGTATATCGTAGTCTGCGGTATGACTCCCCATCGGCAGAACGGGAGCAATCGCGCGCTTTCTTCAGCGAGGCATCAACCTGATGAACAAAGACAGGACCGACTCCGGCCAGGCGTATCACGAAGATAGACTGCTGGACGTCGGCCCAAGGGTTGCGCAACTGCGCAACCACCACCGCCTCTCAATCCGGCAGTTATCCAAGCTGTCCGGCGTTGCCTACAGCTATATATCCGCGATTGAGTCAGGCCGGAGTTCCCCGACAATAGCAACCCTTCGCAAACTCCTGACCGCGATGAACACCGACGTTCATACGTTCTTCTTCCCCGAGGCTAACCACGCGGAACAGCGCTTCGTCTTCCGCGGATCTGATATGAAGCACATGCACCTGGCCCATTCGGACATAAGGCTTGTCCTGCCGATGACCAAGAGCATCGTGCTCCAGATAAACGACGAGCGCTTGGTGCCGCACGAGGTCCCACCGTTCTACAACGAACCGTGCAATATTGTAGGCTATATCCTGGAAGGCGGGGACGTTGTGCTGGAGGTGAAGGGGCGGGACCTGGAAGTGCTTAGTCCGGGGGATGGCTTCTATGTGCCGGCTCGGATTCCTGTGCGCGGCTACTGCGCGGGCGATGAGCCGGCGAGAATGATCGTCGCTTACGACACCGCATGGTTCTTTGAAGAGGAATCCCCCGAAGCTGGCGAGGATCAGCTTCACCCACCCTCTGCAGAGCGTACTTCCTCTTGAGGTAGACCTATGAACGCTGTATGCTACGCGCTGCTCCTCTTGATCCTGTTCGCTGTCTCTGCCACGGCGGCAGAGACTGAGTCTTTCTCTTGGTCCACGCAATACGGCTGCCGACGAGCGGAATTCGAGGTGGCCGGCCGCAAGGGTTTTGTGATTCTGCCCCCGGACGAGGCGAGTATACGCATCATCCCCTGGGTCTGGTACGCACCCACATTTATCGGCGCCTGCCCCTCTGATAGGCAGTCGTGGATTGCCGAGCGCCTTCTGTCTAGCGGGATCGCGTTATGTGGTGTCGATGTAGGAGAGACTTACGGCAATCCGAGCGGCCGGGCCGTGTACACCCAGTTTCACAGGTTCGTGATCAAGAAGTTCCGGCTCTCCGCCAAAGCCTGCCTCTGGCCGCAGAGCCGTGGCGGACTCATGCTCTACAACTGGGCCGTGGAACACTCCAGGCTCGTAGCTTGCGTTGGCGGCACTTACACAGTGTGCGACATAACAAGCTACCCAGGGATACCCATAGCGGCGCCCGTCTATGGCATGACGGACGTCGAGTTCAAAGAGCATCTCAAGGAGAACAATCCCATCGATCGTCTGGAACCGCTTGCCAGGAAGAAGGTGCCGGTCTTCCACATCCACGGCGATGGCGACACGGTCGTCCCACTTGAGACCAACTCAGCCAAGCTGGTTGAACGATACAAGGCGCTGGGCGGACCCGCGGATATCGAGGTGATCCACGGCAAGGGCCATGAAGAGGTCGCGGAGTTCTTCGAGAACCATAAGATGGTAGACTTCTTCGTCAGGCACGCGTGGCCACAGCCGCCGGACGCTCAACGGCCACCAGAAGCCGCAAAGTGATTCACTTCCTCTAATCGGCCACGGGTTGGGATCTCGCCTTGATCGCAACTATGGCCGCATCGTCGCGCAGTTCGCCGCCGCAAAAGTCCACGGCAGCGCGGTGGACGCAGCGCGCCACATCCTCGCTGTTCATGTCCTCGCAGTTCCGCAGCAGTTCGCCGATGCCCTCGACCCCTAGGAACTCATCTTTCCTCCGGGCCTCGCTGACCCCGTCGGTGTAGAGCAGCAGCACGCAGCCCATCTCAAGTCTGGTCTGGCCTTCACTGTATTCAGCGTCCGTCCACACCCCGGCAACCGGGCCTGTGGTAAGGAGCGTGCTGAATGCGCCGTCGCAGGAGTAGACTGGCGGCTCGTGCCCACCGTTAGCGTATACAAGCTCTCCGGTTACCGTATCCAGTAGGCCAACAAAGATCGTTATGAATGTGTCGGCCGCCGCGGAGCGGCAGATCGCGTTGTTGAGCAGCTTGAGCGACTGGCTCGGACTATGACCCTCTTCCAGATATGCTCTCAGGGAGTACTTCACGAGGGCCGTATGGACCGCGGCCTTGAGACCTTTTCCGGCAACATCGCCGATGACAAGAGCAAGCCGGCCGTCAGCGGTGTGGTAGAGGTCATAGAAGTCTCCGCCAACAAGCGCTTCGGTCATGGCCGGTTGGTATACCTGCGCGATCTCAAAGCGGCCGGCGGATATGTCGGGCCTACCCAACAGCGTTCGCTGTAGGACATCGGCTATCCGAGCTTCGCGCTCAAAGCTCACTGCGTTGTACACCGCCACTGCGGCGTGTGAAGCGAAACCTTCCAGCAGACGAACATCGCCATCATCAAAGGCAGAGAATCTGTGAGAGTAGACAGCAAGTACACCCAGTGCCTCATCCCTGTGAATCATCGGGGCGCAGATCATAGACCGGAGACAGGTTTCGGTCCCGAAGTCGCACGTGACCCGGCCCGTTTCCTGAAGGTTGCTTACGAGCATGGACTTCCTGTCTCTAATGACGTCTTTGCCGGCCTCGATCGCCAGATCCCTGGGCCTATCGGCAGAGTGGCAGCCACCTCTCTGCGAGGTGAGCTGTGCCGATAGATCGCGTTGATGCATCGAGACTACCACCGAGCAATCGACGTGCAGCATCTGACCCAGCAGATCAGCGATGAGATCCAGTGCTTCGTTAAGATCCAGACTCGACGATAGCGCTGAGCCGACGCTGGCGAACGAACGCTCCATCTCCTGACGGTGCCGTTGGGCGTCGGTGTACAAGTTCTGAAGCTCATCACGAGCACGGGACAGCTGCTCGTAGGGCTTGCTGACTGCAGCCACAAACAGAGCGTTCAGGATGATGATGTAGGAAACTGACTTGTAAAGGTGCCCCAGCCCGTTCATCCACGCGAATGGCGACGTGTACAACGTGAACGCTACTTCTGCGAAGATCGCGAAGATCAGCGCACTGCGCAGCCCTCGCACCTCGGCAAGGCTCCAGCCTCGTTTCTCGGTAAGCAGTAGAAACGTGGCCAGGTAGAGCCCGATCGTAACATACTCCAGTGTCCCCTTCAGCAGCGATGGAGGATGTCCAATCTGAGGATAGAGGGCGGTGCCTATAGCTTGCTGGTTCCAGGCTATGATCGCGATGGCGCCGAGCGCAAAAGCACCCACGCCTGCAAGCATCAGCCACGGCGAGTACCGGCGGCGCCTCTCAGTAGCTCGGACGAATGTCGCTATCAGTAGGCCGACGCCCACCAACAGACGAGCTACCAGCCAGTAGGCGGCCGCTCCACCTGGAGTGTTCTGGCCCAGGAAGTCGGGCATTCCCTTGTAGCTCAGAGTGTGGATAAAGTCCACGACTCCGGTTGCGAAGAATGTAAGCCCTATCACGAGATCCCGGGGATTGCGGCTCTGCCTGTAGCCGAACCAGCCAGTGATGAACACGGCCAGGCTTATAACGATGCTGGACAGCTCGAGCCCTATGTGGAGAGGGAGGAAGTACCGAGTGGGTACGAAACTGCCGTGCAGATCAGAATGGTGAACGGCGGCCAGCACCGCGGCGCAGGCGAACGCTATAGAAGCATATCGCCAACTCACGATGGAGCTTAGCCTTTGACTATTCCTGCCGGAGGTATTGGATGTTTGATCTGCCATATCAACTGCTACGTTCCAGCGCTGGCTTTGTGACACCTGTCACTAATTAGAGCTTACCATGTTTCGTTGTGGGACTCAAGGAACGTAAGCCCTAAGCGACTGCTCACATCGATTCCTTCTTACCACCAACCGGCCTCGGCTCCCTCAGATAGACGTCCGCGACAGCCCCAAGCGAAGCTGCATACTCGCGAACCTCGACCCTCATGTTCCTGTGGCCTTTCCTGTCTGCGGAAAATCCGGTCGCCCGGACCCCCACATGGTCGCTCAGAAAGATCGCGCGATCCAGGTGGAAGCGCTGGCTGACGATGACCATTCGCTTGACCCCAAAGATGTGCTTCGCGCGATAGACTGAATCGTAGGTTCTCCTTCCCGCGAAGTCCGTGGCTATGTCCTCCGCCGGCACGCCACGCTTGATAGCGTAATCTGCCATTCGCCTGGGTTCGTTGTAGTGGGAGAACCGATTGTCGCCCGACATCAGCAGCTTGTCTACCACACCGGCTCTGTGAAGGGCAATAGCGGCATCTACTCTGTCCGCAAGCAGCATGGACAGACTCCCGTTGGGCTTGACTTTTGCCCCAAGCACCAGTGCGACGCGTGCGTGCGGTACCTGTCTCACCTTGTTGTGAACGCGTCCCCACGCCGCACAGTGAATGTAGAAGCGGGCGATGACCGGCGAGGCGGCGACCAGAACCGCGAGTACGAGTGCAAGCGTCCGAACGCGACGCCAGCCCAACAGCGCACGTGATGAGGAATCTGACACCTTGATGCCCATATGTTTACCCGCCATTATATCACGCGAATGCTGCTGCGACTGGACAAGGACCGAACCTCCAGTACCCCGTACACAGCTCGGGCCGGATCGTCAAGATCCGGCCCGATGTCTTCGTCTGCTGCGGTTCGCTCAGCCTTCCTGCTCGCTACCCGCCCCAACCGGCTCGGCGGATAGACTCAGGGGATCGTGGTGAGTAGACGTACCCCGTCCGGTTAACTTCCTCATCAGCCACTGCCACGCGTCGTCCACGATCGTGTAGGTCACGGGGATGACGATCAGCGTAAGCAAGGTCGAGAGTATCAAACCGCCGATGACGGCGATCGCCATGGGCGCCCGGCTCTCCGCTCCTGAGCCCAGGGCCAAGGCGGTCGGCGTCATACCACCGACCATCGCGAGCGTGGTCATGAGGATCGGCCGCAGCCTTGTGGGGCCCGCCTCCAAGAGTGCCTCGTGACGGTTCCGGCCGCGATCTCTTAGCGTGTTCGTGTAGTCTACCAGCAGGATGGCGTTCTTTGTCACAAGGCCCATCAGCATAATGATACCGATCATCGCGACGATGCTGAAAACGTTCCCTGTGATCAGCAGCGCCAGCAGTGCCCCAACCATAGCCTGCGGCAGACTGAACATGATTACAAACGGTGTCAGGAACGACTCAAAGAGCGCGCCCATCAGCATGTAAACTAGCACGATCGCCAGGATAAGCGAGGAGAACATGTATCCGAAGCTCTCCATCATGATCTTCTCCATACCACCCGTGCCGATCGATGTCCCCGGCACCGGGGGGGTCTCCTTCATCTCTGCGTCTATCATCGCGCCTACATTGCCCATCTGCGCTCCCGTGGCCAGGTTCGCGGTGACGTAGACTACTCGCTGGCGGTTCTTACGGTCGATTTTGGTGGGAGCGTAATCGTACTTGATCTGGGCCACGTCTTTGAGGTAGATTGGCGCCCCGCCCTTGGTCCCGATAATCATGTTCCTGACGTCCGAGGCTTTGGACCGCTCGCTCTGATCGTACCTGACTCGGATGGGATACTCCGTCCCTGAATCTCTGAGCTTGGCCGTGTCGTCACCATCAATCGCTGTGCGAGCGGCCATTGCGACTTGCGCAACCGACATGTCGAGCTGAGCAGCCCTGGTGCGATCTACTATGATTCTACGCTCGGGCTTGCTCTCCTTGTATGAGATATCGGTATCGACCGCGCCAGGAGTCTTGGCCACGATACCCGCGACGGTGTTCGCCTGTCGCAGGATATCGTCCATGTTCTGGCCTTGTATCTCTTTGGTGATACCGCTCCCGCCGTGCTCACCCGCTGCCACAACACTGATCCTGATTGCGCCTGGTACAGACGCGGTCTCAGCGGCGATCCAGTCCACGATCTCTTGGATTCCTCTAGTTCGCTCTTTCTTGTCTATGCACTCGCCTGATATGCGCGCATACTCTGGACCAATGTCCGCGCCGTAGAACCCCGCCGACGCCGCGCCAACGACTGTGGTGTAGAACCCGCCCTTCAGCTCGGGAATTCGCGCCAGAATTGCCTCGACTCTCCTGACTACCTGATCCGTAGCCTCCAGGGAGGTTCCCGGCGCCGTTCGTATGTTGATGCTGAACTCGCCCCGGTCGGTGTCAGGGAACATCGTGAACCCGAATGGCAGGTAGACCGTCAGCGCGATGATCGCAACCACTATCCCGAAGCCTGCCGCGATCTTCTTGCTCTTTCTATCAATACCCATCGCTACGCCGGCAAGCAGCAGAGCAAGAATCGCGATGAAGATCCTTGGCGCAAGCATCTTGCCTGCCACGGCCGGTGGCGCTCCCTTCGCCGGCAGCGGGACGACCATGATGAAAACGACCAGAAGCGACAAGATGCCGATCACGATCGTCAGGAACCTGTTGTGCAGCGCCCACTCGAGCACGCCGCGGTACTTCCTGTCGAGTCCTTTGAGGAAACGATCCAACCCCGCAAAGAGCCGGCGGGTGAAGAGGTCGATGCGGTCCTTGATGCCTGCTGTGCCGTTGGCCACCCGCTGGTCCAGAGCCATAGTGTCCCGCTCGTCATCGTCCTTGCTCTTCATCCAACGTGACGCCAGCATAGGCGTGAGCGTAAACGACATAAAGAGCGAGAAGGCCGTCGCTGTCGCAACGGTGATGCCAAACTGCTTGAAGAACTGGCCAACGATTCCGCCCATGAAGGCAATAGGCACAAAGACCACGATATCAACAAGCGTGATCGTGACGGCGGCCAAGCCAATCTCAGAGCGCCCATCGAGTGCGGCCTCGCGGGGCTGCTTACGCATGCGCAGGTGCCGCTCGATGTTTTCCAGAACGACAATCGAGTCGTCCACCAGGATTCCAACGCACAGCGACAGCGCCAACATAACCATCGTATTCAGGGTGAAGCCGAACCCGCTGATCGGCAGATACGTTGCCATGATCGAGGTAGGAATAGCGACAGCCACGATGAACGTTGCGCGGACCGTGTGCAGGAACAGGAACACGATCAGTACAACAAGGATGATCCCTTCCATGAGGGACTTGTTCACGTCCCGAATGGCGTCCTCAACATAGGTCGAATCGTCGCGGGCGATAACCGGATCGACTCCCGCAGGCAGGAGCGGCTTCATCTCTTCGAGCTCGCGCTTGATCCCCTCAGCCACCGAGACCGTGTTGGCGTCAGACTGCTTCTGAATCGACAACGTGACACTGGGCTCGCCGTTGACCCGGCTCAATTGATCCGCCTCAGCGACCGTATCGCTCACTGTGGCAACGTCGCCGATGGTGATGGTGGAATCAGGCTGCCCGGGCTTTCCACCAACGAACATGCGAATGCCGGCTATCTCCTGCGCGCTTTGCAGCTCGCCGACCGTTCGGACCGAGTAGTCTCTTGCGCCTTCTTTGATTGATCCTGCCGGCACGTTCAGGTTGGCGCCTTTGATCGCGTTGACGATCTTGTCTATGCCGATCCCGTAGGCATCCAGCCGCGTCTTATTCACCGCGACCGAGATTTCTCTCTCCTCGCCACCGAGGACGTTGACCGAAGCGACGCCACCAACTTTGGATATCCTGTCCGTGATGACGTCGTCCGCCAGGATTCGCATCTCCTTGGGAGAGATCGGACCCTTCAGTGCGATGGTCATGACTGGCTCGGATGAGATGTCGAGCTTGAGGACCTTGGGGTCGTCGATGTCGTCGGGCAAAGTCGGCTTGATAGCCGAGACCTTGTCTCGAACATCGGCCGTCGCGGCATCCAGATTAGTGCCAAGCTCGAACTCTAGAGCGACTGAGGATACCCCTTCCTGCGAGGACGAGGTCACGTCCCGCAGGTTTCCGATCGACATCACTGCCTTCTCGATCGGCTCGCTAACAAGAGTCTCGATCTCGTTCGGCCCGGCGCCCGGGTAGGTCGTCAACACCGTAACATACGGGAAGTCGATCTTGGGGGTGAGCTCGACGGGCATCTTCGACCGCGACTGAAGACCCAGCACGATCAGCGCCAGCACGAACATTATTATGAATATGGGTCGGCGTATTGCTACATCAGTTAGCCACATGGTTTTCTCCGAGTCGATAGCTGATTGCGGATCGCGCGTGGATCCCAAACGCTATCCGCTATCCTCTATCTGCTATCCGCCCTTCTCGACCTTGATCAGCGACTTATCCTGCAGGTTCTGGCGGCCGCCCGTGATGACCACGTCACCAGCCTTGAGCCCGGACGCCGAAGCGACCTCGACAAGATGCGTGTTCTCCCGCACAACCTTTACGTCGCGCCGAATAGCCTTGTGATCATCGCCTGCCACAAACACCATCGTCGTGCCGCCCCTCTCTTCAATCGCATCTTTCGGAACCAGGATGACGCCGCTGTGGACTCCAGTAATGATATTTCCCCGTGCAAACATACCCGGCTTCAGTACGTGATCAGCGCGATCGATCTTGATCCTCACCGGGAAGTTGCGGCTCTGCGTAGAGCCGGACGGGAAGATCTCAGCGACGTGACCCGAGAACGCCGTATCAGGCGCAGCGTCGGTGCGAACCTCGACAGGCTGGCCCTTTCTGATGTTCGCAAGCTCGGTCTCCGAAACCTCGCCTTTCAGGTAGACCGACGCCAGGTTCACCACGTCACCCAACGACTGGCCGGGAGAGATGACCTGGCCCGGATCGATCAGCCGCGACGCCATCGTACCCGAGATCGGTGACTTCACGTATGTGTAGGAGAGCTGCTGCCTGGCCAGCTCCAGAGCGGCTCGCGCCTGCTTGACACCGGCCCGCGCCTGGTTGATGTCTTCTTGCCTGAGCAAGTTCTGCGAGGCATTAGACTTCGCGGCCCGCAGCTGCTCCTTGGCGACTTCCACCTGAGCCTGCGCCGCGCGAACGTCCTCTCGCCTGCCGCCTTCCTTGACCAGGGAGAGTTGGTCCTCCGCTGACTTGTAGGCGGCCTTCGCGACCAGGTACTGTGACTTCGCGAGGTCAAAGGCCGAGGCAGCTATGGCGCCGTCCTTCAAAAGCTGCTGGTGGCGCTTGTAGTTGGCTTCCGCGTTGTCCAGATTGGCCTTAGCGGATGCAACCGCGTTTTCGGCTACCATCTGCTCCTGACTTCTGGCCGGCTTCTTCACGACCGCCAGCCTGGCCTGGGCCGCGTCAAGCGAAGCCTTTGCCTGCTCGATGGCCGAATCAACCTGGATCCTCGTGACCTTCGCGTTAGTGTGTGCCTGGGAAAGCCGGTTATTCGCGGCATCCAGAGCGGCTTGTGCGTTCTGCAGATTCGCCTGCGCGTCCTGCTGGTCGAGCACTACAATGGTCTCGCCCGCTGCCACCGTATCCCCCTCACGAGCCAGGACCTGTGAAACTCGTCCTGCTATCTTCGCCGATAGCGTGGCTTTCGCGAGCGCATCGATGTCACCGGTCACTTCGACGCTCTGCTCCATGTCGCCGATGGTAACGACCGCAGTCTCAACCGGTATGCCCTGCGTCTTCCATATCTCCTGCGTAGTTGGCGGAGGGGCTTTGGGAGCGCGTTTGGCAGCGACCAAGAGCAATCCCCCCACTATCACCACGACTATAGCAACAACTGCTAGCGATCTCTTCACTATGATTCCTCCCTCAAACCGAGGCTTCGGCAGGTCAAAAGACTCTCTTATTCATCGTGTCATGCTAAACTCGTCTCAGCACCCTTGTGTGGGCCCTGAAACGAGTTCAGGACGACGATCCAAGCGTTGAGCCGACAATCACTTACGGTTTCAGACACGGCTCCACTTTCTTATACGATTCCGTTGCCAACAACTGCAGCCCCGCAAGCTCCGGTTGCGTTCCGGTGGCTCGCTGCAGCCCTGCCAAACCCAACACATAATCGAATCTGGCGTTAACGTAGTCAACCCGGGCCTGAGTCAGCGCGGACTCAGCATCAGTCACTTCCACAAGGGTTGAGATGCCGCCGTTATACCGGACGCTGGCAAGCCTGAGCGCTTCCTCGGCCAGCGCGACGTTCTCCGCAGTCGTTGAGACCCTCTCAATGCCTTCCTGCAGGGTAAGCGCCGCCGATTGAACATCGAATCCTACGGTCAGTCTGGTTGTCGTCAGGTTGTCGATAGCGATGTCCACATCGGCGTTGGCCTGATCGACCCTTGCCTTTGTGACCCCGCCATCCCAGACGGGTATCGTCAGGCCAACCAATGCCAACCATGATACCTTCTCGGGCATGAATGTCGAAGTGTCCGGATTGTAGGTAGTCTGCGCACTGACAGCAAGGGAAGGAAACAGATCCGCTCTGCGGAATCTTACGTTCCTCCTGGCAAGCTCGATGGCAAGATCGGCCTGCCTTACCTCGGGTCTTCTTGTATAGGCTTCTTTGACACTGGCCTGCGCGTCGACCTTGATATTCTCTACTGTTATCTCGCTTCGCACCAGCTCAGTCGGCAAGCTCGGGTCAATTCCAAGCACCCGATTGAGGGCGGCTCTGGATACCCCGACGCGGGACTTCGCCGAAATCAAGGTCTGGTTGAGGTTTGCTACCTCGACCTGGGCCCGCGTAACATCGAATCTGGGCACTGTGCCGGCCGCGAACCTGGCGTTAGTATCCTGCAGTCGGGCCGCCGCGACGTCCACCGAAGCCTGTGCCACTT
The DNA here is from genome assembly GCA_964523735.1 of uncultured bacterium. GTDB lineage: Bacteria > Armatimonadota > UBA5829 > UBA5829 > UBA5829 > CAZFYZ01. The sequence continues at coordinate 24,898 of CAZFYZ010000030.1, read as the reverse complement.
CCTCCTGACCCTGGGCTCGCAACGTGTCGTAGTAGGCCGTCTTGACCCGGAAGATCAGTTGTTCGGACTGTGCCAGAAGACCCAGGTAATCTATCTGGAACTGGTATCTTGCTATATCGGACGCGAAACCCAGTCGCTTCGAAATGTCGAGCGGAAGTGTCACCCCCAACTGAGCGTTGGTTGTTGTCGCGTTCTGAACCACCACGTCCTGCGCCTGCTGCCCAGGCTGGGCGAAAGCCAGGGACACCTCGGGCTGGTACGTCCGGTTCACCTGCGCCGTGAATGATGGGAAGAAGCGAGCGCTTGCCTCCCTCATCCCTGCCTCCGATCGCTCTATCTGCGCGATCGCGGTCTTGATCTGCGGGTTGCACTGGAAAGCGATCGTAAGCGCCTGGTCGAGCGTGATCGGCTTGGTCAGGATGACCTCAGGGCTCTGGCCGGTTCCCGCAGGAAGAGCGATCTCAGAAGTCTGAGCCAAAGCTCCGCAGGCACAGCCTATAACCAGTAAAATGGTCGAAAGCAGTCTCAATTCCCTTACCTCCGATGCCCTGCGCGCGGGCTACGCGTCCACTGTCTCGGCGTTGTCGATCTCCGAGATCTGTGCCAGTTCTCTCTGAACAAGGGCAAGCACATCACGTATGCACTCGATCTTGCACAGAAACACGCCGCGCGCCGGATGTACCATCACAAGGAGCTTGTCACCGTGCTGGATGCCGAGCTTCCTTCGCGCCTCTGACGGAATCACAACCTGTCCACGCTCGCCCACTGTCGTAGACCCGCAGAAGGTCTCCTGTAGCGAGAAATCCGTGCTCAATGCAGAATCACCTCTGTTGGAGTAGTAAGCAACATCATGCAAATCACACATGTATTATGACGCTGCACGCAAGGGCTGTCAAGGCCATGTGCGGAAGATAGCTGAGGTATTTTGCACACCGGCTAATAAGACGTGCGAAGCTTCAGCAAAGTTCAGGGGCAGGAGCTATTGTGCACTAGAAGAAGAGAGGCTACCAGGTTCTGTATGCGGTGCCATCCGTACTTGCGCCCGCAGCACTGCTCGTTACCTTACCCACATCAGGGGACTTGGCGCCGTAGACGAAGGCCTTACCGCTGAGAGCATCTGTCGGAATGTCCTGGAGATAGGGGCCGCGCCAGTCCGCCGCCTGTATCTTGAGCTCTTCGCCGTAGCTGTCGAGCCCTTTGGCGGGCGCGCTCATCGCGGTGAGATCATTCAACTTCGCGGGGTACGCACTAGTATCGGCCTTGAAGAGGCTTATCGCCCTGCGCAGCAGGTTCAGGTCCGCCTTGAGCGAGGCCTCCTTCTCGCGCGTGTAGGGGTCGGTGAACTTCGGCAGCGAAACGGCAAGCAAAACCGCCACCACCATCATCACCAGGCACAGCTCGACAACCGTGAAACCGCGCCGCTGCCTCGTACTATGCACTGTTACAACCATCCTCGTAAGCCTCCATCGAGGTCGGGACAGGTATCTGTACCTCTGCGGGCACTCAGATATCTTCTCCCGAGGATGATTATCGGCAGAATTTACCGCGCTCTCCAATCCGCAAGGGAGGGCTAGGCAGTCTAGTGCTGGTGCTGCTTCTCGCGCATTCGCTGCTCACGGGAGCGGCGCGCGGCTTCGGGGCCGTCAGAGGGAGCCCCGCCCTCGATAATGCGCTCGATCTGGTTCCGCGCTAGGAGGTTGGTGGGGTCGGCGCTTTCCTCGGCAAGCCAGATGTTGAGGGCTTCCCAGTTCAGACCTTCGTGCTCGTAGGAATGCGCAAGCAGGTGCCAGACGAACAGGGGAGTCTCGGGGAACACAACCGCCTTCTCGAGGTTGCCTATTGCTTCCACGAAGCGGCTGCGCATGTAGTAGAAGTAGCCAAGCTCGAAGTAAATGCTGAAGCTATCGCGGTTGCTCTCGAGCCCCTGCAGCAGGTAGGCTTCTGCCTCGTCGTCGCGGAGCTGGTTCTGCATCAGCCAGGCCCCGCCAGAGTAGGCCTCGGTGTCCCAGGGGTCGAAGGCAGTGATAAGACGCAGGGTCGCAATGCATCGCTCGTACTCGCCCTGGTGCCAGAAGTGATCGTCCACCTCCCACAGCCTCTCGTGCAGGCGGCCATACATAGCCTGCACGCGCTCTATCGACTCCTGCGGCGGCTCGCTCTGCGCCTGGCACTGCCCGCATGCCAGCAGACACAGTATCAGGACTATGGCTGCCGCCAGGCTGGGCCGCTCTCCGCTCTCCACCGTCCACTCTCCACTGCTTTTTGACTTGACCATGCTATTGAGCTATCCTAATACCCAGTACAAACGACCTACCAGGGGGCAGGAATGCAGTATCTACTCGGCATAGACATCGGGACCAGCGGCACTAAGGCGCTCTTGATCAACGCGAGCCGCGATGGGGAGGTTGTGGCCTCCTGCACAAAGACTTACCCCTTGTATACTCCAAAACCTCTGTGGGCGGAGCAGGAACCCGAAGACTGGTGGCAGGCTACTATTGCGGCCATCCGGCAAATCATCGAGGAATCCGGGGTCGAGCCGAAGCAGATCAGGGGCATAGGCCTGTCGGGGCAAATGCATGGCTCGGTCTTTCTTGACGGAGCAAACCAGGTCCTGCGGCCGGCTATACTCTGGTGCGACCAACGCACGCAGGCAGAGTGCGACTGGATCATGGACAGGGTCGGGCGGGAGCGCACGGTCGAGCTTATTTCGAACCCCGTCCTCACGGGCTTCACCGCGGGCAAGATCATCTGGCTTCGCAACCATGAGCCGGAAGTCTACGCTCAGGTTAAGAAGGTGCTGTTGCCCAAGGACTACATCCGGCTCAAGCTCACGGGCGAGTTCGCCACTGAAGTCTCCGACGCCAGCGGGACGGCGCTTTTCAACGTGACCAAGCGTGATTGGGCGTGGGAGATGCTCGACGCCATCGGCATTCCGGCGGACTGGGTGCCAAAAGCCTACGAGAGCCCGGAAGTAAGCGGCAGGATCAATGCCGAGGCAGCGACGCTTACGGGGCTCAAAGAGGGCACGCCCGTTGTGGGCGGCGGCGGGGACCAGGCAGCCGGCGCGGTCGGAAACGGCATAGTCGAGCCAGGCATTATCTCCTCCACCGTCGGCACGTCGGGCGTAGTCTTCGCCTTTGCAGACAAGCCGGTGGTGGACCCGGGGCTGCGGGTGCACACGTTCTGTCACGCAGTGCCGGGGAAGTGGCATGTGATGGGAGTCATGCTCTCCGCCGGCGGCAGCCTGCGGTGGTACCGGGACACTTTCGCGTGCCAGGAGCAGGGCGTGGCTCGGGCGCTTGGGATGGACCCTTACGACCTTATGAATGCCGAAGCGGCGAAGGTCTGCCCAGGCAGTGAGGGGCTTATCTTCCTGCCCTATCTCACAGGCGAGCGGACGCCTTACCCGGACCCCAACGCGCGCGGGGCCTTCTTCGGAATCACGCTGAGGCATGACCGCGGGCACTTCGTGAGGTCGGTGCTGGAGGGCGTGGCTTACGGCCTGCGCGACTCCTTCGGCATTCTCGACGCGATGGGTGTGCCTATCACACAGGTGCGCGCTTCAGGCGGCGGCGCAAGAAGCGAGCTCTGGCGGCAGATCCAGGCAGACGTGACGGGACACGACCATGTGACCATCAACATCGACGAAGGTCCCGCGCTGGGTGTGGCGCTATTGGCGGGTGTGGGCGCGGGAATCTACCCGAGCGTGGAGAAAGCCTGCCGGTCGGTCATTAAGGTCGCGCGCACCACTAATGCTAACCTGGAGACAAAGAAGGCTTATGACCGCTTCTACCCCATCTACCAGTCGCTCTACCAGTCGCTGAAGCCGGAGTTTGGCAAGGTGGCGGACGCGGTCTCCTAGACGCCTTTTCGAGCCAAGCGAACTCGTGCCTGGACTGAGTTTTCAGCCCAGGCACACCACATTTTCTCCGGAACCGCTAGTACAAGCTCACGCTACTCGCTGTGATGCGGCGTTCGCCTGCTACGGTCGAGAGAGTTCCCGTGATGTCTACCATAGTGCCCTCACTAACAGTGCCGGACCATTGGACCCGGACCCCTCCCAGGCGATTCGCGTCCTGGACGTAGAAGCAGCCGTTGAATGTCGCCGAGACTATTGCGCCTCTGAGCGTGACCTGCATTCCATCCGATACAAGCTTCACTTGCGAGGGCAGGCTGAGGTCCGAGAGAGCCGCATAGAACAGGAGGTTTTCCTCCAAACCGGCAGATATGTTCACTATGGTTGAAGATGGGTCGAAGCTCCACGGCGCGTGGCTGCATGAGACCGTGTGACTGCCCACATCGACGTCCGGCAGCACGAAAGCCCCGCCCGCTTGTGTGATTGTCGAACGCGCATCCGGCGCAAGCTGCACGCAGGCCCCGCCAAGGCCGCCCATGGCCGTCTGAGCCTCGTACCCGTCGCAGTGGAAGCCCCATTCGCTGAATGCCTCGTCGCTGGTGAGCATTATCTTCGCCACATGCCCCTCGACCCACGGCGTCCAGAGGTTCGCTTCTTCGGCTGTGAAGATCTCGACGATATTCTCCTCCTCGTCCAAAAGATACACAAGATCGAACGCCGGCTCGGTTGAGATGCGCGAGAAGTGCAGCCGCAGGCGCGTGACCGAGGCGTCGGCCGTGATGGTCCAGGTATTAGCATAGTTCTCCGGGTAAGGATGCGGCGACTGGATGTTCAGCGCGTGCGACTGAGTGCTGATGATCCGCACCTGTCCACTGATGCTGCCGGGCGGGAACCCGTCGAAGTCGACCCCGCTCGCAGCGCCTCCTGCCGGCACCTCGATTGTTCTGATCGGCGGCTGGAACTTCCAGTGCGCCTTGGTTGGGTTGACCACGTATGTGCCCGGCGGAATGCTGGCGAAGCTGTAGTCTCCATTCGCCCCGCTGGTGGTCTGGAACCCTCCCGGACTGAGCGTGACCGTGGCCCCTGCGAGAGCGCCCGAATCTATGAGATCCGTCTCGTACCCGTCGATGTAGAATCCATAGCCAATATTCCCGGCCTCGTTGGTGAGTATCCTGATCTTGACCGTGCTTCCGGGAACCCATGCGCTCCAGACATCTTCACCATGGCCGGTGAATATGTTCTTCACATTGTCAGCAGCGTCCAGGACATATATGGTGTCGCCGTCGCTCATAAGGTCAATCTCAGCAAAATGTACGCGCACGTGCGATGCCCCGCTGTGAGCGCTTATGATATAGGTCTGGTCGCAGTTGTTGAGATAGGGGTGAGGCGTCTCGAGTATCTTGCTCACTACCCCGCCCACCACGCTCCTGAGCGTCCCACTGAGCGCCCCAGGCGTACCAGTGCCCTGAAAGTCTACGTGCTCAACCGGGGTCGATCCCACTTCGATCGCTCTTGAGCGAGGGGTGAAGCTCCAGCCTTGCTTCCCGATCTGGACGGAGTAGCCCCCCGGCTCAACCCGCGCCAGATACTGCCCGCTGAGGTTCGTGGACAGCCGCCTGACTTCAGTAGCGCTTATTATGCTGATGATGGCGCCCTGCACACCCGCGCCGGAACTGGACGTGACCGTGCCGCTGATATACGCATTGGGCAGCCCACCGGAGACTATGAGCGCATAGTCTTGCGGACCCATGGGCACGTTGTAGCCCGTGACCCGCACTTTGTAGACCCCTAACTCGGGCGAGGCGATCTTGACCTGCTCTACGTTATTCGTGTGGTCGCAGATGCCGTTGACGGGCAGGATACCCCCACTCGGCGACACTACCGTCAGGTCCAGGTCGTTCACAAGCTCCTTGGCGGCGTAGACCGCGCCGGGATAGTCCGTCCACACCAGCGTCGCCTTCAGCGGCACGCTCGTGTCCACAACATTGTAGAGATACTCCCGGGTCTCACCGGTCGAGAGGCCTGTGGATTCGTCCGTAAATTCGTTGACAAGCGGCGGATCGGGGAATACGGAATTCTTCACGCTGAGGCGGCCCCACCCTTGGGAATAGTCCGGTACCGGATAGAGTTCCCGGGTACTGCCGGTACCGTACTGACCAGGGGACATGTCTATGGCACCGGCCAGGAGCGTGGCCTTGACCAGAGCGGCGGATGGATTGAGGCTCTTCTCCGTCTGATAGTACTCCCGCACAAGCGCCGCGGCACCGGCGACCTGAGGAGTCGCCATGCTAGTGCCACCCCAGTACATATAGTGCTCGTCGTAAGCCGGCCAACCGGTGACTCCCGCGGCGCAGCGGCAGGAGATGATGTTGGTGCCGGGCGCGACTATATCGGGTTTGATGCGGCCGTCGTCGGTTGGCCCGCGCCCGCTGAACGCGGCCATTCCGCTGAACGTGTTGCTCATGAGGTCGTACTTGAGCGGGGCGGACGGGAAGTCGCCCGGCCAGGCGATGCCGTAGCCCATCTGATAACCGCCGGTGGTCCGCAGAGTCTCGCTCGCCCCTACCGCAACGCAATTCTTGGCGGTTGCGGGTGCGTAGATGCAGTCCGGGTCAGAGACTCCAGCGGGAGAGTAGAGATCCACAGCGTCGTTGCCAACGGAGAAAGTGGCCAGGAAGTCCTTGTGGTCCCAGGCAAACTGGTCGACTTCACTTGAGTAGGTTGTGTAAGCGCCTTTGACAGCGCTGCCCCAACTGTCGCTGTGAACGCGCACGCCGTCGTCATAAGCAGGCTGGAAAAGCTCTCCCAGGTGCAGAGGAGGGAACACAAAGCCGCCGGAGTCGCCGATCGACTGGAAGACAAGCTGCGCCTCCGGGGCATAGCCCGCGAAAGAGCCCGAGTAGCTGTGCGTCGCCGGGTTGCTGCTGGAGTTGGCGCCCGAGCCAACCGCAGTTCCAGTGACATGGGTTCCGTGGCCGTTCTGGTCGCTCCAGTCACCTGGTCGGCGCAGGGCGTAGACAGCCTTGATGCGCCCCGCAAAGTCCGGCGATATGGTCGCCAGATCGCCGTTGGCGAGCCCGGCGTCGGCGATGCCGAGTATCTGCCCCGCCCCGAACAGCCCCGGGTTCTGTCTGATCTCCGGCACCCCGCAGATGCCGCTCGCCACGTCGTTGCAGAGCTTTGGTTGAACGTAAGGCTCCACCCAGGCCACACCCTCGAGCCGTATGATCTGCGCGATCTGCGAGCCGGTTGCCAGGATTCTGATGAGCTGACCCCCAGATGCGCCGTTCTCAACAAGCCTTGCGCCTGTGGGCTTGATTCGTTGGCGGGCGTAGCGCTTGCTTACGCCGGAAAAGAGCCTGACGACGTACTGCTGTGGCCGCTCCTTGCCCGCGGCGGCGGCGAGCAGACTCTCGAGCTTGTAGGCTGGTTCGTACGGCCCCACCCACTGAACGCAGGAGAGCTCTTTGAGTGCATGCACTCTGGCGTGCTCGACCCGCACGAGGTACGCGTAGTCCGGTACGTACTCGATGATGAGCGCGCCCGCCTGGGTGATGGCTTGTATGTTCTGCAGCGTGGCGGGCCCGCTCAGTTCGACCAGGTAATGCCCACTGCCATGGCTCGGAACTGCGGCCTGCGCGCGAGTCTTGGCGCTGGTGTCAACAACGCCTGCTTTGAGGTGGATCGCTGCCGTCGAGGGCGCGGCAAACACAAGAATAATGCAAGCGGCGACTGCTAGATTTTGTTTCACTTGAGCTCTCTCCCGTCCCAAAGATGAGGTTGTAGTGTAGGAAGCCAGCAACGGGTCGCCCAAGCTTGAGGTGTTTACCCAGACTGAGCAGGGGATAAACGCTGAGTTTCTGAGGAAGTGCACTGACCCATCAGGCGGCGCGTGAGACTACAACCACTACCGCATCGTCCGCGAGGTTGCCAAGTGACCACTGCGTTGCAGCCTCGATGAGGCTGTCCGCAATCTGTTCGCCCGTCCATTCGGCGTGATCGGCCATGATGCGGGCGATCCCCTCGGTGTCGAAGAGGACTGGCCCATGGTGCGCCTCGCTTATGCCGTCGGTGTAGAGCACCAGCTTGTCTCCGGGATCGAGCTGATACCGGGCTTGCTCGCAGCCGAGGTGGTCCTCGACCCCCAGCGGCAGGCAGCCTCCGCCAGTGACTTCCACACTTCCGTCCGATCGGCAGAGCACAGCAGGGGGGTGGCCTGCGCTGCAGTAGGCAAGCTCTCCGGTTGGAAGGTCGAGGGTTACCAGGCAGACTGTGACAAATGACTCGGGCGATGGCTTCTGGGACTCCAGAACAGAGTTCGCCCGTGCCAGGGCATCGCGCGGGGAGGGGGATTCGTGGACGAAGGCATGTATGGTGCTGCGGGTGATCGCCGCGAGTGATGCTGCTTCCAGGCCTTTGCCCTGCACGTCGCCTATAAGTATGGCTGCCCGGTCAGGGCCGGCTCCAAATACGTCGTAGAAGTCTCCTCCCACTTCACGACCTTCGAAAGCGGGAACATATCTGACTGCGACGCTGTAGCCTTCACCGATCCGGGGGCTTGCAGGAAGCAGCGCCTGTTGGAGGAGTAGTGAGAAATGCTTCTCCCGGTCCAACGCGTCCTCTGTCTCTGAGCGGCTGTGCTGGAGGGCTTCATAAAGCTTTGCATTGTCGATCGCGACTGCTGCTCTATCAGCTATTGCCTGGAGCAGGTGAGATTCCTCAACCCCGAAGGCGTGGTCACGATCCGAGAGTGCTCGCAAGACGCCCAAGATCCTTCCTCGAGCGACCATCGGCGCTCCGAGCATCGAACGCGTATCCGGCAGTAGATCGCAAGCCGAAGGCTCTGGCAGATTGGACGCGGTGTCCCCAACATATATAGCCCGGTGCTGACTGACGACTTGGCCGACAAAGCCCTCGTCAGGCCTCACGCGACATCCCAGCAGTTGCGGTTCGTTGTAGGCAGCGCGGGCTTCATAGTCACCACTGAGCTCGTCTATGACAAAGACACAGCATTTGTCGGCAGACAGCGCATTTGCCGTTCGCGCTGCCACTGTCTCCAGAAGCTCCGGCAGCTCCGTGATTGACAGCCCCGCTTCGGCTATCCCCTCCAGTACTGACGCACGCCAGCCATCTTGCTTGGCCTGATCCAAAGCCCGCTCGAGCGCCTGGCGCAGCTCAACTAGCTCCGTCACGTCTTGCTCAGCAACTACGCCCCCAATGATTCTGCCTTCAGCATCCTTCACCGGAGCCGCCGAGTTGAGAATGGTTCCACAAGTGCCGTCAAAGCGCAGAATGTCGACCATCTCTCCAACAGTGGTTTCCCCGTTTGTGATCGCTCTAGCCATGGCCCAGTCTTCCGGCAGGATATCCTCGTGGGTCTCCGCCTTCCAGCCCACAAACCTGGAGTACTCGTCAAGGCTACTCAGGTGTGGAATGGCCCCTCCCCAGACTATTGTGGCCTGATCGTTCGACTCAACGTACGCTCCCCTTTCGTCGGCGAGAATGACGGCGATCGGCAGCGCATCGAGTACCGCTCTCAGGCGTCGCCTCTCAGCGTCCAACTGCGCCTGAGCACGCTTTCTCTCGGTTATGTCACGGACGATGCATAGCAGCACGGGTTCATCTTTGATGATTGTGCTGCTGACGCTGACCTCTACAGGAAACACACTGCCGTCCATCCGACGGTGGACGGTCTCATAGCTGACTGTCTGGCCCTTCGCCTGCTCGAGCAACATGCAAATGTCCTGTGTCTCATCGGCACACAGATCGGTTGCTTTCATGGAGAGGAGTTCGCTGCGGCTGTAGCCGTAGGCCTCAACCGCTGCCTCGTTTGCCTCTACGACTCGATAGTCCTCAGAGACGAAGAGGATCACGTCTCGCGCGGTCTCGACTAGCTGTCGGTAGCGGCGAAGGACGTCCTCGGCTTCCTTGCGTTCGCCGATGTCTCGCACCAACACCAGATCGGCGGGACGGCCCTGCCACGGCGCGACAGTGGCGCTGACCTCGAGATATATTCTGCTCCCTCCGCTGCGGGTTAGTGAGGTCTCGTACAGCGATGGGACATAATCGCCTGCCAGTCTTCTCTGGTAACGTTCAAAGAGGACGGCCGCCTCGTCGCGGGTCAGGTGATCCGTCCACACGCTGCCAAGCAGGGTCTCGCAGGAGTACCCGGACATCTCGCAGAACCGAGGATTGACGAATCTGATCAGGTTGTCCTGCAGCACGACGATTCCGTCATTGGAGCGCTCGACGATGTTGCGGTGGACGTGCTCGCTCTCAATTATTGTGCGGAGCATCCCGGAGCCGATGAGCGAGACGGAGTATGTGCCGGAGGCGAGCTTCTCAGCAGCCTCAGCTAGCGAGCGGGCAGAGTCCACGGTGTAGCCGCAGCTCTCCATCGCCCTGACCTCATCGGAATCCTCGACACCCAGAGCCAACAGTGGGCGTCCTGGCTCATGCTCGGCCATGTCTAACCATCCGTCTCATACGCGGGTTCATCGACAGCAGTTCACACACTACGACAGATACCCGGCCGTTTGATTGTTCCCCGGCGTGTCTTTCTTGGAACGCTCTCGAAGCATTTGTACCCAGCCCCATTGTGTCTCTGTCCTTGACAGTCTTTGTGCCGGGTAGGAGAATATACGTGTAAACGGACTTGGGCGGCCCAGATAGGAGGAACCAATGGGCGATACTATATATCTTGATCACGCTGCGACAACGCCGGTGGACCCGGAAGTGCTTGACGCGATGCTGCCATTTTTCAAAGATAAGTTTGGCAGCGCGACCACACTCTATTCGCTAGGTCGAGAGGCACGCGATGCAGTCGAGGAGGCGCGGATCAACGTCGCGCGGCTGATCAACGCCGAGCCGGAGGAGATCTACTTCACCTCGGGCGGCAGCGAGAGCGACAACTGGGCGATATTTGGCGTGGCTCACGCAAAGGCGAATAAGGGGAAGCACATTATCACGTGCAAGATCGAGCACCACGCGGTCCTGGAGCCCTGCCACTGGCTGGAGAAGCAGGGCCATGATGTCACCGTGCTTGGCGTGGATGCCAATGGCTTCGTGAGTGTCGATGAGCTGAAATCGGCGATCACCGACCAGACCGTGCTGATCACGATCATGCACGCTAATAACGAGATCGGGACTATCGAGCCGGTTGATGAGATCGGCGCGATTGCGAAAGAGCGGGGGATTCACTTCCACACGGACACGGTGCAGACGGTGGGGCATATCCCGGTGGATGTGCAGGCGATTGGCTGCGACTCGCTGGCTATATCGGCGCACAAACTCTACGGGCCCAAGGGTGTCGGCGCGATGTATATCCGCAAGGGCTCTCGCGTGGAGAAGCTGACTCGCGGCGGCGGGCAGGAAGGCAACAAGCGCGCGGGGACTCACAATGTGCCTGGAATCGTCGGGCTTGGCAAGGCCGCGGAGTTGGCCGCGAAGCGGATGCCTGATGAGATCAAAGAGACCACGCGGCTGCGCGATATGCTGATCGCGGGGATCGAGTCGCGGATCACTGACGTGAAGCTCAACGGCGACCGGGTGAAGCGCGTGCCGAACAACGTGAACTTCTCGTTCGCGGGTGTCGAGGGCGAGTCGATG
>CAZFYZ010000030.1:0-13424 GCA_964523735.1 uncultured bacterium | reverse complement strand
TCTGCGTGTCGTCCGGCTCGGCCTGCACATCGGGTTCGCTGGACCCGTCTCACGTGCTGATGGCGCTCGGTCTGAAGCACGAGCAGGCACACGGATCATTGCGCATGACCCTCGGCAACGACAACACCGAGGCGCACGTCGAGAAGGTGTTCGACGTGCTGCCGGGGATAGTCTCGCGTCTGCGGGAGATGTCGCCGTTGTACGAGGGGAAGTAGGGGTCGATGAAGCCGTGTCAACAGGAAGAGACATATCTCTGTTTCTGACTGCCACCGAGCCTTGGGTTGTCAGCTACCGAGGTGAGGTTGACGAACTCACTTGCAAGATCAGCGCTCTGCAGGCGAGAGCGGCGGGCCTTCGAGTCATAGTCCTGGAAGGTGGCAAGATGGTCACCTTGGGTGCCTCCTATGACGAGCTGGCAAGGAAGCTCGAGCTGCCTGACTACTTTGGGCGCAATGCGAACGCGCTCAATGAGTGCATCACCGACCTCGACTGGTTGGAGGCCTTTGACGCCGTCGTATTGTTGGTCACCAAGAGTGACGACGTACTCAGAGCGGAGCCGAAGGAGATGTGGGACTCATTCCTAGACACTTTGCGGTTTGCCGGTGAAGAATGGGCTAGGCCCGTTGACCGGGGTGAATGGTGGGATCGTCCTGCGGTTCCGTTCCACACGGTTCTCGCTTGCCAAAGCCTTGACCGCTTCTCGGGTGATGGCGGGTATGGCATTCCTGAACTTGAGTTGTGATCTCTTTTCTGGAACGACAGCGGCCTGCCCGCATCCCGCTGTTGTGGAGGCGCTTGGTTGAGTAGGGTAACGTCGGGAAATGCGTCCAAAGTCTTGTGCGGCTGTGCAATCGCACTAGGCGTGCTGTTGCTCCTGCTTTGCTGCGCCATCCAGTTCGGTCCCGACAAGCATGAAGTGACGAAGCACTCGCGGACCGAGTGGAGTACGAGGTTCCGAGAGGTGGGCTTGGACGATGTCCCAAGACACGCGAAGTACTGGAGTGGCGCGTGGGTCGATGGGATTCATGGAAACTGGAACTTCAGGGCGGATACAACCGCAGTTCGCCGCTGGGTGTCGGAGTCTCAGTCCTTGCGGACCGCCAAGTGCAGGACCAAGCCCGGTAGGAAGGCGTACCTGTTCTACGTGCCCAGTGCTCACAGGGCCTGTCTCGTGATGGTATTCTTGGCTCCGGCCACGCACCCTCCAATAGGTGATGGCGAGGCCATTGTCCAGGTGAGAACGGTTGAGGTTGGTGTCCGCAAGAGTTGCTCAAGCGGGGGAATGCAAGAAGTGAAGAGTACAGAAGAGGCATTTGAGCATCTGGCGCATCACTTGGACAGCAGCACGATGTGGGCTAGGGAGTGATCGGTGGTCGCATTGGCAAGCAAGCTCTCGGTGGTAGTTGCTGGTAGCTTAATAGTGGCCGCAGTGGCGTTCTCGGTGTGGTGGGTGGCACCCAGGTTTGGGCTGTGGAACTCGCGAGAGTTGCGTAGGGGCAGGGAATACGCCTGCGCGGCGCCAGAATTCGCTCGGTATGTCAGTCTTCCGAGCGGGACTCCAGAGAAGGACATCCGGGCCCGCTTCGGAGGACCCACGCTGTCTGGCAAAGCCGGCTCTGCTGGTCTTGAGCGATATGCTAGGGTCAGAAGTCGAGCTGGTTGGAGTACGCCTCCACGCTTGGCAGGCAAGGTGCTGGTGTACGAGGTGGTCTCGGGCAACGAGATGATAGTAGTCTACTACGATCTTGACGACCGGGGGCACTTGGCTCGGGTCTTTGTCAGCGAGACGTAGACGCGAGGCCGGTTGGAAAGCGGGGTCTGTCCCGCTATCAACGGTCCGCTCGGTCGCTATCGGAGAGCAGCGTCAGAATCTCACGGGTGGCTTCCTCGACGGACTTCCCCGTCACGTCCACCCTCTTCCAGCCGTGCTCGCTGCAGAGCTGGCGTGCTTGGGCAAGCTCCCAACGCACGTGCTCCAATGAGGCATACGGTTCCGCAGGCAGCTTAAGCGAATCGGCACGCACCCGCCGCAGGTCCACCAAGCGGCTGGGGGACATGTCCAGGCAGAAGACACGCTCAGGAGGCAGCTTCAGCAACTCGGGCGGAAGCGGGGTATTCTCGACTATGGGCACATTGGCAGCTAACCATCCGCGGTATGCCAGGTACAGTGTGGTCGGAGTCTTCATGGTGCGTGAGATACCCAGCAGCACGATTTCAGCCTTGTCCAGCTCCTCGGGGTGCTGGCCGTCATCGTGGCGAAAGGCGAACTCCACCGCCTCCACCTCCTTGGCTCGTGCGTCAACCACTGTCTTGAGCAATCCGGGCTGCTGAAGTGGTGACAGCCTCAGCAGCGCGGCAAGGAGGTCCAGCACCGGCCCCATCAGATCCACAGCTCCCACGTGGTAGTGCTCGCACTCCTCCAGCATCAGCGAACGAATGGCACTCGAGACCAGAGTGTGCACGATGAGCGCGTGGCGCTCTGCGGCCTCCTTGACAACCGCGGTCACACGCGCAGCATTGTCCACCTGCCCGCGGACAACCACTTCAGTGTCGGCGTCCTTGAACTGCACAAGCGCGGAACGCACAATCCGTTCTGCCGTCCCACCGCTGGCATCTGAGACTGCGAATACTACAGTCCGGGGGTTGTCGAGATCCTGCATATGTTCGTCCTTCTCGCTGAGCCTGACTTACTTACCCTCACTGCCTCATTGGACGCTTGATGAAAGCTGATGAACCGAGCTCAGCGTGACAGAACATGGGAGGCTAGGGTTTCCTCGGCCGCTTCCCATTCGGCTCCAGCGCGAGGTTCAGCACCTGAGAGACGGCGCTGACGTATTCGATGCGCATCTCCTGGCGGATGTGGTCGGGGACTTCCTCTTCGATGTCCTTGCGGTTGTCCTTGGGGACGATGACGGTCTCGACTCCCGCCCGGCGGGCGGCGAGGACCTTCTCCTTGAGCCCGCCTACTGGCAGGACCTTGCCACGCAGGGTGATCTCGCCTGTCATGGCAAGCCGGGGTTTGACCCTGCGCCCGCTCACAAGCGATGCCAGCGCCGTTACCATCGTCACACCTGCCGAGGGACCGTCCTTTGGGATAGAGCCAGCGGGCACGTGGATGTGGATGTCAGACTTGGAGAAGAAGTCGTCCTCGACACTCAGGTCTCTGGCATGAGTGCGGATGTAGCTGAGGGCGGCCTGGGCGGACTCCTTCATTACATCGCCGAGCTGGCCGGTCATGACGAGCTGCTTGCCGCCAGCCATCTTGGTCGCCTCGACAAACACTACATCGCCGCCGACCGGTGTCCAAACGAGGCCGACAGCCACTCCCGGCTCGCTGGTGCGATCCGCTAGCTCCTCGAATGTGTATCGTGCGACGCCGAGGAGGTCCTGGACCTGCTTCTTCGTCACCCTAACGGGTTCTGTCCGGCCTTCCGCGAACTCGCGCGCGGTCTTGCGGCAGATGGACGCGATCTGCCTCTCCAAGTTGCGCACGCCAGCCTCGCGTGTGTAGCCGCGGATGACCTCGAGAATGCCGTCCTTCAGGAACGAAATATGCTCGCCCCTCTTGAGGCCGTGCTCGTCGAGCTGCTTCGGGATCAGGTGCCGCTTGGCGATCTCGAGCTTCTCCTCTTCGGTATAGCCGGCGATCTCAAGGATCTCCATGCGGTCGCGAAGCGGCGGGAGGATTGTGTCGAGCACGTTCGCCGTCGTTATGAAGAGGACCTTGGAGAGGTCGAATGTTACCTCGAGGTAGTGGTCCCTGAATGTCGAGTTCTGCTCGGGGTCGAGCACCTCAAGGAGCGCGGAAGATGGGTCGCCCCGAAAGTCGGTGCCAACTTTGTCTATTTCGTCGAGCATGAAGACGGGGTTATGCGACTCCGCCCGCTTGACGCCCTGGATGATCTGGCCCGGCAGCGCGCCAATATAGGTACGCCGGTGGCCTCTGATCTCCGCCTCGTCGCGAATCCCGCCAAGGCTCATCCGCACGAACTTGCGGCCGAGTGCTCGAGCTATCGACTTGCCGAGCGATGTCTTTCCCACGCCGGGAGGGCCGGTGAAGCAGAGGATCGGGTGCCTGACGTCGCCCGCCTGCTTGAACTTGCGAACGGAGAGATATTCCAGTATCCGGTCCTTGACCTTGGTGAGGCCGTAATGGTCCTCATCGAGCGTGCGATGGACCAGGGGGATATCGAGGTTGTCCTCGGTGAATGTCTCCCACGGCAGGCTCACGAGCCAGTCGATGTAGGTGCGCGCGACGGTGTACTCCGGCGCTGCGGGAGGCATGTGACTGAGGCGTTCAAGCTCGCGCAGAGCCTCTTTCTGCGCCTCCTCGGTCATGTGGGAGTCGTTTATCTTCGCGCGGAGTTCTTCGACTTCGGCTGAGCGCTCATCGCCCTCGCCGAGTTCGCGCTGGATGGCCTTCATCTGCTCGCGAAGGTAGTACTCCTTTTGGGTCTTGCCCATTTCAGAGTGGACCTGGGATTGGATCTTGCTCCCCAGTTCCAGGACATCCACCTCGCGCATAAGAATCGAGAGGAGCTTGCGCAGCCGGTCTCTGATTCCTCGGGTCTCGAGCAAGTCCTGTTTCTCGGGGATCGCGATGGGCAGGTGCAGGGCGATCGTATCCGCCAACACGCCGGGCTTGTTGATGCTGGTGACCACATTCTGCAGATCGTCATGCAGTGTTGGTGTGAGCGCGACGACTTTCTGGAACGCGTTGCCAACGTTGCGGCGGAGGGCCTCGATCTCCGTGGTCTCGTCTTCGGTCCAGTCCTGAACGTCCGGCAGTTCTTCGATCTTGACGCGGATATAGGGCTCGGTCTGGACGATCTCGGTGATGCGGATTCGCTTGAGGCCCTGGACGATCAGCCGCTGGTGCTCGGGCAGGCGAAGCATGGTGTGGATCGCTGCCGCCACTCCGACGGGGTAGATGTCATCAGGTCCGGGCGCCTCTATGCTGGGGTCCATCAGAGTGGCGAGGCCGATGATACGCGTATCGCTGACGACGGCGTCGTCCACGAGCTGCATCGAGCTGTCGCGCGAGACGATCAGCGGCATAACGACCATCGGAAAGAGCACCGTGTCCTTGATGGGCAGTATGCTCAGCGTATCCGGGATCGGCAGCCCGCGCTCGGCGGCTTCGACTTCGGCTTCCAGAAGCTGTTCCTGAGTTCCTTCGGGTGAAGTATCCAACGTTTCTCCCCTATAGGTGGAGGGCGGAGAGTGGAGAGTGGAGAGCAGGGAGCAGCCTGCAGCGGCACAAGGCTCTGAATTCTCAACTCTCGACTCTCAACTCTCAACTAGTCGGTTCTTCTATCTCAATCTTGCGACTGCCTGCCTGGGTCTGCTTGGGCAGAGTCACTTTGAGAAAACCTTCTTTGTAGGAGGCTGTAAGCTGCTCTCTGTCGATCGGGACCTCCGCGGGCAGTGCGACGATGCGCTCGAATGGCCCGTAGTAGACCTCAAGCTGGTGGTATCTGATCCGGTCTGCCTTGTCGTCGTCCTGCTCCGCGCGCACTCCTCTGAGCGTGAGAAAGCGGTTGTCAGAGGAGAGAGTCAGTTCGGTCTGGCCCGCCTCCAGCCCAGCTGCGCAGACCTTAACGACCACGGCGTTGGCGGTCTCGTAGACATCCACTCGCGGCGCCCAGACGTCGCCGGACATGCTGGACATCCGGAACATCTGCAGCAGCAGATCGTCCGAAGCGCGACGCATCTCCCGCTCCATCTCCTCGACCATATCGTCATAGGACTTAAACATGGTAACGATCACCCGTCCTCTGCTTGCGAACTTACCCGCGCGTGCACAAACTCAACCTTTGGACTTGCCCGCCTGATTGACACCGATATTCTAGCAGCAGGATTGGGGGATTACAACAGGAATGGAGAGTGGACGGACACCTTTTTCTGTTGCTGGTGTTCCGGGATTTCGGGCGTGCGACGATGACAGGCTGAGCGATATCCCCAACTGCGAGCACTCAGCCCAGCATCTAGATCCACCCAAATCCCGAAACAACCTAGCCTACGCCGCGCGGCCGAGAACAGTCGTCTCCTCCTGCGGCTTCGGAGCGCTCGTTCGCCTGAGCACCCTGTCGTACAGGAACCCGGCAGCGATCCCGCCGACTATCGGCGCCACTATGTAGAGCCACCACCCCGTGAACTTGGCCGCCACGATCATCGGACCGATCGCGCGAGCCGGGTTCGCAGCGCCGCCGCTGACAGGCCCGCCGATCAGCACAGCGACGCCAAGGGCAAAGCCGATCGCCAGACTGACAATGGCGGTGTTAGCCCGCTCGTCGGTTGCTACCGCGAAGATCGTGAAGACGAGCACGAATGTGATCAGGAACTCCGTAAGGAAGGCCTGCGCAATGGTCGCTGCCGCCGCCGGATAGGTAGCTCCCAGCGCGGGAGCACCTCGCGCCGCGTCACCGAACATACCCCAGACACACAGCCCTGCGACAATCGCCCCAATGAACTGGGCAATGATATACATCGGCACGTATTTCCAGGGGAACTTGCGCACGCTCGCAAGCGCCAGCGTCGCAGCCGGGTTGAGGTGCGCACCTGAAACATGGCCCAGTGATGCCACCAGCGCTGCAAGCACTAGTCCGAAAGTGAGTCCTACTGCAAGAGAGTTGAGTGGAGCGCCCGCGATGGGGCTTCCGAGCGCGGCGGCGGTCGCAACCGCAATCCCCGCAAGAACCAGAATGAATGTCCCCACAGCCTCGGCCGCCGAACTAAGCGCCGGGTTCGTCGTCTCCTCATATCGTGGCATAATCCCACCACCTCATCACGCGGCCCAGCGCGCCGCTGATATTCCTTGGTACTTGTACCCAGCCTTGACCGGTCTTCGTGCGTTTCTGGGATTGATGCAGGAGTGGCCCACGGGCAATCGACGCAAGCAATCTCGGATGAATGCACTCAATGAACCCTGGATGGCTCGGAGTTACTCTACCAACCCATGCTTGGCCGCGTACAGCGCGGCTTCGGTGCGGTCGTTGGCCTGGAGCTTGAAGAGGATGTTGGAGATGTGATTCTTGACGGTCTTCTCGCTGATGAAGAGCTCCTCGGCGATGTCTTTGTTGCGCTTGCCGGAGGCAAGGAGCTTGAGGACTTCGCGCTCGCGGTCGGTGAGATCGGCAAACACGGCCATGTCGGTCGCGCGCTCGTTGTGGACGCGGGCAAATTCCTTCATAACTCGCGCCGCAACGCCCGGATGCATCATACCTTCGCCTCGATAGGCCGCGCGGACGGCCTGAAGGGCATCCTCGATGGGGCTGTCCTTGAGGATGTAGCCGATGGCGCCTGCCTTGATCGCCTGGAAGACGCTCGAATCGTCGTCGTAGATAGTGAGGATGACGATGGCGAGGTTCGGCATCTCCTGCTTGATCGCGAGCGTGGCCTTGATTCCGTCGAGCTTGGGCATTCGGATGTCCATCAGGACCACATCCGGCATCAGTTCGCGGGCTAGCTGAATGGCGATCTCACCATTCTCGGCCTCTCCGACTACTTTGATATCAGTCTCGAGGTCAAACAGCCGCGCCATCGCCTGGCGGGCCACCGGTTCGTCTTCGGCTATGAGAAGCTTGAGCTCGTCCATATGTTGAGTGTCTAGTGTTGAGTGTCTAGTGTTGAGGCATCTCGCTCAACTCTCAACACTCAACTCCCTCCTACCCTGGTATATACACGCTGACTTTGGTTCCTTCGCCGGGCGCTGATTCGACCTGGACGTCGCCGCCGACGCTTGCAGCGCGGTCTTTCATGGTGCGCAGGCCGAAGCCCTGCCGGCTGGCCGGGTCGCCCAACACTTCCTTCTCGTCAAACCCGCAGCCGTTGTCGCAGATGACGCAGTGGGCGCCATGGTCGCCAGTGCGGGCGAGGCTGACGTCAATCTCGGTCGCATCGGAGTGTTTTGCGGCGTTCGTAAGAGCCTCTTGCAGAATCCGCAGCAGCACAAGCTTGCTGGACGGCACGAGGTCGATCTCTCTGACGCGCGAACGCAGTGTTGTGTCGAGTCCTGTGCGCTCCTCAAACCGGTCCAGGTAGCGCTTGACGAGCGGCAGGAACGGCTCGTTCTCGATCTCAGCGGGTCGCAGGTGGCGGACGTAGTCGCGCATCTCGTCGAGAACGGCTCGCAGGTCGCTTTCCTCCTGCTCGATAATCCTGCAGGCTTCGTCCGGCTGTTTCCGGACCAGCCGGCCACACAGCTCGAGCGTGAGAATGCAGTTCACCAGTGAGTGCCCCACTCCATCGTGTATCTCGCGCGCGATGCGGTTGCGCTCCTGCGAGAGGCTTAGTTCCTCGGAGAGGCGGCCCAGCTCATCCGAGAGATGGGACCGAGTTAGCGCAACCTGTCGCGTGAGCATACCCGTCAGGAACAGGAACACGAGCCTCGTCAGCACCACCTCGATCACTGCCCAATCCTTGTGGATCAGGTCCGGCAGAGTCGCGCCCACGTAAGAAAGCAGCACGAGCGGAAAGATGATCTGAATAGTGATCGGCCTGGGGTTCAGTGCGCCCGCGATCAGCACGAAGTAGTAGAACAACCACAGCTCGCTTTGGACTCCGCCAGTGAAGTGGATCGCCAGCGCAAGGAGGGCGGCGTCGAGGGCGAGCAGATAACTAAGAATCGATGCATTCGGGCGCTTGATCGCCAGTCGTGCCCTCGCGAGGGTAATGACCCCAATCAAGACAAGCAGCCCATACGCCCAGTGCAGGTCAACCGAATGGCGGGTGTGGGGGAACCTCAGCCATATGGCCGCCAGGATGAGCGCGGGCCAGACATGCCTGAGGACCACCAGTTCCGGATTGTGCTTGTTGCTCCGCATCTTTTCCCGTCACGAAAGCACGACATGAGAGAGAACACGAGATAAAGGCATAGTATCCCATTCAGGATTCGCCGTGAGCGTTGGTACCTCCTGTTGGCGGTATCTGCTATCATTGAAGTGTAATGGTCGATTTGCTGAAAGAAATAGGCTTTGAGCTGGGACTCCAGGCTGTTGGGGTGGCTTCGCCGATTGATGAGGTGCTGAATGCATATCCATGGGCGCGGTCAGTATTGTGCTGCGCGATCTCTTATCTGCCGCCGAACCCCTCCCCTGAAGCGGGAGGGGGGACTAATCCCGGGTTAGTGGCGAGGTTTGCGAGGAGCTCGGACTATCACCTCGTGCTGCGTGCGAAGCTGGATAGGCTGGCTGAGGCGATTCGCGAGGCGCATCCGGGCGCTCGGTCTGAAGTGTGTGTGGACACCAACCCTCTGCCGGAGCGGAAGCTGGCGGTGCTGGCCGGGATCGCGTGGCGGGGGTGGAACGGGAATGTGTTCGTTGACCGGTGCGGGTCATGGGCGTCGCTGGGAGAGATTGTGACAGATGTGGAGATGCCTGAGTCGATGCCGCTCGAGATCGACCGGTGCAAGGACTGCGGCCGGTGTATGCGGATGTGCCCGACTCGAGCTATCACTGCGCCCTATGTGGTGAATCCGACGAGGTGCATCTCCCAGCTCACGCAAATGTCGGGGACAGTACCGGTCGAGCTGCGAGAGGCGATTGGCAACAGGGTATACGGCTGCGATGTATGTCAGGAGGTCTGTCCGCAGAATATGGGCGTGAAGCCCGTGACACCGGGGTTCGCGGAGGATCGCTTTCCAGGGGCGTTCCCGGAGTTGATCCCCTTGATCACGCTGAGCGCGGGCGACTACAGGAGTTACGTGAAAGAGAGCTCCATAGGCTGGATTCGCCGGACGCGGATCAGGCGTAATGCCGCCATCGCTGCCGGGAATCTGCGAGCCAGGGCCGCCGTCCCCGCACTGGAGGCGATGGCCAAGGACCCTGACGCGATGCTGAGCGAGTGCGCGGAGTGGGCGCTGGAGCGGATCGGATGATCATTAGCGCAAGCCGCCGAACGGATATTCCCGCGTTCTACTCCGAGTGGTTCATGAACCGCATCCGGGCCGGGTATTGCCTCGTCACAAATCCTTTCAAGCAGTCGCAGGTGACGCGGGTTTCGCTCGAGCCGGAGGATGTGGACGCGATCGTCTTCTCCACCCGCAACCCGGCGCCGCTGATTCCGCACCTGCCCGAACTCGATTCACGCGGATTCAGATACTACTTCCTCTACACGATCACAGGCTATCCAAAGGTCCTGGAGCCGCGCGTGCCTCCACAGGAACAGGCGGTGCGAACGTTCCGAGAGCTGTCGAAGATGATCGGACCGGAGCGCGTGATCTGGCGATATGACCCGATCCTGATCACAAGCATCAGCGGCTTCGACTACCACCCGCGGTGCTTCGAGGAACTCGCCGCACAGCTTGAGGGCGCGACGATGGCGGCAAAAGTCAGCCTGGCGGATAGCTATCGAGCAGCCAGGATGCGCCTCGGGAGGCTTGCCAGAGCCGGCATCACCTACGATCTCCACCCCGAAAGAAGCAGTGAGTTTCCGGCAATGATGGTTGCTCTGGTCGAGTCCGCCGCTCGGCACGGGATTCGCGTAGAGAGCTGCGCGGAGGAGGTGGATCTTCGCCCCTACGGAATCCAGCCGGGCAAGTGTATTGATGACGGGCTGATCGAACGCGTCTTTGGCGTCAGTGTCCCACCAGCCAAGGATTCAGGGCAACGGAAGACATGCAAGTGCGCGGTCAGCAAGGACATTGGAGCGTACGATACCTGCCCGCACGGGTGCTTATACTGCTACGCCACCGGCTTTGGACATGGCAAAACAGCACAGCACGATCCCCATAGTGAGACGCTGGCTGGCTAGGCGAAGCAGCACGGAATGACATAAGGCCCCTCGGGTATCGCTGCCAGTCGCGCGTCGCCTGTGGCGCGGACAGACGCCGCGATAGCTGCGGCAGGATCCGTCACGCGCTCGACACCAGTCAGCGCCCAGTCCCTTTCCGAAAGCCCGCCGGAGTAGAGTCCAACGCTCGCCATGCGGGTGACCTTGAGCTGCATCTGGGTCTCCCACTCGTCTATCGAGGCGCAAGGCTTGCGCTTGATCTCCTCCAGGAAAGCGTCCTCACCAAGCTCGATCATCCGCCTCTGCGACTCGGCGAATTCTCGGGAACCCAAGCCTTCGGAGCACTCGGAGACGATGATGAGGTCCCCACCAGGCTCCAAAATCCCCGCCGCGCCGACTATGCCCTTGATAGTCTGATAATAGGTCTTGTCGAGGGGATAGCCCGCGGCGCTTGTCACGACTGTCTTGTAGCGGCACGGGACGCTAACTTCGGCGTAACGGCGCATGAACTCGACAGCAGCGAGGTGGCTTGCATTGACTTCGCCGAATGTCGCGTAGGTAAGCCGCCGCTCGTCGTCCAAGACCGTGTTCAGCGCCAGACATTCGCCCGCCATCTCCACGATCTCCAGCATCTGGGCGTGCACGGGGTTGCCATCGAGCACACAGTTTGTTGCCAGCGGATGGTCAAGCAGTCCGGCCGAGTGAAGCATCGTGATCGTGTCTTGGTGAGCAATTCCCGGCGCGAGCAGTTTCCGACCACCCGAGTAACCTGCCATGAAGTGCGGCTCGACCAGGCCCGTCACGATCCGCAGGTCGGCCTCCAGAAATCGCCGGTCCAGTCTGACCGGGATTCCGAAGGTGGTAGTCCCGATCTGTGCGTGTGCGCCGTCACTGCGGGCAAAGTGGTTCACGACCCTGACACCACCCGGCAGGTCGCAGCCGATGAGTTCGTCCTGTTCGTCGCCTTCGTTGGGTCGATGCATTCCGGTCGCAACGAGGATGGTGATCGCGCTTGCGCCGATGCCGCCTTTCACTATCTCAGCGACCAACGCGGGCAGGAAGAGCGAGTTCGGCACCGGGCGGGTGATGTCGCAGATCAGGATACAGGCGCTATGCCGGCCCTTCGCGATATCGGCCAGAGTGCCCGAACCGATGGGCTCTGCTAAGGCGCGAGCGATCTCTCCGGGCGCGTCCGAGGGTACTGGCATCGGTGGTTTGCGGATGATGTCGATGGGCCAATCATCAGGCAGGTCGATGGGCAGGCCGGTTCTGCCGTAGTTCATCGCAATTCGCAACGTTGTGACCTCGCCGTTGTAGAAAGTCTCCGACGCCTCGGGGTCCGAGACCCCTACTATAACATTATAATGCATATCTCGAAGGTGTGCCCGCGACCGGGGCATAAGTGATGCAAGTATAGCTTGCTTACTTTGGAGGGGTAACTTGGACCTAAAGGGATTCGCCAATCCGGACAGCATACTTAGACCGGCCCCATTCTGGGCCATCAACTCGAAGATTGAGCCCGCTGAGACCGCCCGGCAGATGTCGGACATGATCCGCGTGGGACTCTCGGGAGGATTCTTCCATTCACGCGCGGGGCTGGTCACCGACTACCTGGGCGATGAGTGGTTCGCATGCATGGAGGCGGCCTTAGATGTCGCCCGCAAGGAAGACGGCTACTTGTGGCTCTATGACGAGGACCTGTGGCCGAGCGGGAATGCCGGCGGGCAGGTCGCTGCAATGAAGGACGAATACCGAGCAACCACTCTTCAGGCCTATCTGCTGGCCGCGGGCGAGCCCATCCCCGACTTCGGCGAGGAGAAGGCAGTTCGGTATATCTACGCGATCAGGTCGCGCGAGGGACTGCAGCTCAAGGAGTTCGATTCGGTCCCGTTGGACAAGGCGGAGAGCGCTGTTGGGTCGGAGCGACTAGTCCTTGTGCGGGCCTATGACCCCAAGGGCGGCTGGTGGGGCGGCGAGAGCTATGCGAACCTCCTGCACCCCGAGGCAATGCAGCAGTTCATCAAGATGACGCACGATGTCTACGCCTCTAAGCTCGGCAAGGAGCTCGGCAAGCGGATCCCCGGCATATTTACCGACGAGCCGAACGTCCGCGGTGGGCGGAAGGCGATCGCCTGGTATGAGGGTCTGCCTGACCTATATCGCAAGTGGCACGGTCGGGACTGGTGGAGCGATCTACCCTACATCTTCTTTGACGGCCCCGAGTCGCGCAAGGCCAGGCTATTGGTTCACCGGACTCTGCTCCAGCAGTTTATCGAGGCATTCACCAAGCCGCTCTTCGAGTGGTGCGAGAAGCACGGCATCGAGCACACCGGCCATGTCCTGGGCGAGGAGTGTCACGCCAGTCAGATCGACTGTCACTACGGCGGATGCATGGCGCACTACCGCTATCAACAGGCGCCAGGGATCGACCATTTGTGCAGGGATATCGACTCAATGCTCTTCACCGGCAGGCAGGTATCATCGGCGGCGAGACAGCTCGGCAGGACTCGGGTTCTCACCGAGATATTCGGCGTCAGCCGCCACACAAACACATTCCAGGACTTCAAGTGGCTGGGTGACTATGATCTGGTACACGGCGCCAACTTCTTTGTCCCGCACCTGACCTGGTACTCCGCCACTGGTAAGCGGAAGCGCGACTATCCGCCAGTCTGGAACTATCAGCAAACCTATTG
>CAZFYZ010000029.1:17575-37364 GCA_964523735.1 uncultured bacterium | reverse complement strand
CTCCTCAAAGACTTTCTGGTGGAGCCTGGCGCCGTTGAAGCCTGCCGCGATGGAAAGCTCGATGTCCTTGATGAGGGCTTCGTCGGTGGGCGCGGTCATTATGCCGTCAGCATAGTAGCCCTGGTCGAGGACCAGCCGCTGAAATACGGTCTTGCCATTGATCTTGATGGCCATCCCGTCGATGGTGACGGAACGCAGACCGGCGTAGCTCCTGAACTGGTCGATGGTCTTGCCTGAGGCGTCTACCAACTCGATCAGGAGGTCATACAGGAATGGGTCGTCGATAGACCACGGCCTGCGGCGATCCTCCGGGATCTGCAGCTCCACTGCCGGCGAGAAGTCAGTGTCGGCGGGGCGGGTGCACTGCGTGATGCAGCCTTTGTCATCGCTCAGGCTGACGCGAACGGACATCCCGGCTTTCTGGCCGCGGATAGGCATCTCGACGTGGAACCGGCTCGCGCCTACGTCCGGCGTGATTCGCGGACGCAGAAGATAGGTATCAGCCACCGGCTCCATCCAGACGGTCTGCCAAATGCCCGTCGTACGCGTGTAGACGCAGGCGGCGTTGTGGTATCCACCAGCCTGTTTGCCGCGTGACTGCGGCACTCCGGTGATGTCACGGGCACGCACGACGATGGTGGCTGTCTCGCCAGGGCCGGCAACGCCTGCAAGGTCGCAGACAATCGGCGTAGAGCCGCCGCGGTGCCTCGCGACCTCCGTACCGTTCACCCAGACGGTTGCATCATAGTCAACCGCCTGGAAGTTGAGCAGAACGCGCTTTCCCAACCACTCGGCGGGGATCGCGACCTCGCGCCGATACCACACTGCGTTCAGGAAGTCCACGTTGCCGATGCCCGAGAGTTCAGACTCGGGGCAGAAGGGCACGATGATCTTGCTCGAGAGCTCCTTGTCCTTGAGCCCACGGTCAATCCCGCTATCTCCGCAGTCGATCTCGAACTGCCACTCGCCGTTGAGGCAAAGCCATTGATCTCGAACGAACTGCGGTCTAGGATACTCTGGTCTTGGAACGGTCATTACTACCTCGATGTCGGATGTCGAAAGTCATAGGTCGGAACTCCTCGGCGGCCGACCCTTTGTCGAATTACAGCTTATCGGGGCCTGCTGAGGAATCCTTCGAGAGCCAGGAAGGAGAAGTGCTTCAGCGAGGATGAAGCATCGCGTTGTGCCGACCGTTTCGGGACAGGGTGTCCGCATTGTGGAGGGTTTCGGGACAGGGTGTCCGCATTGTGGAGCGGTTTCGGGACAGGGTGTCCCGAAACAACAGATGTTGTTTCGTTGGCTGGCGGATGTTTGCGTTCTGGAGTCCGGCGGACATTACAAATCAGATCAGCGAGGTCTGCACAGAATACTGCCTGGGAGGAATGACGGAGTGAAAGCTGTTGAGATCGCTTATGTAGTGTATCCCATAACCGACGTCGCGAGAGCTCGAGGGTTCTATGAGGGGGTCCTTGGACTCAAGGAAACCAGCTTCTTTCAGGATGGCGAGTCGCAGTGGATCGAGTATGACATTGGCCCCGGCACATTGGCCATAGCCAGTGCAATGGAGCAGTGGCAGCCGTCGTCAAATGGCGGCGCGGCGGCTCTGGAGGTCGAGGATTTTGACCAGGCGATGAGCGAGGCGAAGGCGGCCGGCGTGCCGATCGTTATGGGCCCGGCAGACACGCCAGTGTGCAACATGGCCGTCATCATGGACCCGGACGGCAACGCGCTGATCATCCATAAGCGCAAGGCCTGAACACCTGCTATGTCCAGGCTCTACTGCGGGACATCGGGTTGGAACTACAAACACTGGCGGGAGGTCTTCTATCCGGAAGGGCTGGCGCAGAGCAGATGGCTCGCCCACTACTCAAGCACGTTCGATACTGTAGAGCTGAACAACTCGTTCTACCGGCTCCCGGAGAAGATAACATTCGAGCACTGGCGAGATCAGACCCCCGATGGTTTCACATTCGCCGTGAAAGCGAGCAGGTATCTTACCCACATAAAGAGACTTAGGGACCCCGAGGAGCCGCTGGAGCGACTCCTCAACCGTACGGACGGGTTAGGCCCGAAGTGCGGGATTATCCTGTTCCAGTTTCCGCCGCACTGGAACGTGAACCTGCCGCTCTTGGAGGCATTTCTCAAGATACTCCCCAAGAGCCTCCGTTCGGCCTTCGAGTTTCGGGATAGCTCGTGGCAGACCAATGAGATGTGGTCGCTTCTTGAGCGGTATTCGGTGGCTTATTGTATAATGAGTTCGCCGGGGCTACCTCTACACCTGAAGACGACCACGAGCTACTCCTACATCCGGATGCACTCAGGAGGCGAGGATACAGGCGGCAACTACACCAACGATCACCTTGCCGACTGGGCCCGGCGCATCGAGGAGATGCTTCGCGTTGGCGACGTCTACATCTACTTCAACAATGATGCGCACGGCTACGCGGTCAGGAACGCCCTGGCCCTGCGACATATGATATTGGGGCAATGATAGCCTCGCGGAGGATTGCTTGAGACTGAAGCTGTTCGTGTTGATGTTTCTGATGCTGGGGTTAGCGAGTCGTGCCTTCGCCGTCAACGAGATCACGATCAAGAACGCAGGAATGAGCCGCCTGATCTCCTACTTCGGCGGGCCACTGAGGACGAGCAGGATCGAAATGGACGGCGTCCAGTTGCTCAAGCAGCCCGGAGTCGAATTCCAGATCGACCTCGACTACAAAGGCGAGCCGGTCTCGCTGGTGCCGCGCGACTTTGAGGTCAGGGGAGCCGATACCGCCAAGGTCCGCGGTGTGAACCAGATCAGCCTGCGAATGCAGTGTATGCAGCGCGATCTTCCGCTGGTTGTCCACGTCCGCTACCATTGGGACCCCCTAAAGATCTACCTGCAGAAATCAATCAAGATCGAGCCCCTTAAGCGAGCCGCGGGAGCCATCATCAGAAGAGTCGTGATCGAGGACCTAGCGCTGACGCCGGACTTCGAGCCGATCCCGCAAGCGGACGCGGTGGAAGATGCAACCTCGACTGCGGATTCCGGCCAGGAGGGTTACGATTCGCAGCGCTTGAT
This sequence comes from uncultured bacterium, assembly GCA_964523735.1. GTDB lineage: Bacteria > Armatimonadota > UBA5829 > UBA5829 > UBA5829 > CAZFYZ01. Next base: position 34,300 of record CAZFYZ010000029.1, on the reverse strand, counting down.
TCGTGATGGCCTGCCACGACACGCTGTGTTCAACCAGAAGAAGACGGGCATCTACTTCTTCACCGCTTCTCTGGTTGGCAGAGAAGCGTATGGCAGGGGGCGGTCGCTGACCATGTGGGAGAGCGTCTACGTTCCCATTGAAAACGGCTACGAGACGGGCCGTGCCACCATAGGCGCTGTCACAGGCTCCCCTGAGCTTCTAGCCAGCCGATTCCAGGAGTTCTTCTCCAGCTCATACCATGCGGGCAAGGACAGGACCGTCGCCAGTGGACCGAGGGTCCTCGTCAAGAGAAGCGGCGACGCAGACCCAGACATGGACAAGGCCGCAGTTCTCGTGCTTGACCTCGAGGAGTGGAAGCCCGTGGGCAGAATCAAATCGAACTGGACAGGCGAGGCAGACTACAAGGCAATAGAGCAGTTCGTGTCTACTTGCGACAAGCTGAGAAAGCGGAACCCGCTTGCGACTCTGAGCCTGTCGACTACGCCGGACATGACGGATGCTCTGCATCTGCTGGGTGTTGCGGATCAGATCGAGATTCGAAACGAGCCCGAAGCCAACAATTTGAAATCCCCGTAATCCCCTCAGCACGCATATCCCCTTTCAGGCGGCATAACTATTATGTAAGGCCAAACTGAATAGGGGAAAAGTGAATACACAATTCTCTTAAGACGCGCTTGCTGTTGCGCGCGATAAAGGCAAACCCCGGGAAACCGGGGGACGCAAAGCCAAGGGCCTAAACAGCCGCGGCGTGCCCAATATTGAGTCCTCATAGTCGAGTCTTTGTAACTCGTGGTAGGATCGAAGATTGAATCTTGGGCATCAAGCGGAAGCATGGCTGCCTGGCCGCCGAAGCGCTGAGTGCTCTCAGACACCGACAAGGGCAAAATCCGAGCAATCGGGTGACGCAAAGCCGTACGGGGCCGTTAGCTTTCGGGGTTAGAAACCGCCAATCATCAGTGGTTGCCGGGCCCGAGTTGCGAACGAGCTGGCCGGGCTGCCGAAGGTCTGGCACGGAAGAGACCAATGCGGGTTTTCCCGCTTCTATCCCTGCCGGTGTCTCACGAAAGGAGGTACTTGGCGGGTACATGGGCCTCTGGGCCCGGATCAACAGGCGTTGGGCGGCGGACGATCTACTGTCCGCCGCCCTATTGCTTGTACGGCCACCCGAGAGTGAATGCTCGCATAAGTCTTGCTGTTATTCTTATACACAAGCCTGGGGGCAACAGCAAGAACACTCCTCTGTATAAGATTCAGCCTGCATTCTTGCACCAAGCTTCTCCGCGGAGTTCCGCGGTGGTAATTGCCAAGTGATTTGGCCGTCGAGTCACCGGTCAACGGAACATTAGGCGCAGAAGAGGGGTCAGTCTAGTAGTTGTAGACGGCTGCGGATTACAAACCGTTGCGCCTGTGACAAGTGCCGATTTGTGGTTCCAGCCGCAGCCGTCCCGACTGATCTACGTTTCATCTTCCACGCTCACTCTAACGTTGGACTCGTGCTATAATCGTGGTATGAAGAGCCTCATCACTCCGGTCTGCGTTACAGCATTGTGCCTATGTGGCTGCGCGCCAAGCAACCGATGACAGACCTGATCACAGCAGGCATCGATATCGGTTCGCTTACGGCTGATTGCGTGATCCTGCGCGACGACCACATATTGGGGCACTCGATCGTACCTACCTTGGCCAGCAGTTCTGATGCGGCAAGAGCGTCCTTCGACGCAGCTCTGGCAGAAGCCGGCGTCGAAGCCGGCAGTGTGTCGCGGGTCATTGCGACTGGCTACGGGCGCGGAAGCATCGAGTTCGCGGACAAGTCAGTGACGGAAATCACTTGCCACGCAGTTGGCGCAGTGCGGCTGTTTCCCCAGGCACGCACGGTGATTGATATCGGCGGACAGGACAGCAAAGTCATCCGCCTCTCCGAGGACGGCCGGGTGGACGACTTCGCAATGAACGACAAGTGCGCAGCCGGCACCGGCAGGTTTCTTGAGGTGATGGCCCGCTCGCTGGATGTCTCTCTCGACTCGCTTGGAGATCTATCCTCGCGCTCGACAAGCGATGTCCGCATCTCCAGCACGTGCACAGTCTTCGCTGAATCAGAGGTCGTGGCACTGGTGGCTAAGGGACTGCCCAAGGAGGACATCGTTCGCGGGCTTCATCGCGCCGTGTCTGAACGAATACAGGGAATGGTGGCTCGACTGCGCGCGGGTCCACCGTTCGTCATGACCGGAGGGGTTGCCAAGAACTCGGGCATCGTAAGAGAGATCGAGACAGTGTTGAACGCGAAACTACTGCTTCCGGAGGAGCCGCAGATCGTTGGTGCGCTGGGCGCGGCGATCATTGGACAGAGCCCTCGCCAGAATTGACTTCTGGCAGAGCCCGTGGTAGAGTTTGCCTAAGCTGTACAAGAGGACAAATCTAATGAAGAGACACAGGTTGATCAGGCGCGTTCTGAGCATTGCGCTGGCGACAGCGATGCTGATGCCGGCGATATCGGTTGCAGTCGAAGCGGCTACCATGACTTGGCTTTCTCCCCTGCCGGGCGAAAGCATCACCCAGCGTCAAGTCGAGGTGTCGGTAGGCTACAACACGCAGTCCGATCTGCGGGTTACGCGGATGCAGTTGTGGATCGACGGCAAGTACTATGCCGCAAAGACACTCGTGCGTCCCGAGAGCAGAGGAGTGGCGTCGTTCATCTGGGATACGTCCAAGTTCTCGCGCGGCCTGCATGATCTGGTAGTCAAGATATATGCTGGCGATGAGCTCATTACCAGTATCTCCGGCAGCAGCACGATCGGCAACACGTCGTTTGACCTGCGCGCGCCTGTCGTCCGGTTCGCGAATCTCAAGAGCGGAGCTGTTCTGAAGGGCACTTCGATTGTTCGGATGAAAGTGACCGATGACGGCGACGAGGCCCCTATGGTCAGCCTCCTGGTGGACAGCGTCCTCAAGTATCTCACCAATCGCGAGCCGTATGCCTACCCGCTCGATACGACCAAGTATACCGATGGCAGCCACGAACTGCAGACATTCGCGTACGACCAGGCCGGCAACAAGAGCGACCCCGCGATTGTCAAGGTTTCTTTCAGTAATAGCCTGCAGAAGCCGATTGTCTCGACCTTGAGCGTCGACCCTCGCCCTGCCCTCCCGGCAGTTTCTGAAGACGACGGCGTCGGCATGATCATACCTCCTGCTGTCAGCGAGCCTGCAGGCAAGGGCAAGTCGGCGTCAGCAGCACGTGCTCCCGAGCCCACGATCAGAGCCGAGATCAGTGGCGCCCTGGCCAAGCCTGCAGGAAGACCCGCAGAGCCCAAGGTTGCGCCCGCCGCTTCGAAGCAGGTTTCGAAGAATGTGCCTGTCGAGCGAGTTAAGTCGACAAGGGTGGTGGCGTTGGCGCCAACTCCGTCAGACTCACCCGCCGCTGCCGAGGTGAAGCAGCTTGCCCCGCCGTTGGAGTCAGGGGTCCGTAGTTCTCAGTCAGGCACTGCGTCCGCCGGTATCAGGATAGCCAAGGCGACGAAGAGCAGCGTCAGATCGAGGTTGGGGATATCAGAGCCGACGGCGTCTATGCCTGTGGCAGAGGCAGGCCCCAGAACTGCAACAGTCCTGGCGTCTCCGAGTGCCAAGGCTGCTCACGCCAGCGCTGCGCCGATTGAGCGACAGGCCGTCGCGCCTCGGACGGGCGGCTCACCTGCCGCAAGCTCCTCCCGACCCGCCAGTGCGGTCGCGTCACCCGTTGTCAGGCCGGCTGAGGGTATCGTGGTTGCTCGAAGCATCGAGCCTTCGTCGCCTGCGCCCGAGGCCGTGCAGCAAGATCCAGCGACAAGCACGCTCTCGACCGCCTCCTTGAGCGCTGTGTCTGGGATTCGTGGTTCGGCCACTCCCGCCCGCATTGTGGAAGGCGGACCCTCGCTGCCAAACACACTTGTGACCGATCCCGCCACTTCCTCGGCCAAACCGATCAGGACTGCTATGCTGCCCGCGATTCGGGGCGGGAGCAACCCTGCTTCCGGCCACAATGCGCTGGTCCGTCCGTCTGCACCCCGCAAAGATGCTCCCGCTAAGCTTGAGAAGCGGACAGTGGCAGTGAAGGGCAAAATCAAGCTGAGAGACCTCATCGATGGGATCGGCGGCGTTCTGTTCTGGGATGCTGAGACCCGCACGGCTACAGCGTACACTCGCGATTTCAAGCTGGAGATCACGATCGGCAGCCCAACCGTATTGGTCAACGGTAAGGAGATTCGCGTCGGGGTAACGCCGCGGATCATCGCTGGGCGGACCGTTATCGACGCGAGCCTCTATTCCCTAGCCTGCGCCGCCGCCGAGAACAGCAAGAGGGCCGTAGACAGCGCGCAATAGAGAGCCGCTGCAACATCCGTACGCAACAATAGCCAGGCCTTTGGGCCTGGCTATCTTGCAATGTAGCTAGGTTTGGGTAATCAGTCCTTCGATGCGGTTGCGGGCTCTTTCGCCGCGGGCTTCTCGTCCGTTTTGGGTTTCGTTGGCTCAGAGGTCGAGGAGGCCCGGCGACCCGAACTTGGATAGTCGTTGATATGGAACCCGGAGCCCTTGAAGACGATGCTGGGCGGAAACAGCAACCGCGCAAGCTCGCCCGAGCAGCAGGGGCATTTACTCAGTGGATCATCGTTTATCTTCTGCAAGATCTCAAACTGATGTTCACAGCTCTTGCAACGGTAGACGTACGTAGGCATTCGTACCACCTCGAGGATTGCAGGAAAGTTTACAAGCTCAATTATACACGATTCGTGCGGAGGTAACAAGTCATGCTGAGCCGGATTGCCGAGGAGCTGAAGCTCCGCTACAACCCGATCGCCGTCATTTTCACCAACGACAAGCCTGAGAGCGCTCTGCAGTTCAAGGAAGACGCGAGAGGATGCGTGATTGCCCTCTTTAACGCAGCAGCCAAGGGCAAGACAGTCGTCGTGGATCGGAAGACTGTCGGGTGTTTTGGCGCAATCACCGGCCTGGGGTTCGGCTGTGCCTACGACAGGATTCCAGGCGGGATCGATTACTTCTTATCGACCGGCCGCGGGCCCGGCTACCCCGAGGGCGAAGCCTACAAGAAGACGCCGGAGCTTGCTGCCGAGACTGTCGCGCACTTCCCCACAACCGACATCCCTTTCGAGTTCGTGGTGTTCAAGCCGCTTGACGAGGTAGATCCGGACGTGGAGACCCCTGTGCTGGTCAGCTTTTGGGTGAATCCGGATCAGCTCTCGGCCCTCGTGATGTTTGCCAACTACGCGCGGCCCGACAACGAGAACGTCATCGTCCCGATGTCCGCCGCGTGTTCGACCGTATGCCTGATCCCATACCACGAGTCACAACAGCGGACGCAAAGAGCAGTAATCGGGCTGACGGACGTTACCGCAAGACCTTTCATAGATCCCGACATCCTGGCATTCACAGTGCCTTACCGGATGTTCGAGGAACTGGAGGCCGATGTACCCGGGAGTTTCCTGGAGAAGCAGTCATGGAAGAAGGTCCGCGAGCGCATCGTGTGACGGCGCCGAGCCGGAGGGCATCTGGTGTCTAAGCTTGTATAAGTTAGCTGGCAAGACCTAGGCGCGCGGCGGTGGGTGCTGAATCAGGTTCAGCATGACGTGACTCTCATTGAGCGTGAGCACTTGCCCAGTTGCAGACAAGGTTGTGCGGGACGCCGGATTGTGATATAACGTAGCATCCGCTGCAGACTGACGAGTTATATGCTTGCAGGGATGCCTATACGGGTAAAGACTAGGTAGATAACTCAACCTAGGGGAGAGGCCAGTGGAGAGCGAAGGCTGGATAGGGCTAAGGAAGATTGCTGAGGCATGCTGGTCGCAGGCCCGGGCCAACTACGCGGCGGCAGTGACTTTGCTGGACGCCGGCGTGTACTTCGCCTGTGTGTTCTTTGCTCAGCAGGCCGCGGAGCAGGCTTTGAAGGCTGCAAGCATCCGGAAAGTCGGAAAGATCCCCCGCGGTCATAACCTCATCCAAATGTGCAATGCTCTCGAGGCGCCTCTGGAAGTAATGAACGCCGCCGCCGAGCTTAATCCCGAGTTTCTTGCAACACGCAGCCCAGAGGCGGTCGATGGAGTGCCGGCACACAACTACGACCGGAAGTCTGCCCGCCTGCACCTCAAGTGCGCACAGTCCATAGTGGACTGGATCAAAGCAACCATGTTCTAGACTCTGCCTGCCGCACCGCCCCGTTTCTGACCTGGGAATCCGGACCTCGGACCCCGTACAAAGACCAGCCCTGGCTGGTCTCTCAGCCAGGGCCAAAGGAAAGGAGGAGAAAGGAGAAAAGATGGTTCTTTCTGCTTCACTTTACTATACGGGGCGAAGAGAGACTATGTTCCCACACTCACAAAGAAATTCACAGCACTTCATCTGAGAATGCTTCGCGGTCCTGTACACCGACAGGCCCCGGTCTGCCAACCGGGGCCGTCTGAATGGAGGTGAAGGAGAAGAAGATCACTCGTTGTCTTCGATTCTTACTACGCAGGATTGCAGGGAATGGTTCCCGACGGCGAATATGATCCGGGTAGAGCTGTAGCGGGCGTCTCTGACGCCCCTGGGAGGCGTCAGAGACGCCTGCTACAACTGCGGATCGCCAGAAGAGCGACCTGACCGCAACCTCGGATCAGGCCTCGGCGGGTTTCGGCTGGGCAATGAGCTGGTTCTCGACGAGGGTGTCGGATTCCAGCAGGCCATCCCGAAATCTCAGCACTCGCTTAGTGTGCTGAGCGATGTCCGGCTCGTGCGTGACGATGACAACCGTCTTGCCCTGGTTGTTGAGGCGCTGGAATATGGCCATGATTTCGACGCCCGTTCGGGAGTCCAGGTTGCCGGTGGGTTCGTCGCCGAAGATCAGCGGCGGATCGTTGACCAGCGCCCGGGCAATCGCCACACGCTGCTGCTCACCGCCCGAGAGCTGCATAGGCGTATGATGGAACCTGTGCCCCAGACCGACCGATTCCAGCGCTTGTCGGACCATGCTTTTGTCTTTGCGCTGGAACCCATACATCATCGGCAGCATCGCATTGCGGAAAGCCGACATCCTCGGCAGCAGGTTGAAGCTCTGAAACACGAAGCCGATCTTGGCGTTTCGTATCTCCGCCCGCTTGGCGTCGCTCAGGCGGCTTGCGTCCTGGCCGTCGAAGACGTATTTCCCTCCGCTGGGCCTGTCCAGGCAGCCTATGATGTTCATGAGAGTCGTCTTGCCCGAACCTGACGGCCCCATAATGGCGACGAACTCGCCGGGCTCCACGGCGAAGGAGACGCCTCGCAGCGCCGGCACGTCCACGTCGCCAATCCGGTAAGTCTTCTTCAGGTTCCTGACTTCAATGAGCGCCACTAGGAATACCTCAAAGCTTCGATAGGGTCCACCATGGCAGCGCGAACCGCGGGATACATACCGAAGACCACGCCAACCAAACCGGAGACGCCAAACGACACAATGATCGCCTGGACCGACACAACCGTGCGCCAGTCCGCATAGGTCGAGATCGCCTTGGCCCCGCCTATGCCAGCGCCGACTCCGATCAGCCCGCCCACACAAGTGATGACCAAAGCCTCGAGCATGAACTGCCGGACGATGTCCCATCGCGTGGCCCCGACGCAGCGCCGAATGCCGATCTCTCGGGTTCTCTGAGTAACCGTTGCGAGCATGATGTTCATGATGCCGATCCCGCCGACCAGAAGCGAAATGCTGGCGATGGCGGCCATAACGATGTTGAAGATGCGCTGAGTCTCCTGGCTTTGCCGCAAAAGCTCAGCGGGGATAATGATCTCGTAGTCCCGAATGCCTCTGTGTGAGCGGTTGAGGACCGACCGAATGATGGATGCTGTCGGGATCGTGGCTTCCGCGCTCTCGACCTGGACGATGATCTCAGAGATGGGGTTCTTGTCGCGCGACTGGCGACTCATCATCTTTATGACCATGTTCTGTACGGCCTGCAGCGTGCTGGGGAATGCCTGCTGAGAGTAGATCTGAAAGTCGGTCATCGAGACAGTAACCGGGATGTAGATGTCGGAGTTCAGGTCCCTCAGAGCGGCGAACGCCTTAGCGGCCCCAACCTCTTTGGCCTCCATAAGGCCAACCACCCTGAAGAGGCGAGTGCCGATCTTCAGCGACTTGCCGATGGGGTTGTCGAACCCGAACAGCTCCCGCTTGGCGGCCGCCCCAAGAACGCAGACCGATCGGTTCTCAGCCACATCGCTTGGCATCAGGAACCGCCCTCGCTCGAGCCTGGCCTTGGTAACGAGGTCGTAGCCGGGAGTGGTTCCCACTACCTTCACCGAAACCGGCTTCTCCCCGACTCGCACGTCAGCGAAGACTTCGCGGACCGGCACAACGCGATGGGCGAATGTGCAGACCCGCGCTATGCCGTCAACATCGCCATACTTGAGGCCGGAGGGCGACCTTTCCTGAGATCGCTCGAGCAGTTCCCCGGCGATAACGGCGCGCTTGACGTGGACGACATCGATCCCCATCTGCTTGATCTGATCAAGGGCCTCTTGCTTTGCGCCCTCGCCTATGGAGACCATGGCGATGACCGCGGCAACGCCGAATATGACGCCCAGCATAGTGAGCGCCGAACGCATCTTGTGGGATAGCAGTTCGCTAAGACCCGTCAGTATGGCGTCGATAATCCCCATACTACTTCTTCACCGCCGCGGGCAACGGAGGTTGTGTGCCGGCATCTTTGTCGCTGGCTCCCGGCGCGTTACTGCCGGATTCCTGCTGTTCCAGAGGTCGCGTGGGGTCCCTGAGCGCGATCACCTCGCCCTTCATCAGACCCCTCTTGATGCAGACGAAGTTGTCGTTGTAATCGCCCGTCACGACACTGGTCTTGATCCATTTCTTGCCGTTCTTAACGTAGACCCAGGTCTCGCCGTCCTTCTCAATCACGGACTCGATTGGAACATACACTGCTTTGGCAACGCGTTCAATAATAAACTCAGCGTCGGCGGTCATGCCGGGCTTGAGCGTCTTGGGCTCGCTCTTCAGTATCTGAACAGTGACCTCGAAGTTCTTCTTGCCCGGGGTTGCACCCGATTCCCAAGGCTCCTTCTCACTCGCCAGGCTGGATATCTCCCTGACTACTCCCTGGAACACTCTACGCTGCACTGCCTCGAGCCGGATCAACGTCTCCATGCCCACCCTGAGCTTGGGGGCATCAGACTCGCCAACGCTGATGATCGCCTGCATACTGGTCAGGTCGGGGAGGTCACCCAGAGGCTGTCTGCGCCACGGCTGGTCGCCTGACTTGATCTTGCGCCGACCGTCCGGACCGTGAGTGTAGCCAAGCACGACCATGCCCGAGGTAGGAGCGGTTATCACAGCATCCTTGATACGCCTCTCAACGTCCTCCAAGTCATAGCGGGCCATGTCCCTCGCGAACTCCCTGGTTCGGACGTCGGCTTGCTTTTGGCTTTCCTTGGATTCGACGTCCTTTCTCTGCAGTTCGAGGTCCATCTCGCCCTTCTTGACCGCAAGCTCTTTGGCCCGTCTGTCGATCTCGGCCCGTTCAGCCTCGGTACGGGGGATCAGTTTCTCCACGGCAAGCTCTTTCTTTGATTCAGCCTGCACCGCGGCCGCTTTGAACTCCTCTTTGGCAAACTCGAGGTCGGCCTCAGCCTTGGCGATCTTGGTCCTATTCTCCGCCTTGAGGATCTCAAGCTCGGCCTTCACCCTTTGGACGTCCGCCTCAGCGTTCTTCAGGCTGAGCTGTTTGCTGCGGATCTCGCGCCTGAGCTCGGTCGTGTCGATCTCAGCGATCTTGTCGCCCGCCTTGACGACCCTGCCTTCCGGCACGAGTTCGATGATCTTGCCCTCGACACTCACTGTGATGGGGACCGACCGCTCGGCCTTCAGGGTTCCCATTTCGTGAAAGCTAACGACAAACGGCCCCTCACTGACTTTGGTTGTGGGGACGTAAGCGGTTACCTTCTTCTGGGTGAAGTACTGTTTGTACGCGGGGTATCCCCATCGCTGACCAGCCGCTATCACAAGCGCCACCAGCACGAATCGGCTGCCCCAGAGCTGAATCTGTTTTCTCATTTGTCCTCTGTCTCGAATATCTGCTCGCCCATTGCGTTCTGAAGCTCCAGAATCGATATATAGAGCTCTGTCTTGGCCGACAGGATCCTGCTCCTGGTCTGCGTAACAGCATCCTGCGCGTCCAGTATGTCGCGGTTGGTGCCGCCGGCCTCGTCAACCATGCGGTTTGCGTAGCCGAGATTCTTCTCGGCGATCTCCAGGTTCTCGGAGAATATCTTGAGCGACGCTCGATGGGACTCAACGGCTCGATAAGCCTGCCCGATCTCTTGCGCTATAGCTTCTCGCTGGTACTCACGCTGTTTCTGCAGAACGTCCAGTTCGCGTTCTCTGATCTGCTGTCGCTCCTTGACCTCGCGCCTGTCCAGAGGGATCTTGTATTGGAGGCCTGCAGCAAACTCACCTGCCTCGAACAGCGACCGGGAAATGAAGCCTGAGTCACTCAGCCTGGAGTTGTAGCCGGCTACCGCGGCAAGACTGGGACGGAGCTGGTCTTTGGCAATCGCCAGAAGCCTCTGTTGGTTGGATATACGCTCATCCGTGATCGCCAGCTCCTGACGGTTGGCGATGGCTCTTGTGACTGCCTCCTCCAGTGCAGGAATCTCAGGCAGCTTATCGGGCACCGCATCCGTCAGCTCAGGCAACTCGCCGACGCCGGAGCCGATCTCCAGCATCAGATCGAGCATAGCGCCTTTGGCCCCCTGGCGCCGGAGGTTAAGCTCGTTGGTGGCCTGCGCCACCTGTATCTCAAATCTCGTGGCCTCAATTCCAGCGACGAGGCCGGCTTTGACCTTCTTAGCCGTGCCATCGGCCACTGCCTTGGCGCTCTCGACCGCGCTTTCCTGCACTTTGATCTGATCCCTTGCCTGCACCGCCCGGTAGTAGGCTTTGATGACGCGAAGAGCGGTTTCCTGCTTGGAAAGGTAGTACTGCCTGTCGCGCACCTTGAGGTCGCTCTGAGCAGACGCCAGCCGATTGTAGGGGTCTGACATCTTGCCCTTGCCGCGCATCAACGGCCTGCTGAATGTGAGCCCAACGTAACCCCGTTTGGTGCCGAATGCCAGCGGTGAGACATCAACTGACGCCTGGGATCCAAAAAGACTGTTGTAGGAGTACTTGCTGTAGATCAGGTTGTCCAGGCCGGACTCGCCCGGCTGATTGATGAGGTTAGCTTCGCTGCCGAACTCGGCGGATGTGCGGAGGTTGGCGATATTGACGTTGGAGATGGACTCCAAGTAGTCGGTCTCGGCCTGTTTGATCCTGACGTTCACGCCGATTGCTTCCGAGAGCGCCTCCGCCAGGCTGAGCTTTGCAGCGGTTACCCCGTCCTCTGCGAGGGAAACGCAGGCGAGCATGAGAAAGATAATGGCAAGCGATAGAAGCCGAACAGCGGCAAGGGCTCTGGGAGAAGGGTTAGAACCGGGAACCATTTCATTGTATCCTAGAAGCGTGCGCACGGGCCTCCCGTTGCACGGGGTCTCTACATATATAGATGGATGAACTCCGCATTTGGTTTCACTCTCGAGCCAGCTTTGTTCAGGAAACCTGTCGAGACGCTCGACACTGCGCCTGAGAGAACTTTCACGAACCGGGGGAGCTTATAGACTTTACGCGCTTGTCGAAGTACTCCCGCTCCAGCAGGACGCGCCGCCCGCACTTGCGGCACTTGATGCCGACGTCCGCCCCGACCCTGACGATCTCCCACTCATAGGAACCGCAGGCGTGGGGTTTGCGCATTGTGGCGACATCGCCGACACGCAGCGCACTCACTTGGACTGCCTCAGCCAATCGATGAGGCCTCGCGTGTCAGCAGGCAGTGGCGCTTCGAACGCCTGCCGTTGGCCACTCACCGGATGATCGAAGGCCAGTGAGTACGCGTGCAGCGCCTGACCCTGCAGGCGATCGATCAGCCCCGCCAGTTCACGCTGTTCAGACTTGTTGTATGCCTGTGGGATCGCGCGCTTCGTGCCGCCATACGTCGGATCACCCACAACGGGATGCCCGATGAAGCTGCAGTGGACCCTGATCTGATGCGTGCGGCCGGTTTCCAGCTTTGCTTCAAGCAGAGTGAAACCCCGGAAGCGATCTATTGCCTTAAGACGCGTGACAGCATCCCGAGCTGTGTACCGGCCGGTGTCTTTGATAACCGCCATCTTCTGGCGGTCGGTTGGGTGGCGGCCTATGGGGGCGTCAACCTCGGCCTCATTGAACTTGGTCTCTCCCCAGACAAGCGCGATGTAACGCCTTTCAGCCGATCGCTTCTGAAGCTGCTGCTGGAGCGACGCATGCGCGGGGTCTGTCTTGGCAACGACAAGCAGCCCCGAAGTGTCCTTGTCCAGCCGGTGGACTATGCCAGGCCTCTCCACGCCGCCGATGCCAGAAAGATCATCGCTGTGTGCGAGAATGGCGTTTACGAGAGTTCCGTCGGGTGAGCCAGGAGCGGGGTGCACCGTCATGCCCTTGGCCTTGTTGATGACGATGATATGCTCGTCCTCAAAGATGATATCCAGAGGGATATCCTCTGCGGCTATCTCCGAAGGCTCGGGGGGCGGAACTGTGACCCTGACACGCTCGCCTGCCTGGACGCGGTAACTCGATCTGCGTGTTGATCCGTCAACCAGCACGTGGCCGTCACCGATCAACTTCTGCACGAGAGACCTTGACAACTCCGGCAGCTTGCGCGCGACACAAACGTCAAGCCGCTCCGAGCCGGTATCGACAACAAACTCTTGGGGATCGTTACTCACGGGGGATGGTTCAACACAGATGGGAGGAATACCTGCTGGTACAGAATCAACGACTGACACTGGAACTCGGATCGCGGTCAGCGAGTCTCGAACCCAATCTCAGTCGTTGAAGATTGGAATTGAGCCAGGCTCCAGGAATCGAAGTTGCCCCGAACTTCCCGGGACGGTCTGGCTCCACGTCCAACGCCCGCTTGTTGCGGGACTGCGGAATAGGTAGCGGACCATTACGATCCCCCGGTGAATGCTGACTCTACGACCCCGGTATGAGACCGTGAGGAGCAGCCTCGGCCCTATCACCACACAACTGGTCGGACATTATTATATTCCCCAGCAGCAGGTTTCTAACCTCCGCCGGCGAGAAAATCAGGTAATTGTGCTGACCCTGCCGGTGCCGTACGCAGCAATCTGGTCCGGCGGGCAGTAGCCGCCAGACCAGATCATAATGCCGTGCCTGCCGTATCGGGACAGGGTGTCCCGAAACAACGTGAAGACTAGCGCTTCGAGAACTGGAAGCCTCTTCTCGCTCTCTTCCGGCCGTACTTCTTGCGCTCTTTGACTCTGGGGTCCCTGGTCAGGAATCCCTGTCGCCTGAGCGGGGTGCGCATGTCGTCGCCAACCTGCAGCAGAGCCTTGCTGATGCCGTGGCGGACAGCGCCCGCCTGGCCGGCAATCCCGCCGCCCTTGCACATCGCGATGACGTCGAACCTGCCCGGCGCCTCGACCGCGTCAAACGGCTGCATGATGAGCAGCTCAAGGGCCTTGCGCCCCACATAAGCAGCCATCGCCACGCCGTTGATCGTGACCTTGCCCTCGCCCGGGGTCAGCCACACGCGAGCCGTTGCGTTCTTCCGATGACCAGTCCCATAGTATCTTGCGGTTGCGGTTTCTTCCAAATCGTCCTCCGTTGGGAGTCAAAAGTCCAAAGTCGAAAGGACTACGCCTCGAACTTCAGCTCTTCCGGCTTCTGCGCCTCGTGGTTGTGCTCAGGGCCGGTGTGAATGCGCACCTTGCGGATCATGTCATCGCCGAGCTTGTTATGCGGGAGCATGCCGCGAATGATTCGCCTCAGCTCGCGCGTCGGCGACTTGGCCATGGCCTTGCCGCGAGTGATGCTTTTCAGCCCACCGGGGAAGCCCGAGTGCCACTGAATCAGCTCTTCCGGCTTGTTGGTGCCGGTCAGGCGAACCTTCTCGGCGTTGATTATGATCACGTGGTCACCGCAGTCGACGTGCGGAGTGAATGTCGGTTTGTGCTTGCCGTGCAGGATCTTGGCGACCTCTGATGCAAGCCGACCTGCCGACAAGCCTGTAGCATCGACCACGAACCACTTTCGTGTCATAGTCTCTTTCTTAGCAAAGTAGGTAGTGTTGTTCAATACTCAACCTCCACGAGACACAGCCCGTGCGCGGGAGCAGTCTTGCCCGCTCGGGCCCGGTCTCGCGCATCGAGAATCCCAGGGACCTCGCCGACCGGCCTTCTGCCCAGCCCAACCTCGACCAATGTCCCGGTAATCGTCCTCACCATCGAACGCAGAAACGCGTTCGCTCTGATCTCAAGTATCACCCGCTCGCCTTCGCGGCGGATATCAAGTTCCAGCACATTCCGAACCGGCGACCCCTCATCTCTGTCGGCAGTCGCAAACGACGTAAAGTCGTGGACTCCGATCAGACAGATCGCCGCCTCGCGCATCGCTTCAACGTTGAGCGAGCCCCTCACGTGCCAGCAGAACCGTCCTTCGATCGCGCTCCGCAGTTCGCGGTTCAGAATGTCGTAGCGGTAAAGCCTCGACTTTGCCGAATACCGCGCGTGGAACTCCGGCTCCACTTCGGCCGCTTCCAGGGCCGCTATCGACCTCGGAAGCAGCGAGTTCATCGCAACACACAGCTTCTCCACCGGGATCGTCCCCCCGGTCCTGAAGCTCAGGACCTGGCCTCTGGCATGCACTCCGGCATCCGTCCGGCCCGATCCGTAGGTGGTCACCCGCTCCTTGACGATCTTCGAGACGACTCTTTCGAGCTCTCCCTGGATCGTCGGCACCCCCGGCTGAAACTGATAGCCGAAGTAGTCCGTGCCGTCGTATTCGACCGTCACTCGTATATTGCGCACTGGCCCCCTCACCCCAGCCCTCTCCCGCGAGGGGAGAGGGGGAAGGGAACCTCACCCCAGCCCTCTACTTCCTTCGACAAGCTCAGGAAGAGGAGAGTGAGCAAGTGAGGCTAGTCTACCGCCAGCTCCAGTCTCACGAGACGGGCGGCGTCGCCGCGGCGGAACCCGATCTTAATGATCCGGGTGAACCCGCTCTGCTTCTCCGCGAACTTCGGTCCGACCACGTCGAAGAGTCTCTTCACGGGATCGTTCGCGATGATCTCCGCCCGAGCGTCCTTCTGAGCCTTGCCGTGCATCGCAAGCACGCTGCGGGGCACACGCGCGGCCGGCAGTATCTTCCGGGCCTCCCTGCGAGCGTGAAGCGTGTTCTGCTTGGACAGGGTGATCAGTTTCTCAGCCATCACCCTGGCTTCCTTCGCCCGAGGCTCCGTAGTGTCAATATGTTCGTACATAACCAACGATCGAACCAGACCGCGCAAAAGCGCCATCCGCTGATCGGAGGGTAGATCCAGTTTTCTTCCGCCTACACGGTGTCGCATTCGTCTCCTCTTATCTCACGGCATCCCGGTGTTTCGGGATTTCGGTGATCCGATGGCCTTGGGTCCAGTGCTCGCGCCGCGGACATCAGTCATCCAACGTCCGAGCACGACCCAAATCCCGAAACACCCGGCCAAACTACTCTTCGGCCTGCTCGACCGCTTCTTCCTCTTCGTCTGATGCTTCGGCCTCGACGTCAGTCTCGGCCTCGGTATCCTCCTCCTCTTCATCATCAGAGGGTGGAGGAATCCTGAACTCGGTCCGCTCGCTCGACGGCACCAACGCAAGGTTGAGTGATTCGAGCTTGTCCTTGACCTCGTTCAGAGACTTCTTGCCGAAGTTCCTGATATTCATCAGGTCGCCCTCGGTAAGCTGCACCAACTCGCCTATCGTCAGCACGTTGGCTTTCTTAAGGCAGTTGTATGTGCGCACCGAGAAGTCCAGTTCTTCGATTCTGGCATCAGGCGGCCCGGGCACAGCCCCGCCGATCCCCATGCCGAACTCGCCGCCAGCACCCTTAGGCTTGCGCGCGAAGTCGAAGAACAGCCTCAAGTGCTTGTCAAGTATCTTCGCAGCCTCGCTAACGGCATCCGATGGCATAACCGTGCCATTGGTGGTCACTTCCAGCACGAGCCTGTCATAGTCAGTCTTGTGCCCCACCCTGGTGGGATCGACGGTGTAGCTGACCTTGCGAACGGGAGTGAAGACTGCTCCGACCGGTATGGTACCGATCGATTGCTTGACTCTCTCCTGCTTCTCGGGCAGCACGTATCCCTTGCCGCGCTCGACTGTCATTTCCGCGCGCAGGTTGGCCGTTTCGTCGTTCAGGGTCGCAATGTGGACCTCGGGATTGACGATAACGATGTCCGGCGGCGTCTGAATATCAGCGCCGGTGACCTCGCCAGGCCCGTGGACATCGAGCGTGATCGTGATCGGCTCGATCTCCTCCACACTGTCGGTGTTCATCTGCACGTAGAGTTCTCTCAGGTTGAGGATCAGTTCGGTCGTATCCTCTCTGACCCCTGGAATCGTCGAAAACTCGTGCAGAACACCGTCAATCTTGATTGACGTAATAGCCGCGCCGGTAATCGAGGAGAGCAATATCCTCCGAAGCGCGTTCCCAATTGTGTAGCCGAATCCCTGCTCAAGCGGCTCGGCGACGAACTTTCCGTATACTTCGCCGTCCTCGAGGATCTCAATCCGCGGCGTCACCATATCCATAATACGTCGCCTCCGTTTCTATCTAGAGTAGAACTCGACTATCAGCGATT
>CAZFYZ010000029.1:0-17565 GCA_964523735.1 uncultured bacterium | reverse complement strand
TCGCGGATGGGCGCCGAGGCCACAGTCCCCTTCATCTGGTTGGCGTCAAACTGGAGCCAGCCTGGCAGCCCGCGACCGCCGGCGGATTCGACCGCAGCGGCAAGCGGAGCCATCTTCTTCGCGCCCTCGTCCACCTGAACGTCGTCGCCCGCACGAAGCTGGTATGAGGGTATGTCCACTCTCTTGCCATTCACGCGCATATGCCCGTGATTCACAAACTGTCTTGCCTGAGGACGGGAAGTCGCAAGGCCAAGCCGATAGACGGCATTATCCAGCCTCATCTCGAGAAGCTGCAGCAGGTTCTCGCCGGTGACCCCCGGACGCCTGATCGCTTCCTTCACGTAGAGCCTGAA
This sequence comes from uncultured bacterium, assembly GCA_964523735.1. Classification (GTDB taxonomy): domain Bacteria; phylum Armatimonadota; class UBA5829; order UBA5829; family UBA5829; genus CAZFYZ01. Next base: position 17,212 of record CAZFYZ010000029.1, on the reverse strand, counting down.
CTGGCCCTCGCGCACTCCGTATATCCTCTTCATCTTCTGCTTCTCGCGGAGCTGTATGCCGTAATCGGAGAGCTTGCGCTGCATCCCCTGGCCGTGCTGACCAGGCGGGTAGGTGCGCTTCTCGACCGGGCACTTCCTCGAATAGCACTTGTCGCCCTTAAGGTAGAGCTTTACCATCTCACGCCTGCATAGCCTGCAGACGGACTCACCTAATGATGACATGTCTCTGTTATCTCCTTAGTAGACAGCAGGCAGTAAACAGTAGACAGCCGCGCCACGCGACCAATCTACCGTCTGCTGTTTACTGTTTACTATTCACTGTTTACTATACGCGCCTTCTCTTCGGCGGGCGGCAGCCGTTGTGCGGGATGGGGGTGCAGTCCTTGATCATAGTTACCTCAAGGCCCACAGCCTGAAGCGAACGAATCGCCGTCTCTCGACCCGAGCCCGGGCCCTTCACGAAGACGTCGATGCGCCGCATCCCGTGCTCCATCGCCCGTCGAGCGGCCGACTCGGCAGCCAGCTGAGCGGCGAACGGTGTGCTCTTCTTGGTGCCCTTGAACCCAACGGTCCCGGCACTAGCCCAAGAGACAACCGCCCCCGTCATGTCGCTGATCGAGATGATCGTATTATTGAACGTGCTCTTGATGTGAGCAACGCCCTGGACTATGTTCTTCTTCTCCCGGGCCTTGGTCCGGGTAGTAGACGCTTTTCTTACCAACTAAAACCTCCTCCGGCGAAGTCGAAAGTCGAAAGCTCGACGTCACGCTCGGTGTTTCGGGATTTTGGTGATGCACATTCCCAGCTTCGGCAACGTCCCTCGAGAGATGCCTCAGCCCAGTTCTCGGCTCACCGAAATCCCGAAACACCGGGCGAGTTCTGCGCTACTTCTTCCTTCTTACGCCGACGGTTCTTCTCGGACCCTTGCGCATACGCGCGTTGGTCTTGGTGCGCTGGCCCCTCACGGGCAGTCCGCGCCGATGCCTCAGGCCTCTGTAGGAGCCAATCTCCATCAGACGCCTTATCGCCATCGAGAACTCACGCCGCAAATCGCCTTCCACGGTGTAGTTGCCTTCGATCTGCTTCCTGAGGTCCGAGATCTCGCTCTCGGTCAGGTCGCGCATGCGAGTAGTGGGATCCACGCCCGCATCGGCAACGATCTTCTTCGCGCTCGCAAGCCCGATACCGTAGATGTAGGTCAGCGCGTATTCAACTTTCTTGTCCCTTGGGAGGTCTACACCTGCAATTCTTGCCAAGTTGTTCCACTCCTGTTTGGAAGCAGAACCTCATCCCAGCCCTCTCCTGGAAAGAGAGGGGGGAGAAAGGTCTACCCCTGTCTCTGCTTATGTTTTGGATACTGCTTGCAGATCACGCGGATAACACCCTTCCGCTTGATCACTTTGCACTTGTCGCACATGGGCTTCACTGAAGCTCTGACTTTCATTGTCGTCCCCGTCTAGAGGTTAGAGGTTAGAGGTTGGAGGCTAAGCCCCAGCTTCGAACCCGATGACCTCGTTTTGGTTTGTGTAGGAGCGTTAGCCGAAGGTCGGGCGCTATTTTGGATGTGGCGCCAGACCCAGCCGCCGGCCTTGTCCCCTACTTGTACCGGTATGTAATCCTCCCGCGCGAGAGATCATACGGACTCAGCTCGAGTCTTACAGCGTCTCCAGGCAGGATCTTGATGAAATGCAATCTGATCTTACCGGAGACATGAGCCAGTACCGTATGGCCGTTTGGGAGCTCTACGCGAAACATCGCATTCGGCAGAGACTCGACTACACGTCCCTCAACTTCTATTGCCTTCTCTTTAGGCATCGATCAATCAGGCCTCCTCGGCCGGCGCCAGGGTCAAGATGTCAGGTCCGTCTCGCCGGATCGCCACCGTGTGCTCGAAATGAGCAGAAAGAGAACGATCTCTGGTCACAACGGTCCAGCTATCCCCCAGCGTATCAACCTCGTAACCGCCCAAGTTAACCATGGGTTCGATTGCGAGGGTCATTCCCTCTTCCAGACGCGGGCCCTTGCCCGGCCTGCCGTAGTTCGGAACATGCGGCTCCTCATGCATTGAGCGGCCGATTCCGTGCCCTACCAGGTCCCTCACAACAGAGCAGCCGTTGCGCTCCACATGCTCCTGAATCGCGTGCCCGATATCGGACAGCCGCTTTCCAGGACGAGCCTGCTCTATGCCCTTGTAGAGAGCTTCCCTGGTCACCCTTAGAAGCTTCATTGCCTCCTTGGGAGCCTCTCCGCCAATAGCGATCGTTACGGCGGAATCGCCGTGCCAACCGTCAACTATAATCCCAAGGTCGATCCCCAGGATGTCGCCTGCCTGAAGAACCCGTTCTCCCGGGATCCCGTGGACCACTTCCTCGTTCACGGCCACACAGACGGTGTTCGGATAGCCCCGGTAGTTCTTGAACGAGCTGATTCCTTTATGCTTGGCAATCAGCTCCTCGGCCATCCTGTCTATCTCGATGGTCGTCGTCTTACCTGGCTCTACGCGCTCGGCAATCTCTTTCAGACACCGCGCGACCGCAGCGCCCGCGGCCCGCATTTTCTCGATCTCAGCCGGTGTCTTCCTGACGATCATCTAACCCCAAGTGACTCGATTATCTTGTCGTTGATCGCGGCGATCTCGCCGACTGCATCGATGCCGTGCATGATCCCGGCCGACTCGTAAAACTCGATCAACGGAGCAGTCTGCTTGCCATAGACCGAAAGCCGCTGTTTGATCGCCTCCGGCCTGTCATCATCACGATGGATGAGCGCGGCGCCGCACTTGTCACAAACGCCATCGGTTCTCGGCCGCTTCGTATCGACATGATACGGCTCCCCACAGTTCGGACATACCCTCCGGCCGGAAAGCCGGGTGACGATCTCGTCCTCGTCAACTTTCAGGTTGACCACCGCTTCCAACGGCATCCCAAGATCAGTCAACGCCTGGTCGAGCGCCGTGGCCTGCGGAATAGTCCTCGGAAAGCCGTCCAGAATGAAGCCCTTGTCACCGATCGACGCCAGCTTCTCCTTGGCGATGGCGATAACGACATCGTCCGGCACGAGCCGTCCACTATCCATAAAGGCTTTCGCCTTTAGTCCAACCTCTGTCTTGTTCGCCACCGCCTCGCGGAGGATATCCCCCGTCGAGATATGCGGCGCGCCGAGTCTCTCACTCAGCACGCTAGCCTGCGTTCCTTTGCCCGAACCAGGCGGGCCAAACAAGACAAGTCTCAACACAATCTCCGATTGTGAATTGGTAGAATCACCAACTAGGAATTACTTGATGAATCCCTCGTAGTGCCTCATCAGCAGGTGAGACTCGATGGCTTGCATTGTCTCCAGCGCAACACCAACGACGATCAGCAGCGACGTGCCACCAACCAAGCTGAATGTCTGAATCCCTGTGAGCTGCGGCACATAATACTGCAGCAGCGCGACGATCGCAAGGAAGATCGCGCCGGACAGGGTGATCCTGGTCATGATCTTGTCCAGGTAGTCCTGCGTCGGCTTGCCCGGTCGGATACCGGGAATGAAGCTTCCCCACTTCTTCAGGTTGTCAGACAGGTCCTTGACGTTGACCGTGACCGCCGTATAGAAATACGTGAAGAAGATGATCATCAGTGTGTAGATCAGTGCGCCCCAGATTGTGCCGGACCCGTTGAACGTCAGGCTGCTGCCTGGCATCAGTCCGGCAGCTATGCGAGTGAACGCATTGTCCCTGTCGCCGTGAGTAAAGATGTTGGCCACTGTCATCGGGAAGTACTGAATCGAAACAGCAAAGATGATCGGGATAACGCCGGCCGAGTTTACCTTCAGCGGCAGGAAGCTCGACTGGCCGCCTACCATCCTGTTGCCAACCACACGTTTGACATGCTGGATAGGTATCTTCCTCTGCGCCTGAGTAACAGCGATCATGAACGCCACAGTGCCAACAAACAGCACGACGAGCATCGCAACACCGAACCACCTACCGTTGGTGAGGCCCTCGATGTAAACGGTGTTCCAGACCTGACTGGGAAGCGATGCGACTATACCCGCAAAGATGATAATCGAGACACCGTTGCCGATGCCCTTATCGCTGATCTGCTCACCCAGCCACATCAGGAAAGACGTTCCCGCCACCAGAGTGATCGCGATCTGCAGGACCTTGATATCAAAGAATGTCGTCCCACCGCCCTCAACCGCGCCTGCGGCACGCAGCCAAGTCGTGGTTCCGTAGGCCTGGAAAAGCGCGAGAACACCAGTTAGCCACCGGGTATACAGCCTGATCTTCTTCTGGCCGGCAGCGCCTTCTTTCTGCATCTGCTCGAGCTGCGGAATCGCAATCGTCAAGAGCTGCATGATGATCGACGCGTTAATGTAGGGCATGATGCCCATCGCGAAGATCGTATACTTCTTGAAAGCTCCACCAGTGAAGACGTCCAGAATATCGAAGAGACCTCCGCCGAGCTTGCTCGCGAGGATTTCAGTATCGACGCCCGGCACAGAGATGTGCAGACCAATCACATAGACGGCGAACATCGCAAACAGGAATGTGATCCTCTTCTTGAGGTCGGGAATCCGGAACGCCGCCATCACAGATGCAAGCATCTATATTACCTCCGCCGTTCCACCGGCAGCCCTAATCTTTTCCTCAGCGCTCTTGGAGAACTTGTGCACCTTCACGCTCAGGGACTTGTCCAGCTCACCGTCTCCCAGCACCTTGACTCCGTCAAGAACTCTCTTCACCAGCCCGCACGAAACCAGCAGCTCAGGCGTGACTTCGGTGCCCGCGTCGAAGCGGCCGAGATCGTCCAAGTTCACAACCGCATATTCCTTGCGGGTGAAGTTGCGGAAACCGCGCCTCTGAGGCAGTCTGCGATGCAGAGGAGTCTGCCCACCTTCAAAGCCCGGTCTCACGCCGCCGCTCGTTCGAGCCTTCTGTCCTTTGTGACCCTTGCCGGCTGTTGTCCCGTGACCCGAGCCCGTGCCGCGCCCAATGCGCTTCCTGGCGTGAGTCGATCCCGGCGCGGGATGCAAATCATTAAGCCTCATTTGTGACCTCCACCGGGTCAGCTATCTCTTCCACGCTCAGCACGTGGCTCATTGACCTTATCATTCCAAGCACACTGTCGCTCGGCGCCTGGAGGCAGCTCGAACCCACTTTGTTGAGGCCCAGTGCCTTAACCGTGGCGCGCTGGCGCTTGGTGTATCCTATTAAGCTCTTTGCGAGTGTGATCTTCAGCATCGCTTACTCCTGCGAGTCGCCCGCTTCAGCCTCGACCAGCTCAACCTCTTCGGTTTCCTCGGTCTGAGGAGCCAACGCGGCCTCTTCCTCTATCTTGCGGGCATACCAAGGAACCATGTCCTCTAGTTTCTTCCCACGAAGCTCGGCGACGCGTTCCGCCAGCTTCAAGCTCTTGAGGCAGACCATAGTCGCCCTCGCGGTGTTGATCGCGTTGGGCGAGCCAAGCGACTTCGCCAGAACGTCCCTGACGCCGGCAAGTTCGAGGATCGGTCGCACAGCTCCGCCGGCAACCACTCCTGTTCCGGGGGAAGCCGGTTTCATACGGACACGGGCGGCGCCGTAGTGCATCTCGATCTCGTGCGGAATCGTAGTCCCGACTATCGGGACCTTGATGATCTGCTTCTTAGCGTCTTCCATGGCCTTGCGAATCGCGTCCGGAATGCCGGCGGCCTTGCCCAGACCGACTCCCACATGGCCATTGCGGTCGCCCACTGCAACAAGGACGTTCCAACTCATCGTGCGTCCGCCCTTGTGGGTTTTCTGAACCTTGTTAGTTCGGATCACTTGCTCCGTCAGATCAAGCGCATCCGCATTGATTCTTGGCATGCTTCCTCCTCGGAACCAAGTCGAAAGTCAAAAGTCAGAAGTCTCGGCTATCGCCTAGAGCTTCAGCCCAGCCTCGCGAGCCCCGTCTGCCAGCGCCGCGACTCGGCCGTGATACTTGTAGCCGCCGCGGTCGAAGACAACCGTCTCAATGCCCTTCTCGACCGCTCTCTTACCCACGAGCTGCCCAACGAGCTTCGCGGCTTCGATGTTCCCGCCACTCTTAACCGAGGGCTTGAGCTCTCCGTCCAAGCTGGACGCCGCCACGAGGGTAACGCCTTTGCTATCATCCACAACCTGAGCGTAGATGTGGCAGAGGCTTCTGAACACGTTCAGTCTCGGCTTCTGCGGCGTTCCGATAACCGTCTTCCTTACACGTCTATGCCGTTTCCGGCGAAGTAGTTCTTTTGTGTCCATTCTCATCCCCAGTCGATAGTCATTTGTCGATAGTCGATAGTCAATGCCACTCAGGCCATCGACTATCAACTATAGACTATCCACTATTTCTTGCCTGCGGCCTTGCCCTGCTTACCGGCCTTGCGGCGGACCTTCTCGCCGAAGTAGCGGATGCCTTTGCCCTTGTAGGGCTCGGCGGGCCTGGACGCTCTTATGTTAGCCGCCTGCTGGCCGAGCACTTCCTTGTCGATGCCCCGCACTATGACGAAGGGCATCCTGGAAACCTGGCCGCTCAAGGCGAACCCGGCGCGTGTGTCAATGCCTACCTCGAACTCGATCCCGGGCATGGGCTCAACCACAACCGGGTGAGACAGCCCAACCGACAGGGTGAGCGTGCTGCCCTGCAACTCAGCGCGGTAACCGGTTCCCAGAACATCGAGTCGCTTCTCATAGCCCTGAGTCACGCCAACGACCATGTTGTTCACCAAGGTCCGCGTAAGCCCGTGCAGCGCCCTATGCTCTTTCGAGTCCGATGGCCTTTCACAGATGATCTGGCCTTCCTCGACCTTAACGCTAACCGCCGGGTGCAGCGTCCGGCTAAGAGTCCCCTTGGGCCCCTTGACCGTCAGGGTCCCGTTCTCTTGAGTAACCTGCACTCCGCCCGGCACCGGTATTGGCAATTGTCCAATTCTGCTCATAGAAACCTCTCCTGCCTACGTTTCGGGACTAGGAGTCCACGAAACAACCGTGCTACCAGACGTAGCAGAGAATCTCCCCGCCGATGCCCTGCTTGCGAGCCTCGCGGTCGGTCATCACGCCCCTGGACGTGCTGATAATCGCGACGCCCAAGCCTCTAAGCACGCGCGGAACCTTGTCGCGCTTTGCATAGACGCGCAGACCCGGCTTCGACACTCGCTTGAGGTCGGAGATTACCTTCTCCTGCTTCGGGCCATACTTCAGCGCTATCTTTACAGTCGGGAACTTGGCCTCCCGCACGGACTCATAGTTCTTGATGAACCCCTCGTCGCGCAGAATGCGAAGTATCTCTATGCTAAGCTTGGCGGCAGGCGCCTCCACGCTGTCATGTTTCGCCGAGTTTGCGTTCCGAATCCTGGTCAAAAGGTCGGCCACAGGATCTGTAACGGTCATTCTTGATCCTCCGTTGGTAGGGCCGCCACAAGCTGACATTTTAACATTTTGTGCGACCCCATGTCAAACGAAAACGTGAGGGAAACCCAGTCGCGAGCAGTTCCTCTTGGGCATTCGCCCCTTCGCCACTCGCGATCCGGTCCCGAGACTACCAGCTAGACTTCGTCACGCCGGGTATCAGACCCCGGTGCGCCATCTCGCGGAAGCATATTCTGCATATCCCAAACCGCCGCATATACCCCCGCGGTCTTCCACACACGCCGCAGCGATTGTACTTGCGCACCTTGAACGCCGGCGTCCGCTTCTGTTTCTCGATCAGGCACTTCTTTGCCAATAGAACCCTCCAGGCAGCTGTCATTCTGGACGTCGAAGAATCCAGCATCCAGATTCCTCACAGCGTTCAGAATGACGGATAGAGGAGCTACTCCTCTTTCCTGTTCTTTTCTGCTTCAGCGATTATCAGCTGCGCGACATGCGCAGGGACTTCCTCATAATGCGAGAACTTCGCGCTAAACTTGCCGCGGCCTCTCGCGATCGATCTCAGATCGATCGAATATCTCAGAACCTCCGACTGTGGCACGGTCGCCTTGATCCTCTGCCGCCCACCGCCGATCGGCTCCATACCGGCCACTCGACCACGCTTCGTGTTCAAGTCGCCGATAACGTCACCCATGAACTCCTCGGGGACAACAACCTCGAGCTCCAGGACCGGCTCCAGAATCACAGGGCCCGCCTTCTCGGCTGCAGCCCTGAAGGCCAGTCTTCCAGCCTGCTGGAATGCCATATCGGAGGAGTCTACCGTGTGGAAACTTCCATCGTGGCAGATCGCTCTGATGTCAACAGCCGGGTAGCCCGCCTGAATACCGGTCGAGAGCGCTTCTCTAATGCCCTTGTCGACCGACGGAATGAACTGCCGCGGGATAGAGCCTCCGACGATCTTGTCCACATACTCGTAACCGCCGCCGCGCTCCATTGGCTCGAGCGTAACCCAGCAGTCGCCGAACTGACCGCGGCCGCCGGTCTGCTTCTTGTGGCGGCCCTGAGCATCGGCCGACTTCGTAATCGTCTCGCGATACGCGATCTTCGGCGTGTCGGTCTCGACCTCAACGCCGAACTTTCGCTTCAGCCGCTCGACCATGATGTCGAGGTGCGTCTCTCCCAAGCCGCTCATAAGAGTCTGGCTCGTGTCAGCATCCCGCCGGGTGTGGAAGGTCGGATCCTCCTCAGCCAGCTTCTGCAGCGCCGGACCGAGCTTGTCTTCGTCGGCCTTGGTCTTCGCCTTGACTCCCAAGTGATACACTGGATCCGGGAAATCGATCGTCTTCAGTATGATCGGCTTCGCCTTCTCACAGAGCGTGTCACCTGTCACGGTCTCCTGCAGCTTGGCAACGGCGCCAATGTCGCCCGGCCCAACTTCAGGAGTCGCTTCCTGTGTCTTGCCCTGCACGAAGTAGACCTGCCCCACACGCTCCTCGCGCTCTTTGTTCGCGTTGTAGACGTGAGAGTCTGACTTGATCGATCCCGAGAACACTCGGAAATAGGTCAGCTTGCCCACATAAGGATCAGCCATCGTCTTGAACACTAACGCCGCAAACGGATCAGATGGAGATCGCTTCTCGTCCGCTCCGGCTGGGCTCTTGCCCTCGACTGGCGGAGCGGTTGCAGGAGACGGGACGCTGGACACGATGAAGTCCATCAGCGTTGCCACGCCGACCATCTTCATCGCAGAGCCACACAGCACCGGGACAACCTTGCCCTGGCGCAGACCGATCTCAAGGCCCTTGGCGATCTCTTCGTCCGAGAGGGTTCCCTCGTCGAAGTACTTCTCCATCAGAGCGTCGTCCATCTCGGCGACGGACTCGATCAGCGCCTCGCGCATGCTCGATATCTGGTCGGCCATATCGCCCGGAATATCAGTCGCGGCGATCTTGCCGTTCTCCCACTTGTAGGCCTTGTGCGTCAGCAGATCGACGACGCCGTTGAACTTGTCCTCGGCGCCAATCGGCAACTGCAGCGGAGCAACGCTCGTGCCAAATCTGTTTCTCAGCGCTTCCAGCGTGCGGTAGAAGTCGGAGTTCTCTTTCTCGAGCTTGTTCACGAAGAAGAGTCGCGTTATGCCCGCTTCCTGAGCCAGGTCCCAACCTGTTTCGGTCCCAACTTCTATCGAGCCCGTGCCGTCAACCAGCAGCATAACCGCTTCGACAGCCCGCAGGGCACCGACCACATCACCGATGAAGTCAGGATAGCCCGGAGTGTCGATCAGGTTGATCTTGGTGTTCTTCCACTCGCACGGTAGCACCGCGGAGTTGATGCTCATCTTGCGCTGGACTTCCTCGGGATCGAAGTCTCCTGCCGCGCTGCCATCGTCCACGCGCCCCATTCTGCTGATCGCGCCTGACGTGTAGAGCATCGCCTCAGCGAGAGAAGTCTTACCCGTCCCGCCGTGAGCTACAAGGGCCACATTCCGTATTGCCTCAATGGAGTACTTCTTCATTCCCCTAAGCCTCCCTGAACGGCAGCCCCATAGCCTTCAGGAGCGCCCTACCCTCTTCGTCGGACTTGGCCGTCGTGCAGATGGCGATGTTCATACCTCGGGTGCGATCGATCTTATCGTAATCGATCTCCGGGAACACCAACTGCTCTTTCAGGCCCATGCTGAAGTTGCCACGCCCGTCAAACGAGTCCGGCGCGATTCCGCCAAAGTCACGAACACGCGGGAGCACCACGTTAAAGAGCCTGTCCAGGAACTCGAACATCATCGCGCCGCGCAGCGTAACCTTGCAGCCAATGCGATATCCCTCGCGAACCTTGAAGTTCGAGATCGACTTCTTTGCCTTGGTAACAGCCGGCTTCTGGCCGGTGATCAGCGTCATATCACCGATCGCGTTATCCAGCAGTTTCGAGTCCTGTATCGCAGCGCCAACGCCCATGCTCACGACCACCTTGGTAACCTTGGGGGCCTGCATGACGTTGCCGTAGCTGAACTCTTTCATCAACGCCGGCAAAGCTTCGGCTTTATACTTGTCCTTGAGTCTAGGCATCAATCATTCTCCCTGGTTTGATGGGTTGAAGGTCCGAGACCTCCCCGCCAACAAACTCTCAAAACCGACTACGCATCCACCAGCTCACCGCACTTGCGGCACTTGCGGGCCATATCGCCCTCAGTGGTCGCCACACGTGCAATGCGTGTCTCCTTGTTGCACTTTGGGCACACCAGCATCACCTTAGCCAGCGGCACGCCCAGCGGAACCTGCATCTCGCCCAGCTGCTGCTTAACCATTGCGCGCGAAGACTGCTTGCGAGGCTTCTGGTGCTTTGTCACGACATTCACGCCGTCAACTATGACCTTGCCCTCATCGGGTATGGTCTGGATCACCTTGCTTCGCTTGCCCTTGTCCTTGCCGGCCAACACGATGACCTCATCGCCCTTCTTAAGGCGCATCTTGCCCTCGTATTTCGGTTTGCCCTTCTTCATTACAGCACCTCCGGTGCAAGCGAGATAATCCGCATGAAGCCTTTCTCGCGCAGTTCTCTCGCGACCGGGCCGAATATGCGTGTGCCTCTCGGCTCATTAGTGTTGTTGATAACGACCGCCGCATTGTCATCGAACCGCAACACAGAGCCATCAGCTCGCTGGATGTCGTTCTTCGTCCGAACGACTACACAACGCACGATCTCGCTCTTCTTGACGGTCGCTCCCGGCGTGGCCTGCTTGACCGCGCCGATTATGATGTCGCCGACACCCGCATAGCGCGTATTGGAGCCCTTGAGGACCCTGATGCAGAGTATCTGCCGCGCGCCCGAGTTATCAGCCGCTTTCAATCGCGTATAAGGCTGTATCATTGCTCGTTCCTCTCGAAGGGTGTCGGGTGTCGGATGTCGGGTGTCGGGAACGGAATCCCGTCACCTGAGACCTGACACCTGGAACCCAGAACCTACTTGGCTTTTTCGACCACGCGCGACACTCGCCAGCGCTTCTCCCTGGAGATGGGTCTGGTCTCCATGATTTCGACCGTGTCGCCCACACCGCACTCGCTGTTCTGATCGTGAGCCTTGAACTTGGTCGTTCTTCGCACGATCCTGCCGTAGAGCGGGTGGCGGACCAGCGTCTCGATCGCAACGACGACGGTCTTGTCCATCTTGTCGCTCACGACGCGCCCACTTCGGACTTTTCGTCTGCCTCTGTCCATACCCTATGCCACCTTGCCTGACTTCATCTCGCGCGCCGTCATCTCGCCCAGAATCCTGGCAATGTTCCTGCCGGTCTGCGTGACGGCGTGAGGATTATCCAACTGCTTCAGGGCAAGCTGCTGGCGCATCTTGTAAAGGCCCTCGCGCTGCTGCTTGAGCAGTGTCTCCAGCTCCGTATCGCTTGCCTCTTTTACCTTCTTGCGAAACTCAGACTGTTTCACTGATGTCGCCCTGCTCTTTCCTGGTCGTAAATCTGGTTCGGATGGGCAGCTTGTGCGCTGCAAGCCTCATGGCTTCCTTTGCAAGAGTCTCATCGACCCCGCCCATCTCGAAGAGCATCCTACCCGGCCGAACAACGGCGACCCAACCTTCCGGGTTGCCCTTGCCTTTACCCATACGGGTTTCGGCCGGCTTCTTTGTGATCGGCTTGTCCGGGAATATGCGGATCCATACCTGGCCGCCTCTGCGGATATGCCTGGTGATTGCAACTCTGGCCGCCTCGATCTGGTTGGCGGTTATCCAAGCAGCTTCAAGAGCCTGGAGGCCGAACTCGCCAAAGTCGACCTTGTTTCCCTTGGAGGCAACGCCCGCGCGGGAACCACGCTGCTGCTTTCTGTATCTTGGTCTCTTGGGCATCAGCATAGTCGACTATCTCCTTCCGCCGCCACCGTAGCCACCGCCACGTCCGCCGCCGCCGCCGAATCCACCTCGACCACCGCCGCCGCGTCCGCCGCCGTAGCCGCCGCCGCCACGACCACCGCCGTAGCCGCCGCGATCGCCACGATCTCTATCACCGTAGTCGCGCCTTGGCCTCGGGGGACGTCGCTGGGCAAGCTGCTCTTCGACTGACTCTTCCCGTCTCGTGCCCGGCAGAATGTCACCCTTGTATATCCATACCTTCACGCCGATGTGGCCGTAGGTCGTCTTTGCTTCCGTGAAACCGTAGTCGATGTCGGCCCGCAGTGTGTGAAGAGGCACCTTGCCGTTCTTCTCGCCGTCGACTCTGGCCATTTCCGAGCCGCCGAGTCTGCCGGCCACGCGCGTCCTGATGCCTTTGGCTCCCATGCGCATAGTGCGCATGACCGCCTGCTTGCTCGCGCGCTTGTAGGAGATGCGTCTCTCTATCTGCTGTGCGATCGACTCGGCCACTAGCTGCGCGTCCATCTCCGGATTCCGGATCTCCTGGACGTTCACGTGGATCTGCTTGCCGCCAGTCAGGCGCTCCAGTTCCATGCGGACATCGTCAACACCCCGTCCGCCGCGCCCGATGATAATGCCGGGCTTGGCCGTGTGGATGTTCACTTTGACCTTGTTCGCCGCGCGCTCGATCTCGATCCGCGATATGCCCGCCTGATAGAGATTCTTCTTCAGGTGCTTGCGAATCTTGTCGTCCTCGAGCAGCAGCGGCGCGAAGTCGCGGTCCATGGCATACCACTTGCTCTCGGGTTCACGGATGATCCCTATTCGCAGCCCTATCGGATGGATTTTCTGTCCCAAACTACGTACCCCCGTCTAGAGGTTAGAGGTTAGAGGTTAGAGGTTAGACCTCAGACCCAGCCTCGTGTTCTACTTATTCTCCTCGCCAGATGGCGTAGATTCGACTGTCTTCTCAGCTTCGGGCTCAGCCTGCGCTTCCTGCTCGACTGCAGGAGCCTCAGCCTCTACTTCAGCGGTCTCGGCCTGGACAACCGGAGTCTCCTCGACCTGGACCGGCTCGGCTTCGACTGCCCCGACCGGAGCAACAACCTCAGGCTCTACCGGCTTGGCCTCGGGCTCAACTGCTTTCGCAGCCGGCTCTTCCTTCGGCTTCCGGCCGCCGCGCTTCGCAGGCTTCTCCGCCTTCTCAGCGGGCGCCGCGGCCGCGGGCGCTCCGCCACGCTTCGCCGGCTTTGCGGTCCGGGCAATCTTCTTGCCCTTCTTCTCCGGCCTGGGCTCGCCTTCTTCGACCGCAATCGTGATGTGACTCATTCTCTTGACGATCCGGTATCCTCGCCCCATCGGAGCGTGCCGGACTCTCTTCATCACGTTCGGGCCGCCGTCCACCATAGCCACAGCGATCTTCAGATTGTCGCCGTCCATGTGGTGGTTGTTCTCGGCGTTGGCCGCGGCCGACTTCACGACTTTCTCGATCAGCCTGGCGGCGGTATTGGGCGTGAACTGCAGCATTGCCAACGCTTCGTTGACGTACTTGCCCCTTATTTCATCTATAACAAGCCGGGCTTTACGCGGCGAGGTGCGCACAAAGCGCGCTCGTGCCATAGCCTGCATAACAATCCCTCCGGTCTGAAGTCAGAGGTCCGAGGTCAGAAGTCTGAGCCTCCGACCAACACCTCAGCTGAATCTACTTAAGAGAGGTCGACCTCTCAGTATGGTGACCGTGACCTCTGAAGGTCCGGCTAGGCGCAAACTCACCCAGCTTGTGCCCGACCATGTTCTCCGTGATAAACACGGGGATATGCTTGCGGCCGTCATGCACCGCTATCGTGTGACCAATCATGAGCGGGTAGATGGTCGATCTTCTCGACCAGCTCTGGATAATCCGCTTCTCGCCCCTGGCGTTCATCTGCTCGATTTTCTCGAGGAGCTTCGGCGCCGCATAAGGACCCTTTTTCAGTGATCTAGCCAATAGCTCGTCCTCCTACTTGCTGCCGCGTCTTCGGACGATCATCTTGTCCGATTGCTTCTTACTTCTGGTCTTCGTCCCGTGAGCAGGCTTGCCCCACTTCGAGACAGGCGTCTTCCGTCCGACCGGCGACTTGCCCTCACCACCACCGTGAGCGTGGTCTCTGGGGTTCATAACGACGCCGCGGACCGTCGGCCTGATTCCAAGCCATCTGGAACGTCCGGCCTTACCCAGCGCGATGTTCTCCTGGTCAACGTTTCCAACCTGACCAATCGACGCCTTGCACACCGCGAGCACGTTTCTCATCTCGCCCGACGGCAGTCTCAGCTGGACATACTTGCCCTCTTTGGCCATGATCTGCGTGCCGCCGCCAGCGCCGCGAGCGAGCTGCCCACCCTTCCCGGGAGTCAGTTCAACATTATGAACGATGGTTCCAAGCGGGATGTTGGAGAGCGGCAGGCAGTTGCCCGGACGGATGTCCGCTGCGTCGTCCGCGAGAACAGCGTCTCCCACCTTCAGCCCCAACGGCCACAGGATATATCGCTTGTCGCCGTCTACGTAGCTAATGAGGGCGATGCGAGCTGAGCGATTGGGATCGTACTCGATCGCCACGCACTTGCCCGGAACGCCGGTCTTGTCGCGCTTGAAATCGATCACGCGATACTGCCGCTTGTGGCCGCCGCCCTGGTGGCGCATTGTGAGCGTTCCCTGATTGTTGCGTCCGCCTGTCCGCTTGATCGGCTTGCAGAGCTTCTTCTCAGGCTTGCCCTTGGTAATCTCCTCAAAAGTGGAGACCGTTTGGTAGCGCCGGGTCGGCGTGATTGGCTTAAATGACTTCAGCGCCATGTTACGCTCCCTCGAATATCTGTATGCGCTGGCCTTCCTTGAGCGTGACGTAGGCCTTCTTCATGCCACCTGTCTTGCCCGTGAATCGACCCATGCGCTTCGCTTTCGCCTTCACGTTGAGCGTGTTCACCTTGACCACGTCAACGCTGAAAATGGTGTGCACAGCTTCGGCTATCTCGATCTTGTTGGCGTCCTTGTCGACCTCGAACGCGTACTTGCCGTCAGCCGCAAGGCCCATGATCTTCTCAGTGATCAGCGGCCGTTTGACTATCGAATAAGGATCCTTCATGACCCGAAGACCTCCTCCAGCTTCTGCACCGCCGCCTTTGTCATAACGATCTTGTCGGCGTTCAGAACTTCACGCACGCTCACCGCAGGCGAGATGCGCAGCTCGACTCCGGGGATATTCCGGCTCGACAACCGAACCTCGTTGGTGATCCCCTCGAGTACAACCAACGTCTTGCCGACGGCCTCGATGCTGTCCAGGAAACTCACCATCGCCTTGGTGCTGACTGCGTCGAGCTTGATTTCATCGACGATCACAACAGCTCCATCAGTCACCCGAGCGGACAGCGCCGACTTCAGCGCGCCGCGGCGCATCTTCTTAGGCGTATTCTGCCTGTAAGACCTGGGTTGAGGACCGAAGACCACGCCACCGTGATACTGGAGCGGAGACCTGCTCGAACCCTGTCGCGCGCGGCCTGTGCCCTTCTGCCGGAACGGCTTAGCGCCACCGCCGGAAACGTCGCCGCGTGTCTTGGTTGCGTGCGTCCCCTGGCGGGCGTTGGCCTCTTCGGCCAAGACGATCTGGTGCATCAGCGGTATGTTAGCCTCGGCCTCAAAGACATCAGCCTTAAGCTCGACGTCCCCAATGGCCTTGCCGGACATATCATGCAAACTGACTTTGGGCATCAGACTAACCTCCCACCATCTGCCTGGCTATCATCACCAGCCCGCCGTTCGCGCCTGGCACCGCGCCCTTAATGAGCAGCACGTTTCTGTCAACGTCCACGCGGAATACTGTAAGACCGCGCTGCGTGATCCTCTTGCCGCCCATCCGACCTGGCCGCCTGACACCTTTGAAGGTGCGCGCGGCGTCAGTCGCGCCACCAGACTGCGGTTTGCGGTGGATCATGGAGCCGTGAGTCATATCGGCTCCGTGAAAGTGCCATCTCTTGACCGCGCCGGCAAAGCCCTTGCCCTTAGAGATTCCAGAAACCTTCACGACATCTCCCGCGGAGAAGATATCGGCCTTGATCTCCTGTCCCAGCTCGACACCCTCGAGGTCGTCGATCGGCATCTCACGCAGAGTGCGCTTGCCCGGCGCCTTCGACTTGGCAAGATGGCCTTTCATCGGCTTGTTGACGCGGGAGTCCTTGATGTCACCGAAGCCAACCTGAGCAGCCTCATAGCCGTCGGTCTCTTCGGTCTTGACCTGGGTCACTACACAAGGCCCCGCCTCTATAACCGTAACCGGGACGACCTTACCGGTCTCATCAAAGACCTGAGTCATTCCCAGCTTCTTTCCAAGAATTCCGTTGATCATCTGACAATCCCCTGATGCGCCATCCCGGATCTAATCGCGAAAGCGCGAGAGAGCGAAAACGCGAAACTCAATGAGCCCTCTCGCCGGGTGCATCGGCTTCTGATCTCTAGCACTACTCCCTTTCGCGCTTTCGCCTTTTCGCGTTTTCGCGATTGGAGCTATGTGCTCTACAGTTTGATCTCGATATCCACACCGCTGGGCAGATCGAGACGCATGAGAGCGTCAATCGTCTTCGGCCCTGGGCTCAAGATATCTATCAGCCGCTTGTGCGTTCTGATCTCGAAGTGCTCCATCGACTCCTTGTCGATCGTGGTGCCGCGGTTGACACAGTAGATGTCTTTCTCCGTCGGCAGGAGCACCGGGCCCGAGATTCTGGCACCTGTCCGGCGCACAGTCTCGACGATCCTCTCAGCGCTCTGATCGAGCACCTTATGATCGAACGCCCTAAGCCTGATTCTTACCTTGTCCTTGCGCATGCTTCACTCCGGGTGTTGGGTTCTGGGTGTCAGATGTCCGGTTTCCGCTGTCGCGGCCCCGAAACCCGGCACCCGTTACCCGATACCTGTTAACTATGCAATCACTTCCGACACAACGCCGGCGCCGACTGTGTGGCCGCCCTCGCGAATAGCGAAGT
>CAZFYZ010000028.1:0-37971 GCA_964523735.1 uncultured bacterium | reverse complement strand
CAACGTCGCACAATCACCGGAATCCAGCGCCGGGTGGAGGTTGCCCGGCTATGGACCGAGAATCCATCCATGCGTACACAAGGCCAGCCGCTTCTGGAGCCAGGCCAGAACAGGAGAGTGACTTGCCATGCAGATCGGAGGGCGTTTGATGGTCGCAATTGCTTCATTGGCAATGATGCTGCCAGCTATGGGACAGACTGCGGTCCCGCGGCCGGAGCACCCTATGCCTCAGATGTTGCGCTCGGAGTGGCTAAATCTGAACGGCGATTGGGAGTTTGCAGAAACGGACGAGTCCGACGACGCGCGGTTTCTGGGGGATGACCCCTACCCGGACAAGATAGTCGTGCCGTTCTGCCGGGAGAGCGAGCTTTCAGGGCTCGGTCGCAAGGGATTCGTGAAGAACGTATGGTACCGCCGGACATTCGAGGCGCCGAAGGACTGGAAATCACCCCGAGTGCTTCTGCACGTCGGAGCATCCGACTGGAAGACCCGCGTATGGCTGAACGGCCAACTCCTTGGAACCCACACCGGTGCAAGCGCGCCCTTTGCTTTCGACGCAACCAAATGGCTGAAGCCCGGGTCCAACACTGTGATCATCCACGCGTTCGACGACATCCAAAGCGGTACGCAGGCCAGCGGCAAACAGAGCATGAAGGAGGAAAGCTTCGGCTGCCTGTACACTCGGACAACGGGGATATGGCAAACAGTGTGGCTGGAGGGAGTCGGCTCTTCATATATAAAGGAGATACGCGTGGAGCCGGACCCGGACAACTCGCGCGTCCTGATCCAGGCCGAGATCGATGGCCCGGTTGACGGGCTCACGCTCACAGCCACGGCTTACTCTGGCGACAAGAGCGTCGGAAGCGACAGGACAAAGGCCGATTGGCGTAACGGGCGCCTAGTTCTGAACCTGTCCGAGAAGAGGCTCTGGTCCACGGCGGACCCTTTCCTGTATAGGCTGAAGCTAACCCTCAGCCGCGGCAAACAGGTTGTGGACCGGTTGGATTCCTACTTTGGACTGCGGAGTGTCTCTATACGCGGCCGGGCGATTCTGATCAACGACAAACCCGTGTTTCAGCGGCTCGTGTTGGATCAGGGCTTCTACCCCGATGGGGTTTGGACCGCACCGTCCGATGCCGAACTCAAGGCCGACATCGAGCGTTCGATGGCCGCCGGGTTCAATGGCGCCAGACTTCATCAGAAGGTCTTCGAGCCCAGGTTCCTGTACTGGGCAGACAAACTGGGCTATCTGGTCTGGGGCGAGTATCCGAACTGGGGATGGCGCTACGCCATCGGCGGCGTGAACTTCAAGGAGCTTCCGCTAACAGCCAACGATCGCTATATTGACCTGCCTATCGTGGACGAATGGCTGGAAGTCGTCCGACGCGACCGTAACCATCCCAGCATCATCGGCTGGTGCCCGTTCAATGAGCTTCTGGCCGATGCCGTGCCGCTGGAGAACACCGTCCTCAGGATGACTCAGGCGGTTGACCCTTCGCGTCCGGTTGCGCAGACCAGTGGACTCTACCATGGCGACCTCGTTGAGGTGCTGGACTACCACGACTACGAACAGGATCCCGCCAAGTTCCGCGAGCGTTGGTCCCACGCACTCGACAACGGCGTCACATTCCCGCTGATGCTCGGCGCAAAGCCGGCGAGGCCCGACGTGCCGTTCTGGCTCAGCGAATTCGGAGGGACAGCCTTCGCCGCGGAGCAGGGCTGGGGCTACGGAGGCGCCCCGAAGAGCCTTGACGAATTTTACGCCAGACACAAGGGCCTGACTGACGTGCTGCTCGACAACCGCTATATGTTTGGATTCTGCTATACGCAGCTAACTGATGTCGAGCAGGAGTGCAACGGGATCTACACATTCGACCGCAAACCGAAGTTCGATATCGGCAGAATCCACAAAGTCAACTCGCGGGCTGCTGCCTATGAGACCACTCCGCCAATAGACGAGTAGGGCTCTGGTTGTCCACCATGCGCACAGACGCCGTTGTGTAACAGCTCAGTCTTCCGGAGTTGTCATTTCGAGCAAGGCGAGAAATCTGCTTTCTGCGGGGCTCTTGGGAGGTGCCGAGAAGCAGATTTCTCACTGCGTTCGAAATGACTGTGGGCAAGAGTGAGCTGTTACGCCGTTGTAACCCGCTTCCCGGTATGATATAATATGCCAAGCTGGGTGCGTGTCGCCTGTGCGCGTTGGCACGCCTGGCAAGATCGACGCTTCCTCTGCTCCGCGGATGAAGCGGTTCAGGGAGAATGCTCTTAGATGAAACGGACATATCAACCGAAGTGCCGCCGCAGGCAGCGAGTCCATGGGTTCATGGCCCGCATGGCCACGCGAGGCGGACGCAGAGTTCTTAAGGCAAGACGTCAGAAGGGCAAGTGGGAACTGGCCGTATAGGTCGGGCGCCCACGCTCAGGTGCGCGCTGGATGCTGAAACGAGTTCAGCATGACGGGTACATTGCCCAGGCGTAAGATGCTGAAACGAGTTCAACAAAACGTGACCAAGACAGATTGAGGGGGGTAAATGCTGCCCTCATCAGCAAGACTAAGGCGCAGATCGGATTTCGGGAAGGTCTACGGGAGAAGGAGGTCCTACGCAACGGACCTCATTGTAGTGTACGCAGTGCCTGGCTCCGGTAACGCAACGCGGGTCGGCTTCTCTGTTAGCGGCAAGCTCGGAGGGGCCGTCGTTCGCAACAGGATCAAACGAGTCCTTTCTGAGGCAGTGAGATCGCTGCTTCCGCGGATGACTGGACTCTGGGACATCGTGATCGTGGCAAAGCGGAACTCAGTCGGGGCTAGCTTCGTAGATATCCAGGCCGATCTGAAGCGCCTGTTCACAAGATTTGAGATTATCAGAACGGCGGGCCGGTAGGATGCTGCGCCGATTTATCGTATTTCTAATAAGGGGTGTCTACCAACAGGCCTCAAGACGCTGCTGGCCAAGGACCTGCAGGTTCACGCCCACCTGTTCCGAGTATGCAGC
The DNA here is from genome assembly GCA_964523735.1 of uncultured bacterium. GTDB lineage: Bacteria > Armatimonadota > UBA5829 > UBA5829 > UBA5829 > CAZFYZ01. The sequence continues at coordinate 34,978 of CAZFYZ010000028.1, read as the reverse complement.
CCAGGCGATCGAGAGATTCGGCTGCATTCGCGGTATTTGGATGGGTATCTGCCGAATAGTGCGGTGCAATCCCTGGTCCGCCGGCGGCTATGATCCGGTCCCAGAACCCGAGGCAGGGACCGGCGGCGGGCAATCCAGTGAGCCCCCCGGCCAACACAAGGAGGCCTGTTGTCGACAGTAGCTATGACCAAAACGGATATATTCCTCTCGCCACGGACGGCGCACGCCCGTCGCGCCATCTCGCTGTTCACTCTGACTGTTCTGTTGTGCTTGTTTGCCGCAGGAGCGTGCCTTGCATCCAAGGCCGATGACTACTTTGCCGACGCAGACAAGGCCATTCGGCGGGCAAAGGCAGAAAAGACCGCGGCCGATCGCAAGGACGATTTCGACAAGGCACTGAAGGCGTATAGCAAGGTCGAGAGCGCCAAGATGTACTCCGGTACTGCGCAGCAGGCCGAAGCTCTGTATCGTATAGCGCTGCTCCGCCAGGACATGTCCAAGCTTGGCAAGAAGGACGAGGAGAAGAAGAACCTCCAGGCGGCAAACGAGGCTCTCAAGAGACTGCTCGGTCGGTTCGGCAAACCTGAAGCCGAACTCTCTCTGAGGTTCGAGACTGCCGATCTGCGCCAGGTGCTCGCGACAGTAGCCAAGGCAAAGGAACTCAAGAAGACCATTGGCAAGTCGATCGACACCATCAACTCCCGCAGGAAAGACTACCGAGCAATCGACTTCTTCGTCGGCCTCACCGGTCGCAACCCGAGCTTCAGCTACTGGTTTGCGATTGTTCTGATCACATTCCTTGTCAAGTTCCTCATGACCCCGCTGACAAAGAAGCAGTTCCAGTCGATGAAGGAAATGCAGAGGGTCGCGCCACTGGTCAAGGAGATTCAGGCCAAGTACAAAGGAGATCAGAAGACAATCGGCGAGAAGACGATGGACCTCTACAAAGAGCACAACATCAATCCTTTCGCCAGTTGCCTGCCTCTATTGGTGCAGATGCCGATCCTTTGGCTCCTCTATTCTGCCATCAGCAGCTATGAGTATCAGTTTGCCAAGGGCACATTCCTGTGGATTGGGAGCAGCCTGTCGCACCTTCACTCGTTCAATCTGCCGGCTATGTTCAGCACCGCATCCGGAGTGGTTTGGTTCACGGCGCGCAACTTGGCCGAGCCCGACATTCTACTGGTGATCCTTTATGTGATCAGTATGTATGTGTCGACAAAGCTCTCTTCTGTTGATCCGACACAGGCTGAACAGCAGAAGATGATGGCGATTGTCATGCCGGTCATGTTCGCGTTCTTGTTCGCTGGTTTCCCGGCAGCTTTCCTGCTCTACTGGCTGACGTTTAACGTCCTGCAGACCGCGCAGCAGTACTTGATCCTGAAGCCTTCGATGGCAGGCGGCAACGGTGGCGGAGGGTCCGCCCCGACCCCACCCGCGGAGAAGCCCAGCCAACCCTCTGAGGGCGCCACTGGCAGTTCGAGAGTACGCCGCAGACGGCGCAGATAGACGGTTCGCAAGAATCCCAACGCCCACTGAGATAATGACAAGCGGTCGGCAGGCCGTTTTATATACGGAGGCGCAAAGAGTGGACAAGATAGAGGTAACTGGAAGAACACTCGAGGAAGCAATACAACTTGCCGCGCAGCAGCTCGGTGTGAGCGCCAGCGCGGTCGAATACGAGATTGTCGAGGAGGGCTCGCACGGGTTCCTGGGACTGGGGCAGACGCCGACAGTGCTCCAGGCGTGGGCTCAGGAAGGCGCCGAGAAGGTCGCCGCTCCGCCTCCGGCAATCGAGCCGGAAGTGGAGGAAGTGGAAGTGCAAGAGGAAACGATTCAGCTGGAGAACCTCGAGACGACCGCGACTGAAGAGATCGAGCTACCCAGTGAGGAGCCGGTCAAGACTGAGGCATCGGGCGATGCGGACGCATTCGCCGAAGCGGTGACAGATTCCCTGAGCCAGATACTCAAGCCCATGAAGGTAGACGCCAAACCCGTCGTCAAGTCGATCGACGACGAGGAGATCATTGTGGACATCGTGGGCTCCGACACGGCTATACTGATCGGCAGACGCGGCGCGACACTCGATGCGCTGCAGTACCTGGTAGGCATCATAGCCAACAGGCGAGTGCCCGGCAGACGACGCGTGATTCTTGATGCCGAGCGTTATCGAGAGCGTCACAACGAAATGCTCGAGCGCAAGGCGTTCGAATACGCCAAGGCAGTCAAGCAAGAGGGTAAGGAGGCGGTTCTCGAGCCGCAGCCCGCGCGCGACAGGCGAGTCATCCACCTCACGCTGGCGGATAATCCCGACGTATACACCTACAGCGAGGGTGAAGGCGATGATCGTCACGTAGTGATTTCACCGAAGAAATAGTTCTTGGTCGGACCCGTCCCCCCTCTCTTCAGGAGGGGGCTAGGGGGAGGTCGGAGCGCGTGTGGTTGGGGTTGTCCAGACCCCTCCCCAGCCCTCCCCTAAAGCGGGAGGGAGCATGTCTGATACCATCGCCGCTATTGCCACCCCTGTCGGAACCGCGGGGATCGGCGTCATAAGAATCAGTGGGCCGCGAGCGCGTGAGATCGCCTCGCGGCTCTTTCGTTCGTCATCCGGCAGCACAGCCGACATCACATCCCACACGGCGCGACACGGGCAGCTCATAGAACCAACCACCGGCGCTGTCATCGATGACATCGTCCTCACCCAGTTCCACGCTCCCCACAGCTACACCGGAGAAGACGTGGCGGAGATCTCCTGTCACGGCGGGATCGCCATCCTCAAGAGTGCACTGTCAGCCACGCTGTCGGCAGGGGCACGCCTCGCCGAACCCGGTGAGTTCACCAAGCGGGCGTTTCTCAATGGCAAGATGGACCTGGCACAGGCAGAGGCAGTCAATGACCTCATTCGCGCGCAGACCGATGGGGCCAGGCGGGTAGCTCTAGACCAACTTGACGGCGTTCTTTCCGAGCAGGTTCGATCTGCGAGAGATCGAGTGCTGAACGTGATCGCGCACATTGAAGCCGCCATTGACTTCCCGGACGATGTCCCAGAGCCTGAGCCGGTCTGGATCAAGTCGGAGATCACAGCCGTCGGGGAGAGAACCGCTTCTCTCTTGGCCTCGTTCTCCCAAGGCCGCATCTTCCGTGAAGGGCTCAGGGTCGTCATCATCGGGCGCGTCAACGTCGGGAAGTCCAGTCTCCTGAATGCGCTGCTCCGCCACGCACGGGCAATAGTAACGCCCATCCCCGGCACTACACGCGACGTGATCGAGGAGAGCCTGGAGATTCACGGAATCCCGATTGTCGCCCTGGATACGGCTGGATTGCGTGCCACCGATGATCCGGTCGAGCAACTTGGTGTCGAGCGAACAGAGCACTCGCTTCAGTCAGCGGACCTCGTTTTGTACGTGACTGATGCCTCATCGGGATTAGCGGAGGAGGATGTCGATCTACTGAACCGGCTTAAGGACAAGCCAACCATACTGGTACTGAACAAGATCGATCTGCTTCCTGAGGAGGCACGAGGCCCGCAGACGAAGGAGTGTGCCGACCGGCTTGGGCGGAGCCCTAAGACAGTTCAGACCTCTGCCTCATCCGGACAAGGAATAGACGAACTTGAGGACGCGATTGCGGACGGGGTTGCATCGGGCGGGCTCAACACTGAGTCTGCAATCGTCTCCAACGTCCGCCACCAGCAGTGCCTGCGATCCGCGCTTGAGAGCCTGAACCACGCTTTATCAACGCTTGCTGACGCGCGCCCCATGGACCTCCTGAGCGTCGATCTGATGGCCTGCCGCAACTCCCTCGGGCTTGTGACCGGCGAGACTGCTTCCGACGATCTCCTGGATCGCATCTTCTCCGAGTTCTGCATAGGCAAGTAGCCCCCTTGACAGGGCATTACAAGCCCAAGTACAATCTTGTTGCCTAAGGCGGGTCAGCAGAACGGTCCCCGCCGCGCAACGGCGCCGACAAGTTACTCACGGAAGGTCCTCGGTTAGTGGATAGCACGGACAGCCAGGCAATCGACACAATCGATCTCTCCGCTCTCCTCCGCCCCCTCCTCAGCAGGTGGAAACTGCTCCTGATCTGTATGCTCTTGGGTGGAGGGATCGGCTTCGCAATCAGCCGTTTGCAGCCAGCGGTCTACCAATCCACCGCGACGATATACGTAAGGCCCAACGGAGGGGCATCGGCACTACTCCAGAGCCTGCCCATCAATCTTGGCGCCGGCTCCGGCACCTCATCAGGCTATTATGTCACCCTGCTTCAGAGTGAATCCACGCTCCGCGCGGTGGTAACGAAGCTGGACCTGCTGCACAGGCGCGTTTTCACCCGCGGCGAACGGATGAACATGGAGAAGGCTCTGCGTCGCATCCGAAAAGATGTCACAGTCAAAGAGACCAAGTCCGGCGGAATCACTATAGTGACTCGCGCACATAGCCCTTACGTGGCTCGCGACATTGGACGCGAGATGCTGCGCATCCTGGACACCCGCGTCGTAACCAGGTCCGGCGGAAAAGTCCACTTCATATCGGCCAAGCTCGAAGAAACCGGTCGGCAACTCGAGAAGGCCGAGGATGAGATGGGCAAGTTCATGCAGCAGTACAGCATTGCGGAGGTGGGAGCGCAGACCAAGGCGATGATCGACCAGGTCAGCGTGCTCGATGGGCAGCTGCTGGCACTGGATGTAGAGCGCGAGCAACTGCGCAGCCGTCTCACCAACTCCGGCGAACTCGACATGCTCGTGAATGGAGAGGTGCGCACAAAGGAGGTCGAATCGAGCCGCGGCTATCTGGTCGAAAAACGCGACGAGTTGCAGCGCAAGATCGACGCCCTGCCGATGATCGGCATCAAATACGCGCGCCTGCAGCGAGAGATCGCTGTGCTATCGAAGACCTACGAGATCCTGACACAACAGTATCAACTTGAGAGAATAACTCAACAGGGCGAGGATGGCGATTACCAGATCGTCGATCGCCCGGTTCCCGTTATGCGCAAGGTAGCTCCTCGCGGCTCCGCCTACGCAGCCCTCGGGGCGATGCTCGGATTCTTGGCGGCAGCGCTTATGGCCCTGCACTCGCCGCCCGCGCACAAGTACAAGAAGCACTGACTGGTGGTCGATAGAACATGAAACAAGCCGCATTACGAGTTTTGGCCCTCGCGCTGCTACTCATTCCAGGACTGGTGTTCGCGCAGTCGCAGCTCACTCAGCCAGTCCCTACGCGCCCGGAAGATGGCCGATCAGTGCCCGCCACGACTGACGGAGCCACGACCAATAAGCAAAGCGCGGGGACTGTAGGACAGCAGACAGGAGCAGTCCCCCCGCCCACTCAGGCCGAACGGATACGCAAGGCCGAGGAGGCATTTCAGTCTCAGCTCGTCGAGATCGGGCAAGGGCTGATGGACGCTGAGAGACAGATCGACAGCTTGCGAAGACAACCGGAGACGCCCCCCAGGTGGGACATCGAGAGGCTCCAGCAGGACATTTCCCTATTGACCAAGGAACTGGCCGAGCTACCTTCCACAGGCACGTCGGCGCTGGGCATGATCCAGAGAAACGATCTGCGGGATCGCCTGTTCGAGCTTGAGGTTTCGCTTGAGATCGCTATGCGGCGATGGGGCGGCGGATACAGCGTTTTCGGCGCCGACTTCTTTGCCAACGCACCCGCGCTTCCTTCGATCGAGCAACGACCCGCACCGGCGGGCTATAAACTGCGCATAGGCGATAAGCTGAGGATAATTGTCTCGAGCAGCCTTGGTCAGGAGACCGAGTATCATCCGGAGATTGACAACTCCGGTAGAGTGTACTTGCCGGGAGCGGGAAGCGTGACGGCCGCCGGCAAGACGTCCGCGCAGCTTCAGCAGGTTCTGGCGAACAAGATCAGATCGAAATTCCGGCAGCTTCAGGTGACGGTGGCCGTCGAATCCATGGCCACTATGCTGGTCCAGGTCACTGGCGAGGTGGTCCGGCCAGGCGGCTACACTCTCACCGGTATGGCCACGGTCATGAGCGCGCTCTATCAGGCCGGCGGTCCCACTAAGTCCGGCAGCTTCAGACGGATCAAGTTGATCAGAGAGAACGAACCGGCCAGAGTTATCGACCTCTATGATTTCCTGATGAACGGCAGCCGGAAGCACGACGCCCCCCTGAATGACGGCGATCTTGTGCTCGTACCGCCGGTCGGCGGGACTGTTGCCATCGACGGAGACGTGAACAGGCCCGCGCGCTACGAGCCGGACTTCCCGATCACTCTTCCTGCTGCCATCAAGATGGCGGGCGGCGCAAAGTCTACGGGCTACCTGCAGACAGTCCAGGTCGAACGGATCGTCGATAGCTCCTACCGGGTGCTTGTGGACGAGCCGTTCAGATCAGCCGACGGCAAGCCGACATTTCAGATCATGCCGGGGGACCAGATCACGGTCCGCTCGGTCCGCCCCGACAAGACCAACCAGGTGAGCGTGGCCGGCCCTGTCCGCCAGCCGGGAGTGTACGGGCTTATCGAGGGTATGCGTGTGGCCGATCTTGTGAAGGTCGCGCAGGGCATCGACCCGGCTGTGGAAGTCTACGGCGGCAGGGCAGACGTCCTTCGCATGGACCCCACAACTGGCAGGAAGATCATCTCTGTCAGCCTCGACCGCGCATTGAAGGGCGATGAGACTCAGAACATCCAGCTCCACAAACTGGACCAGGTGTTCCTCTACGAACCCGACCAGGTCCTTTTCAGACCAAGGCTGGTGACGATCCGAGGAGCTATCACAAACCCCGGCACCTACAGGCGCGTAGATGGCATGCGCATCAGCGACGCGGTGGCGGCGGCCGGAGGGACACTGCCGGAGGCGTATCTCAAGCGAGCAGACATAATCAGGCACAAGGCCGATGGAAGCTCCGAGCTGATCAGAGTTGACCTGCAGGCGGCGATGTCTGGTGACGCGACAGCCAATGTGCTGGTCGAGGACAGGGACGAACTGTCGATCTCGAACTATGCCGATGTCGAATGGTCCAGCCGGACCGTGCGTATCGAGGGGGCAGTGCAGCGGCCGGGAGTCTACGCCAGACCGGACAACATGAAGGTAAGCGATCTCGTATTCGCGGCCGGAGGGCTTCTTCCTGAGGCATCGGGCACTGCCGAAGTGAGCCGCTGCATGGAGGGTGGCAACAGCGACATCCAGAAGGTCGGTCTCACGACACTGCAGAACGAAGCGCAGGGGGACCTGGTCCTGCAGGACCGAGATGTGGTAACCGTGTTCGCCCTCAACCCTTCCCTGCGTTCGCCCGAAGTGGTCTTCATAACAGGCGAGGTAAAATACCCGGGCCCTTATACCCTGCACGGCCGCAATGAGAAGCTCGGTGATGTGATTAAGCGAGCGGGCGGCCTTACTACCCTGGCCGACCAACGAGGGGCATTGTTCCTGCGGCAGAAAGAGAGCTTTGAGAACGAGCAGCAGGGCCGGGACTCTGACCTCATACTGGAGAAATGCCGCGCATTTGCTGACAAGCAGTTCCTGATGCAGATGGCCAAACTTGGAGTTACCCTGCCGGGTCAGTTCATTCAAGCCGTTCAGGAGTCAGCCGAGAAGCTTGCAAAGCCATCCGAGGTCGTTGAGGAGGACAAACTCAGCAAAAACCTCAATGAGCTAGCGACCTCCGAGACGGGCACAACCGGCACGATTGAGATGAGCGCGATGGAGAAGGGCGGTATCACAGCTCCGGTCGAGTCGATTGTTGGCCGGACAACGGGCACACCGACAGCCCAGTCCATTGAGGCAGGCAAGACAAGCGCGATAGGGCCGAAGCTCGGGGAATCTGATCTGATCAGTCAGTTTGGGTTCCAGGGCCGCCAGGAACTTGCCCTACTGGCCAACAGCGCAAGAATCTCAGTGGATCTTGGCAGGGCCCTGGAGGATACGGGTTCGGCGGACAACATCCCCCTGCGCCAGGGGGACCACATATTCATCCCAAGGACAACGAACGTCGTGCAAGTATACGGCGCAGTCCTGCACCCGCACTCGTTTGCTGCGGGCGGACAATCTGGCAGAAGCGTCGACTACTACATCGACCGTTCAGGCGGCTACGCGCAGGACGCAGCGAAGTCGAATGTCGTGGTTGTGCGCTCCAATGGCGACGCGCTGCCCAAAGACAAAGTCAAGACCGTCGAACCGGGTGACACGATCGTTGTCCCAACGACTGGCCTGATCGACGTGGCTAAGAAGTGGGAGCGGATGGGCTCGGTGACGAAGGTGATCTCGGATGTTCTGTCGAGCGTCTTCGTCCTAACCAGGTTCTAGTCCGGCGGCCGTTCTTACTCCTTGATGGCAAGAAGCGCGGCTCCCACAGCTAGCTGAGCCCAGGTAGGCGAGTTGCCCTGAGTGTTGGCTCCTATTAGCCATCCGCACTTGTTGTTGTAGGCGGCGAGCACTGTGACACTGCCGTACCGCCCGCCTGGCCTCCACGCCATTGCCTCGTTCACCTGGAATCCGTCGTACTCGACGGCAAAGTTGAACTTGCCTGCAAGGGGTATCGAGACGCCTCCGAACGGCCTGTTCATGAACCGCCCAGTGCCGTATCCAAGCGTTACGAACAGATCCCGTCGAGCCACGGGCATCGACTTGGTCATCACACCGTAGAACCCGATGCCTTCGTCCGTATCGCTCTCTTTGTTCAGCACGTCCTGGATGCCGAATGCGATGGCCGGGGACTTGGGCGTCTCCGGCGCCACCTGAAGCTGAGTGCTCATAGCCTTGCTGTCCCTGAACAGCAGACTCGACACCTGCATCGCCGAGATATACAATCTCGGCCATCTTCCGAATCCCAGGCCGAGAACCCCATTGCCATTTGAAAGATCTGAGGAGTACTCATCTATGTGGTTCCCGCCGTAGAAACCGAGGCTGAAATACTCTTTGCCAGGCGTGTATGCGACGGGCACGTTGATCTGCAATGCGCCCATCCCATCGGGCTTTCCGTCACTATCCAGGGCAACTCCGCCACCGGGCAGCGGTGCAACGTTGGCGAATTGCGTGGAGGGCTCATCAACCGCTGCGGCACCGGAGCAGAAGAGCAAAGTGAAGGTGACTGCGAGAGCTGCGAAACGTAGGGTCGGGCAATACAAACTGATACACCTCGGGTCGAGCGTTCTATCACCCAATTCTATCCACCCGATGCCGTTGCGTCAACCGCTGAGGTTGTTGACCCCATGTCCGCTAAGAAAGGCCATCGTCTGGTCATACGTGGGGATTCCGGCCCGACCGCCGAGCTTCGTGCACTTTATACCGGACACAGCCGATGCGAACGTAACCGCGTCTCTAACACCCCACCCCTGCGTCAATGCGAAGGCGAAGGCCCCGTGGAAGACGTCTCCTGCCCCCGTCGTATCGACCGCATCTACAGAGAAGCCGGCAACATGATCCTCGCCGGATGCATCCGCGAAGTAGACACCTTCAGCCCCAGCGGTGATGATCGCAGCCTTACAGCCGGACGTTCTCATGGCAGCCAGAGCGGATGAGTAGTCGCGCTCTCCGGCAAGTGCGAATGCGGCGTCGCGCGAGATGATCGGGTAGTCGGCCATCGCAAGGACATCGAGTATGTCGTCCCTGGGGTTAACGTCGAGCACTATCGGAATCCCCAGCTCGCGCGCCCTGTCGGCAACCACCTTCGCGCCCTCCGGCCAATGGGGGTCCAGCACCAGCGCACCCGCGCCGTCCAGTGCCCCCAGGCGAATCAAGTCAGTTGAGCACTCGATGTCGATGTCGGGTCGAAAGTAGATTGTTCTCTCTGCTGTATGCGGATCAACAAGGATCATCGAGAAGAAACTCTTGCCGCCTCGGACCCGCAGCAGATCGCTTATGTCCACACCCTCGGATTCGAGGCCTTGTGCAATCTGCTCACCGACCTTATCGTCACCTATCCGACCGAGCATCTTCGCACTAGCGCCCAGCCTCGCACACGCTACCATTGCGGTGCCCGTGAGCCCCCCGCCCTGAACCACATAGTCCAGGATAGGCGACCGGCCACCGGGCTCAACCAGATCCGCAACGCAGATATAGTCCACACAGGCGATGCCCATACCTACGATGTAAGCTTCTTTCAGCGCCTCTACCCCTCCAACGTCGCATGGCAGGTTGCTTCAGAACACCCTGTCCCGAAATCCCGGTTCTAGAACTTTCGATCGATCATATACCGCGCCCAAGCTGCCAACCGCTCTTTGTACTCCGACTCAGGCAGCGGATCAAGCTCCGGAAGCGCGGAATTCACATGATCGAGCGCAAGCTCAGCGGTCTTCTGTACTGCCCCGAGCGACACCATCAGTTCCGTCACCGCCTTGACGTCATCGGCGGACGCGTCCGGCCTTCCGAGCACAGACATCAGGAACCGCTTCTGCTCATCAGTTGCGGACTTTAGCGCGAAGTAGACTATGGTGGTCTTCTTGCCCTCGCGCACGTCTGAGCCGATGGGCTTGCCCATCTTCTCCTCGCTGCCGAGTAACCCAAGAATGTCGTCCTGAAGCTGGAAGGCCGTGCCACAACGGCTGGCGAACTTCGACAAGCCGGCAACAAAGGGATGATCGGCATCGGTCGTGTTAAGCCCAAGCATCGCACCGGCACGTGCCGCGAACTCGTAGAGCACACCGGTCTTCATCCAGAGCATCCGCACTATATCGTCTCGAGTGAGCTGTTCGATCGGCGTGCGAGCGTACTGCACGTCGAGCGTCTCACCCTCTATGAGCGTGTTAACAATGTAGGACTCCAGGTAGTAGATGAGATCCAGGACCACCGCGGCGTCTATCTTTGGGGAGCGTGCGCACTCGCACAACAGGCTGATCGTAAAACCGTGCTGGGAGTCTCCGGTGAGCACTGCGAGGTCGCGACCGTACTCCCGACTCTTCTCTTCGCTGTAGCCCAACTTCTCGCGCGCGAAGTCCTCGCCGAGTTTGTGGACGGTCGGTCCCCCACGCCTGAGGTCGTCGTTATCGATCAGATCGTCGTGAACGAGAGTCCACGTGTGGAACATCTCAACGGCGGCGGCCGCGGGAATGACCGAATCCTCATCGCCGCCAACGGCCCCGCACGCCCACGTCATCACGGCAGGGCGAAGCCGCTTGCCAGGTCTCTCGAGATATGCGAACACCGCATCCTGAAGGTCCTTTGGCTTGAACCAGTCCCTAAAACGCTGCTGAAGGAAGTAGTCGGTAACCTTGCGCTCGCGCTCACGCAGCGCATCGATGAGATCGAAAGACATCACGCCTCCTGGGGGTTGCTTACAGTTCAAGATCATACCCAAGCTCTGGCAGCCTGTCAACTGGCCACCGGGTCTCGAGGAGAGTGAAAGACCTCAATAATGCCGTTGACAGCCCAGCATTTCGGGGATACACTGCAGACAAGGTGGAACAGATGACATAGTACCAACCTGAGTTAGACACCTGCAACACCGACTGGCCCTGTGAAGTACCGGCTGTCTCAGCTCGCTGCGTACTCGTCTTTCAGAAGAGGCGGAGGGAAGAGTTATGCAAAGGAAAGCCGTTCTCTATGTGTTAGTCGCCGGCGCCCTGGTCGTCGGGATCACGGTGGCCACGCTCGCTTGGAATCCTCTGACAGTTGCCAACGACCCGCTCGTGCGTATGCCTGGCACCCAGCCAAACCAGACCACGCTCGAACCCCCGGACAGGTGCTTGAACTGCCACTCCGGCTACAACAGCGCGGTCGAGCCTGGCTTCAACTGGAAGGGCTCGATGATGGCGCAGGCGTCGCGCGACTTCATCTTCTGGGCTTGCATGGCCGTTGCCGCGCAGGATTCAGTCCACGCGTTAGGCCGGCCCAATGCGGTCGACCTGTGCGAGCGATGCCACTTCCCAAAGGGGTGGCTCGAAGGTCGATCCGATCCGCCGAATGCTTCGGCGATGACGGCCGGCGATTACGACGGCGTGCACTGCGACGCCTGCCATCGCCAGTACAACCCACTTTTCGAGAGCACACACCAGGGGACAAGAGAAGGCAGCGACTGGCTGAACTACTGGGACGAGACCAACGCCAGCACGACGCCGTCTTCAACCGCAGCCGCTACCGCCTACCAGGAAGACACCCTGCAGTCCCAGGCAGCGAAGCTGTTCAACGGCGGCAACTTCTTCGTCAACAAGGTCCCGCACAGCGCGAACTACCTTGAGAACGGCTCCGGCCAGTTCTTCATCTCGGGCGGCAATCAGAAGAGAGCATCTTTCGCCGACGCCACGGCCAAACATCAGATCCTCTACAGCCGCTATCACAAGAGCCGCTACTTCTGCGGCTCCTGTCACGATGTTTCAAACCCGGCGCTCGCCAATCTCTCTCAGATCAACACGACCCCCGGGGACGGCACGACTGTTCTGAACTCAGAGAAGAACTCGGCCTACTCCTACTTCCATGTGGAGAGGACGTTCTCCGAGTTCATGCTCTCAGCCTACGGACAGCAGGGCGGCACGGTCGGGACGGGGCCGTTTGCCCCTGAAGCATTCCAGACATCCCTCGCTGGAAACAAGATTGCGCGCTGCCAGGACTGCCATATGAGGGACATCAGTGGCGTCGGAAGCGACAAGGCAGGTTCGATCTTCAGGCCAACCGGCAGCAAGGAGCACCCGAAGAGTGGTCAGCCGCTGCACGATATGACCGGTGGCAACGTGTGGGTCTCCCGCGTGCTGGCTAGCTCAGTGACGGGTTCAGCCAACTACGACGCCACCAATGCTGCCCTGTTGCGCCAGGGTCCAGCCGTTCTGACACTGGACATGAACCAGGGCCTGGGCGTCGACCCGCTCGCCCTACTGGCAGGTGCCGACAGAGCGATGCAGCAGCTTCAGATGGCCGCATCGATCCAGAACCTCGCCTACGATTCGGCTTCCGGTAACCTGTCATTCAGAGTTCAGAACCAGACCGGGCACAAGCTGATCTCCGGCTTCCCCGAGGGACGCCGGATGTTCGTCAACATCCGGCTCTACCGCCTGGGCGAGCTAATTTATGAGGCCAATCCGTACGACTCGACCATCGGCACAATCAAAGGCCTGAGCGCCGCCTACTCGCCAAACAGTCCAGCCCTGGGGTCCAACGAGAGCTACATCGACGAACTTGTCTACGAGATGCATCCCAAGAGCGACGTAACCGGTGAGGACGAGACGTTCCACTTCGCGCTGGCCACAGGCAGATACAAGGACAACCGCATCCCGCCCAAGGGCTTTAGAATCGCAGAGGCAGCCGCAAGAATCTGCGTGCCGGTCTGGCATGGCGTAGACTCGCCGGACTACTTCACCGCAGCCGAGTACGCCGGAGGCTATGACGATGTCGCCGTCAATGTCCGGAACGGTGCTGATGCGGTCGAGGTCCGGCTATACTATCAGACCACCAGCCGCGAGTACATCGAGTTCCTGAGAGATGAGATCAACGGCACCGGCAGGCTGACGCTGCCGCAGAGCGCCTATATTGCTCAGACTGACGCATTCTTCGCCAAACTGAAGGCATGGGGCGACACGATCTGGCAGCTCTGGGATCACAACAAGAACGCCCCAGGCGCGGCGCCGATAATGATGAGCCAGGCCACTCTCAATGTCGAGCCTTGCTCGCCTCCTACCCCAGCCCTGACCTTCATGACTCCGGGCAACGGGACCGTAACGCTCAACTGGACCGATGTCCACTCTGCTGATCCCGGCGTGATCGGTTACAGGGTCTACCATGATCAGGGAGGCAAGGCTCAGCTGGTCGCCCAAGTGGGCAACGTGACAAGCTACACGGACTTTGGCCTCACTATCGGCCAATTGTACTGCTACAAGGTGACCGCGCTCTACGACGGATGCGAGTCAGCCTACAGCAACATCCTGTGTGCTGTGCCTGCGCCGCTGTTCTCCATCGGTGACAGCAAGTCACTGACACCCGGCTCTTGGATCTATGTCGAGGACGCTGCGGTAACGGCTGGCGCCAATCTTGGTTGGGGCTCGCTCTTCGTGGAGTCACTGCAGAGAACTTCAGGCATCAAGGTGCTCACCAGCCACAGCGCGCCCGTCGGCCAGCGTATCAGGTTCACTGGAACGGTCTCCTTTGTAGACGGCGAGTGGCAGGTTGATGATGTCAGCGTCCTCGGAACATCAGCCGGCCTGCCGCTTAGAGCGTTGGGTGTCAACAACCGCGCGGTTGCCAACGACCCGAGCCTGTTCCTGAACGGCCAGGGTCTCGGCACAGCGGGCCTGTTGGTCAGGACGTGGGGCACGGTAACGGCCACCATAGCCGGCGGCAATGTCTTCTATCTGGATGACGGAACAGGCTCCGAGGACGGGTTGACCTCGGCCAAGGGGATTCGCGTGCAGATGCCGGCCGGAATCAGTCTGCCGGCGGTTGGCTCCACAGTCAGCGTCACCGGCATCTCCAGGATCGAGAAACGCACTATCGCTGACTGGAGACTGATCAACGGCGTGTGGTATGAGCCCTGGACAACCATTTACACGCCGTCCGTCTGGACAAGGTCAGCCGACGACGTGAAGCCGCACTAGGGAACGACGGATATCGCAAAACAGCCATTCAAGGGCCGATGCTAAGCAGGCACCGGCCCTTGCTGCGTTCTGGTCTGGAGGACCCTCGTCCGCTGATCCCCAAGACAGCAAGCCCAACAACACAAAACAAGCCCAAGCAGACACCAGCTCGACCATATCTAGTAAATAATTCAACAAACTCTACGTCCGATCGGTGTAACTCCACAGCTAGATTGGGAACAATCATTCCGCGGTCAGGTCGTGATACCCCGCAGTAATACCGGTTTTGCACTTTCCGGCTAGGTGCTTGCTCAGTAGCCGGGCGCAATTACGGCAGGAATTACATGGTGGGCTATCATGACGAAACTTTCCCTGTATCTTGCCAGCCTCATACTGAGTTCTAACTTCTCGGCGTCGACTACGCCGACACCTGCGTCTGTTGGCAGGGGGCCTCAGGTCTCGGTTGTCGCGCAGTCGCGAGTGGAGCTTGTTGAGAGGCAACTCGTCCAACTGACCAACACCCAGCGCCGCAGCCAGGGACTCAGCCGCTTGACAGTCAACCCGCTGCTGGTCCAGGTCGCGCGCGAGCACTGCCGCGAGATGTGGGAGAAGAACTACTTCGATCACTACTCCCCCACCCCCGAGCTGCGCACTCCGATGGTCCGTTACGTCCACGACCTTGGACGAACGCCGCGATGGGCTCGTCTCGGTGAGAACCTCTTCTATTGCTCCATTGTTGATGCCGAACTCGGCCACCGGTCCCTGATGGAGAGCACGAAACACAGGGAGAACATACTTGACCCGTCGTTCGAGCAGATCGGCGTAGGAGTCTTCATCTCCCCCGATGGCCAGTTCTGGGTCACAGAACTCTTCCTCACGCAGGAAGACTAGCCGGGTAGTTACGCCAGATTCCAAATTCGGTTGACTCCCAATCGATTTCGCGCGATAATACCCCCACACGCAATCCCAAATCACGAATCACGAATCAGCAGATGCTTCTAGCAATCGACGTAGGCAACACGAATACGACGTTCGCAGTCTTCCTGGGCGACAGGCTCAAGGGAGACTGGCGGCTTTCCACTGACCGCAGGCGCACCGGCGATGAGTATGCGGCGCTCCTGTACCCGCTGCTGGCGGAGAAGCAGATCGAGTTCAGCACGCTTACAGGTATCGCCATCTCGAGCGTGGTGCCTGCAGCGGTGGATGCTCTCACTCGGTTCGGGAAGAAGCACCTGAAGATCGCCTTGCCTTTCGTGCTTACGCCGTTGGTTGACTTTGGCGTGGACGTGACCTACAACCCAGTCACGGACGTAGGCGCGGACCGTCTGGCCAATGCCATTGCCGCTCACGCGAAGTACGGCGGTAAGGTGATCGTTGTGGACTTCGGCACTGCCACGACGCTCGATGCGGTCTCCGAGTCTGGCGATTACCTGGGCGGAGCGATCGCGCCGGGTATCCAGATATCGCTTGATGCCCTTGTCGCCAAGGCGGCGCGCCTGACGGGAGTCGAACTCACCGCTCCCGATACGGCCATCGGCACTTCGACAACCACCAGCGTCCGCTCAGGTCTTCTCTTCGGCACGGCGGGGCAGGTCGATGCCCTCGTGGATCGGTTCCAGCAGGAGATGGGCGGCGGAGCAAGAGTCATCGCGACCGGCGGGCTCGCTGAAGTCATCGCGCCTCACAGCCGCACGATCGAAACCTGCGATGAAATGCTCACGCTCGATGGCATCCGGCTGATCTACGAACGGGCGCATTCCAAGAATGCCTAGATTGCTTCGACTGGTCACTGCCAGGGCTGTTTGGCTGCTCGCGGTCTTCCTCCTCGCGAGCCTGCCCTCTGCCGCGGAAAAGATCACGGTCGATCCCAACACCGTCAAGGCCGAGAAGAAGATCCAGCCCATCACTGACAAGCGCCTCGATCAGAAGATCACCTACGAATCCCTTGACCAACGCCTGCACTCAGTACTTGAAGACCTCTCCAGGCAAACCGGCGTCGAAATCCGCTGTGGCGACAGCAAGAACGATTGGCAGGTCCGCGACCTACCTCTTGTGGTCTGCGCCCGTGACCTGCCTCTCGGCAAGCTCCTCCGCGCCATCGCCGATTCCACCCACCTGCTGATGACAAGCTCTAAGAACGGCAAAGGCGAACGGGTCTATCGTATCTGGCGGGACAAGGCGCGGAAGAGGCAGATGGAGGACTACCTGTCGGCGCGCGATGCTGCGGCCTTGGCAAGGGCCAACTGGGAATGGGATACATGGGCAAGGCTGGGCCAGACGCCGGGCATCGAGGAAGCCGCAAAGCAGATCGAGCGCGCGAGCTCCAACTTCGACCCGGCTTCCAGCATCATGTTCGCGAAGATCATGAGCACGCTCAGCGCCAACGATAGAGAACAGGCTTTTCGGGACGGGGAGTTGCGGCTGAGCGTGCGAGATCAGTCGCCGGATATAAAGACGGCCCTGCTGGAGTTTCAGCACGCTTCTTGGGAATGGTGGCGGGAAGAGAATGCTCAGCACCGAAGAATGCTGAGCAACCTAGAGCCTGATGTCTACGCAAGGATGTACCCCAACGGCGAGACGGACGCGGAGCGGTTCCCCGAGAAAGCCGCCCAGTCGGCCTGTCTTGTACTTCACGTCTCGACCAAAGAGTGGGGCGGTGTTACGCCGTGCTTGGAGGCATCATATTCGAGTGGCTCCACGCCGGCCAACTTGCATTCCGAGTGGGTGAGGAAATGCCTCAAGAACTGGCCCGATGAACCGCAGTTGCCTCACGAGCCAGAAAACCTCAGTGACAAGGCAAAGCCCAACTGGGATTGCGAGCTGCTGCAGACGAGGCTGAACGTAGAGAGACCTAAGGACAAAAAGACCGCCACGTTTGCCGACTGCATCAGCGCGATCTCACGATCAGCAGACGTCAGCATCATCAGCGAGGATTACGTCAGCCAGAAGGAGAGCTACGGAGACCCGTTCGCCGATCTAACCGCCCCACCCAGCTCTGGAGTGATCTTTCCGCTTGGGCAGACGCTGCGGAATATGATGGGCTGGTTGGAACTGTATCGCGTGGACGAGGCGAGCAGGCTGATAACTGCATCTGCGAGCGACTGGGTACGGCACCATGACCGGCTGGTCCCTGAGAGCTTCCTCAAGGACCTGGGGAAGAAGCTTACCAGCACGGGAGCGGAACTGGATGACGTGGTGTCAATGAT
The DNA here is from genome assembly GCA_964523735.1 of uncultured bacterium. GTDB lineage: Bacteria > Armatimonadota > UBA5829 > UBA5829 > UBA5829 > CAZFYZ01. The sequence goes on along the minus strand of CAZFYZ010000028.1, from coordinate 17,298 downwards.
CAGCCTCAGCGATGGCCAGCGCGATGACTGGATACTCGGCAGCCTGAAGCTCAAAGGCTGCCAGTGGTGGGCAAGCGAGTTCGACAAACCTTTCTGGCAGCTCTACGACTCGCTGGGCGCAGATGACAAGGCGCGAGCCAAGTCCGAGGATGGCCTCAAGCTTTCTGAGCTTGATCTAACAGTAGTAACTGTTGCATTCAGCGAGGCAACTAAGGCACCTGTGCGTGGTCAAGCAGATGACCGGCGACGCCGTCTCGAGTCAAACCCCGCACTGTACGAGGAGTTGGAAAGAATCCTGCGCGAGACACACCCCGAGCTGTTCAGCAACCCAGAGAGCATCCCAGAGGTGGACAGGCGCGTGATTCTCGAAGAGGTAGCCGCGCAGATACCTGAGTTGAGCGCGCCTCTACTGCCGACTGACTCGAAGGACTTCATGGCGATAACACTTCGCGTGCACAAAGAGCCCGTTAAGCGAGTCGTGCCCCCTGGCTATAAGCACGATCCATCCCGCAAGCCCGCCCCAATGCCGTCCGATCTGCTTGAACGTAGCCGTTACCATATGACGCTCGATTGGCCAGATAGATCGCTCAAGATCAACGGCCCCGGCTTGCTGTTCCCCGCGTACTCCCCCCAGCGCGAAGCCGAACTCTGGCAGGAAAAGGCCAAAGCCGCCTCGAAGAACACCTCAGAAACCACGAAGTGAGTCCTCATTGACCCCGTTCAAGATCCGTGACATACTCATCGACCCGCCGCTCGTGCTCGCGCCTATGGCGGGGGTGACGAACCACGCGTTCCGCGTCATGTGCAAGCGCGCGGGCGGGTGCGGGCTTGTCTCGACTGAGATGTTCTCCGCCTACGCGATCAAGTATCGAGACCCCGGCACGGCCTCGATGATCGACTGGACCAATGAAGAACGTCCCGTCTCGGTCCAGGTCTTCGGCGGTGACCCCGAGACAGTCGCCATCGGGGCCAAGTTCCTACAAGACTCAGGTGCGGATATCATCGACATCAACATGGGCTGCCCGGTCCCTAAAGTCGCCAAGAGCGGTTCGGGGGCCGCGCTCTGCAAAGACCTGGGGATGGCCCGGGAGATTCTGATCGCGGCTCGGGAAGCCGTGACGATCCCCCTTACCGTTAAGACTCGCCTCGGCTGGCATGAGGGTATGATCACTGCAATAGATCTGGCGAAGACCGCCGAGCTTTGCGGCATCGACGCGATCTCCGTCCACGGCCGCTATGCAGTGCAGGGCTATTCCGGCAGAGCGAATTGGGATATAATAGCCGAGGTGAAGCGCTCGGTCGGGATACCGGTCATCGCCAACGGCGATGTTGTAACAGTCGATGACGCGGCGCGCGTATTCGAGTTGACCGGATGCGATGGGCTGATGATCGCCCGTGCGGCGCTTGGCGACCCCTGGGTCTTCCAACGCATCAGCCATTTCCTGGAGACAGGAGAGCGCCTGGCGGAACCGACGATTGCACAGCGTTTGGACGGAGCACGCTTGCATGCGACGCTTCTTCGCGACCTGCTTGGCGATAGACGAGCGGCAGCGGAGATGCGCGGGCATCTGGTGCACTATATCAAGAACGCGCCCGGCGCAGCGGTGTGGCGAAACAGGCTTATGATGACGAAGACGGTAGACGAGATTGTCGAGGTGCTCAATGAAGCGCGTAGTCAGTGTTAGCCTCGGCTCGTCAAAGCGAGACAAGTCGTCCAACGTAACGATCCTTGACCAGGAGTTCGAGATCGCGCGCATCGGCACCGATGGCGACATGAAGCGATACGCCGCCATGATCGCCGAACTCGACGGCAAGGTGGACGCCATCGGCCTCGGCGGCTGCGATCGTTACCTGTGGGTGGATGACAAGCGTTATGCGTTCAAAGACATCGACAAGATCGCGCGCCTCGCAAAGACCACCCCTGTCGTTGACGGCAGCGGAGTCAAGAACACGCTTGAGCGTCGCACGATCAGCTATCTGCAGGACAACAACCTGGTGGATTTGGCTGACAAGAACGTGCTCGTCGTGTGCGGGGTGGATCGCTTCGGCATGGCTCAGTCGATTGCCCAACTCACGAAGAACGTGGTCTTCGGAGACCTCATGTTCAACGTGGGCATTCCAAAACCCCTGCGCTCGTACAAAGCGCTCAGTATCGCGGCGCGTTCGCTCCTTCCGATCGTCACACGCGTGCCGTTCCAGTGGCTCTACCCGACGGGTGAGAAGCAGGAGATCACGAGGCCGAAGTATCAGAAGTACTACAAGTGGGCGGACATCATAGCCGGCGACTGGCATATCATCAGGCGCACAATGCCAACCGCCCTGTCCGGCATACTCGAGGGCAAAGTCATCATCACCAACACGATCACGCCCGATGACACACGAATGATGATCGACAGGAAGATCAAGATGCTGGTCACGTCGACCCCGCAGTATGACGGCCGCTACTACGCGACCAACGTTTATGAGGGAGTCCTGATCACCCTACTTGGCGAGCGGCCCGAGGACGTGACTGCCGAGGACTACGACGATCTCTTGCAGCGCCTCAAGTGGCGCCCGACCATAACCGACCTGACGCAGCTGTCGGCAGGCAACGACTGATAGACGGCGCCAAAGCAACTCGTCATTTCGAACACAGTGAGAAATTTGCTTTTGCACACTGGCTGCGACACACGAAAAGCAGATTTCTCGCGCTGCTCGAAATGACAGCCCTAATGAACGCAGCACCGAGTGAGGACCTAGTTTGGAGAAATTCGGCTTCGTAATGCACCCACTCTCCGCAAGGAGAGACATATCCCGCAAGTATCCCATCGCAAGGATCTTCCCCGAGTCGTGGCTCGAGGCGGTCCTCAGGCACAAGAGCCCGATGATGGTCTCACACGTCACCGGCGTCAAATCTGTAGCCGGGCCGGAGGCCGAGGGATGGTTCGTCGGCTGTCCACTGACGCCCAAGCTTCTTGCCGACCTGCCGGTCGACGAGGTCTACAAGAAGATCAACGACACGATCAAGCTCGCCGAGGATCAGGGAGCGAAGATCGTGGGGCTCGGCGCTCACACTTCAGTTGTTGGCGACGGCGGAATAACGATTGCCAAGAATGCAAATATAGCCGTCACCACCGGCAACAGCTTCACCGTCGCGACGGGCATCCGCGGGTCCATAGAAGCGGCTCAGCTCATGGGCATCGACCCCTCGAATGCTCAAGCTGCTGTCGTCGGGGCAGCCGGTTCCATCGGTTGGACCTGCGCCCAGGTCCTCGCCAAGACTTGCAGCGAGGTTACCCTGATCGATCTTTCACAGGAGCGTCTGGATGAGCTGGCGCCTCAGCTTGCGGACTCGAAAGCTGTGATCAAAACCACAAGCAGCGTAGAATCCGGCATCAAAGAGGCGGACATCGTCATCACCGTCTCCAGTGCAGTGGACACCATCATCGAGCCCCACTTCATCAAGTCGGGCGCGGTTGTCTGCGACATCGCCAGGCCGCGCGACGTCTCAGTCAGGGTGACCCAGGAGCGCAATGACGTGCTCGTAATCGAGGGCGGAGTGGTGGAAGTCCCGGGGACGGACCTGAACTTCAACTTCAACTTCGGCTTTCCTGAGCGAACGGCTTACGCCTGCATGAGCGAGACAATGATGCTGGCGCTCGAGGGCCGCTACGAATGCTTCACCTTGGGCAAGACCGTCTCGCTTGAGCAGGTAGAAGAGACCAACCGCCTCGCAGCCAAGCACGGCTTCAAGCTTGCCGGCTTTCGGAGTTTTGAGCGCGCGGTGACCGACGAAACGATAGAAACCATCAGGAGGAATGCTGGATGAGGGTAGTTCGGCCTTAGAAAGGCGCCCTCGCCCCAGCCAACTTCCATGTCCGCACAGAGCGACAGGCGCCTCCCAGAATGCGCTGACTCGCGCTAGGCAGCTTTCCGCTGCTCCTTGGCTTGAACATGCTGGAGGATTCGCCGCACTTCGTCACGAAACTCGTCAAGATCCAACTGGACTCCATGCACTTGGCTGCTCCAGCCCGTGGTCATCTTAGTGATATATACGGCTTCCCGTATCTCATCGTCGCTCGCGCCATGCATGCGAGCCAGCTCGGTGTGATAGGCTATGCAAAAAGGACACTTGGTCGCTGCCGACGCCCCGAGTCCTATAAGTTCTTTGAATTTGCCCGGTATCGTTGTCTCTTCGAGCTCCAGCCTCTTGTATAGCTCCCACTCATTGGGAAGAAAGTCTTCTGGAATGCTCTTCATAAAGGTCGGCACAAAGCCTAACGTGTCCTCAATATCGCGCAGAGTTTCCTCACGAGTCATTTCAAACACCCCATATTAGTGTACCCCCGGGGGTATCACGGTAAGTCTGGCGACCGCAGAAACATGGTAATATGTAAGGGACCCCGTTTGCAGGCCACGAGGGCAACTTTGGATTTCACCAACACAATCGTCACCATCATCGCCGTGACTATCGCCGCCGCCATCATCTACGGCTTCTTCGAGCAGTTCAAGCTGCAGGTCCGCGAGATCGAGCTGACGTTCCCCGACCTGCCGCCGGCATTCGACGGCTACACGATCCTGCACGTCTCGGACACTCACACCACCCAGCTCGCCAGACTTGAGCGACGGCTGATGGCGTTGATATCCGCGCGGGAGGTCGATCTGTGCCTCGTCACAGGTGATATGACCGCGGAACCTCGCGCGTCGGACATCTTCCGCCGCATCTGCTCAGTGATCCGCAGCCGCGGCGCGATCTACTCGGTCATAGGCAACTCAGAGCACAAGCCATGGCTGGACACGCCGATGCTCCTGGAAGCTCTAACGTTCGAGGGCATGACTATCCTCCTCAACTCGTCAGCCACTCTCAGGCGAGACGGACAGGAGATCAAGTTGGTCGGGGTTGATGATGCCTACTCCGGCCACGATGATGTCGAGGCCGCGTTTGCGGGCGTCGATCCAGCATCTTTCGTCATCTTCATGACTCACTGTCCCTCCCGCACGCCCGAGGGCATCGAAAGAGGCGCCGATCTGATCTTGTCCGGCCACACTCATGGCGGCCAGGTGCGACTTCCGGGTCTCGGAGTGATCTGGACCCACATGCGCTCGCGCAAGAGGCTCAACGACGGCCTCTATCCGCCCGACCGCCTCAGCCGCATCCTCAAGCAGGACGCGGGCTCCAGCGTCTTGTTCGTCAACCGCGGCGCAGGCACGAGCAAGCTGCACATCCGCATATTCTGCCCGCCGGAGATAGCATATATCACGCTGCGCAGATCGTCGCCCTAAGCATTACCACACTCGAGGCCGATAGTTTACATGCATCATCCGGCATACATTCGCCCGGCGGGAATCATGGCGGGCAGTTGTGCGTATGATAGAGGTAGTTAACGAACAGGCCCGTCTGTTGACAGGCATGGGCACGTCAAGTACAATGAGGCTCGAAACCAAGCGTGGTGGGGAGCGAGCTGCCCACCGCATTAGTAGGTGGGAAGTGGGCTAATGAGCGCACCTAACCTTCAGGTGCTCTGGCATAGTTTCAAGGTAGTCGGAGAGTCCAAGGCGAGGGACACACTGATTCAGCACTATGCGTACCTCGTCAAGATCACAGCAGGACGGGTAGTTACCAGCCTTCCGCCGAATGTCGAGCGCGACGATCTTATCAGTGCGGGAATCATCGGCCTGATAAAGGCCATAGATCAGTTCGACACAAAACGCGAGGTAAAGTTCGAGACCTACGCGATCGCGCTCATACGCGGCGCTATTCTCGAGATGCTTCGCGAGGAAGACTGGGTCCCCAGATCGGTACGTGAACGAGTCAAGGCGCTCGAACGAACCTATGTGGATCTCGAGGGCAGACTGGGCCGTCCGGCTACCGAAGAGGAAGTCGCCGAAGCGATGGGCATGGAGATCGATGCATTCCATGTGCTTCTGGCTGACACAGGCAGAGCCTCACTCTTGAGTCTGGACGACATTGTGCTCTCCAGCGAGGGCAATGAGAAGATTCACCTCGCGGACGTCGTCGCTGACGACTCGTCAGACACGTCGGCGGATGTCGAAGAGGGAGCGATGAAGCAGTCCCTCGGAGAAGGCATCGATCGCCTGCCGGACCGCGAGAAACTCGTGATCGCTCTCTACTATTATGAGGGACTCACGTTCAAGGAGATCGGAAAGATATTGGAGGTCTCCGAATCTCGGGTGTACCAATTGCACACCCAAGCCGTATTGCGATTGAGGGGCTATCTCCAGCGCGACCTCGCGCTTTTCCACTAGAAGTTCGGTAGTAGAACCGAGAGGAGCATTATTCGATGAAGAGAATGAGAGCCAGCCTGATTGTGTTGGTGGCGCTTGCTGTCGTAGTTACCACGCTTACGGGGTGCGGAAGAGGCACAGTCGCCAAAGTCAATGGCGAGAAGATCCGCAAGGAGGAGTTCTACTCCAGACTGCAAAGAGTGCAGGTTCCGACGCAGCAGGGTGTTCGGCTTGCGGGTGAGATGGTCATGCGCCAGATGATTGACGAGAAGCTGATGAAGCAGCTCGCCAAGGAGCAGGGCGTTGAGCCAACCGAGGCGCAAATCAAGAAGAGAGTCGACCTCATAAAGAAGCAGAGCGGCGGCAGACTGAGCACGATTCTCGCTCAGCAGAACGTGACCATGCAGGAGTTCGAGAAGCAGCAGGCCGCGACCCAGGCAATGGTCAATGTGGTCACCAAAGGAATCACAGTGCCTGACAGCGAGGTCAAGGGGATGTACTCCAAGATGCTGCAGTCGCCCAACGGCGGTCTGAAGCGGCCCGAACAGGTCTCTGTGAGCGTCATCATTACAAAGGACAAGGCCAAGATCGACAAGGCTGCAGAGCTTCTCAAGTCCGCCGAATTCGGCACAGTCGCCGCCAAGATGAGCGATCCCGAAGTGTTTACCAAGCAATCCAACGGCAAGATCGGGTGGGCGTCAAGGGACGGTCAGATAGAAATGGTGACCGGCCGAAAGGCCGAGTTTGGCAAGGAGTTCGCGAACAAGGTCTTTGCGATGAAGACTGGGGCAATAAGCGAGCCGATGAAGTACGGGCAGCAATGGGTAATCTTCCGCGCCGACCAGAGGCGCAAGGCGAAGACAACACCCTACGAGGACGTCAAGGACATGATCCGGGAACAGCTCGCGCTGCAGAAGGGGTCTGTGAAGGGTGACGCGGCCCGCGCCATGCAGAAGTTCGCCAAGGATGCTGACATCGTGCTGAGCTCCCAGACTTACAAGCCGATAGGCGAGCAGATCAAGAAGGACGCAGCCAATGCTCTCAAGGCAGGCGCTCAGCCTACGCCAACGACAGATGCCAAGACGACTAAGCCCGCTCCGTAGGCAGAACTACCAGAGCATTCGAGCAGCATCTAGATAGTAGCTCCGAAATGGTTGGCTCATCGAGCCCCCGTCGCGATCGCGGTCGGGGGCTCTTACTGCGGATGCCAGCCTGGATAAGCAAGGAGAGATGGAATGAACAATCGGTTTAGCCTCAAAGGGAAACTTGCCCTGGTGACTGGCGGCTCGAGCGGAATTGGTTTGGCGATAGCGAAGGGATTGGCGGAGTCGGGCGCGGATCTTACCATACTGGCTCGCGACAAGGAGAAGCTGGAGAATGCGCGAGCACAACTCGAGGATCTGGGAGTCAGCGTCCACGCCTACGCGTATGATGTCTCCGACCTCGAGGGCATAGCGGGGATGTATGAGAAGATCGTCGCTGAGGTCGGTCCGATCGACATTCTGGTGAATAACGCCGGGCGGCCGTCCAGACGGGCGCCGGCGCACGAGCTCAGTCTGCAGGATTGGCAAGATGTCATCGACGTCAACCTGTCGTCGGTGTTCCTGTTCTCCCAAGCATTCGCCAAAGAGCGGATCGCCTCAGGCAAGCCCGGCAGGATCATCAATATCGCTTCTCTGATGAGCGAACGAGCTCGCCCATCGAACGCACCCTACGCATCGTCCAAGGGTGGCATTCGTCAGCTCACAAAGGTGCTTGCGATGGACTGGGCGCAGTACGGGATTCTCGTGAACGCGATCGGCCCGGGGTTCATACACACGAACATAACCCATCCGCTCTTCCTGCAAGACGAGTTCAACAAGTGGGTGATCAGCAAGACCCCCCTCGGCAGATGGGGCGAGCCGGAGGATATGGCGGGAGCCGCGGTATTCCTCGCTTCGGAGGCGTCGGCGTTCATGACCGGCGAGATCGTGAACGTGGACGGAGGCTGGCTGGCCGCGATGTAGGGGCTGTCTCAACCCCGAGGACTTCACTTCTTCCTGAGCAGAGTTGCCTCAAGCTGCTGAGCGCTGTTGATCTCTGTGATGCGGGCCGGCTTCCTGGTCCAATCGAGCGATCCGAAGAACAGTCGAAAACGGCCGTTATGCCAGCGGAAGTAGCAAACCAGCCACGCATCTCCGTACTTCTCGACCAGCTCGATGCTGACCGGAATGGGCCGCTTCTCGATCCAGTCATTGAACTCGTACTTGGTGGGCAGGCTTGTATGAAAGTCGAAGATCGTGATCCCGGCAGGATCGAAATGGTCGGGCTTGTCTGACAGGACATAGCAGGCCCTGAAGTCGCCGCTGGCATCGCCGCAGTGGTAGTAGTCGTTGAACCAGAGGACATAGCCATTGCCCAGCGGATGCATCGAACTGGACTCGCAGCATGCGCGGTCCGGGTTGTTGATCAGATCTGGGAGGGCTTCCCAGGTTTGCATGTCGTTCGATGCAACCGCGCCCACCGTCCCGCGCTTGTGGGCAGTGTAGATCATAATGGTTCTGTCGCCATCGGTGTAGGCCATCGGGTCGCGGCCGATGGCTGATTTGATCGGGCCATCTGGCCAGCGAGTCCATTTCTCCAGATCGGGCGAGGTGGCATAGGTCACGAAGGTGCCGCCGGGGCCGCTGCCCATGTAGAACATGTAGAACGTGTCGCCGCGCTTATAGACGTATGGCGCCCAGACGTGATCGCACTCCCACGGCTTCTCGCTGACGGCCAAAGGCATTCGATGCCTGATCCAGTGTCTGAAATCGGCAGTGCTCGCGTGGCCGAATGATATCTCGTTACCGGTCTCGCCGCAGCGCTCTTCCGGGCGGCCGTCGATGTGGAACAGGTGATACCTGTCATCGTGCTTGATGATCGAGAAGTCTTTCACATAGCCGCCAGGCGGCGCGTAGCCACCCTCAAGGAACGACTCGGCTGGAAAGTGGAACCTGCTGTATTGCCGGTCATCGCCGATGTGGAACTTCTCGCAGTATCGTGCGACCTCTGCGTCCGCGTAAGTGATCTCGCTGCTGCTATCCGCCAAAACCACCTGACCTCCCTGCTTCTCCTGATCATCCGCGCCAATCGACCACTGGGTCGTCACAGCGATACCTGAGACGACCACTATCATCATCGCCGACAAGCGAACCAGCCGCCTGAATCCTATCGCGCGAGCTCTGCTTCCAAGTGCAATCATCCAATCCCTCGGCCGTGCATTTATTGAACGCCAACGCTATTGGCCCATTGTAGCACAGCGTGGCGCTGTATGGTGGGTGTGGTTATCCCCAGGCAAAGAAGCAGCAAGCCCCCGGCCAATACAGCAACCGGGGGCTTAGGAGTCGTACCAGGAAGATCAGTCCAGTATCAGGACCTCTTCCTCGCAACAAAGCCGATCAGTGTCAGCATGCTGAAGCCGAGTCCGACAAGCGAACTGGGCTCGGGGACAGCCTTCATGCCCAGGATTGTGGAATACTCGCCAAGCGCTACGCTGGTGTCCACGTGGAAGCAAGCCGACTCATAGAGAACCGACGGATTGTAGGTCTGGTATATGGATCCATCAGATTTGATCAAGTCTATGCCGCCGGAGGCTCTGCAGCCGATCAGCCAATCGGTCCTATCCGCCCAATCCCATTTCTGGCAGGTGCTTATCCACGTGTACTGCACATCACTGATGTGTACGCGCGTGGCATTGTCGTTCGCCATTAAGTCCAGGCCCGTCCCGTCTGCCCTGATGCCCACGAAACTGGAACTGGTATTGCTTGCGGCAACGCAGGAGTACTTGGTGTCCGAATACCAGTTCAGAGCTACACTCGGACTGACACCCGTCGTATCGTAATAGAACACGTCTATGCCGCCAACGGGGTTAGCCGCGAACCACCAACCAAGGTTCGGAGCGTAGGAGCAGGGCGCGATCTGATCATAGACTGTGGTGTCCACGGACCCACCCAGGGACAGCGGGGTTGCACTAGCGCCCTGAACCAAGTCGAACCCACCGGACGCTTTTGCGGCTATAACCCAGAGGGACCCGATAGTAGCCACGCTAGTGTACTGAGTGTCACCACCCCACTTGGAGACGGTGCCGCCAGGTGGTGCGATGACAGCTACGCCGCCAGCTGGATCGACGGCAAACGCCCAGTCCGGGGCGTAGTCGCAGAGTGCCAGGGAGTTGAGGTTGGCTGTGATCTCACCATATGGGATCGTTTGGCCCCAGTAGGTGCCGATCATGTCGACGTTGGAGCTTGCACTCGCCGCCGTCGCAATACACGCGACAGTAAGCAGCCATGCAAGCAACCTAATGCTTTTCATCTTTCCCCTCCTTCTGTTTGAACAATTCTGTGATTGCTACCCTCGGAGTATACCCCAGCATTTTGAGCCTGTCAAGGGGAGATCTCCGGTGTCTAGGTAGTGAATGGAGCTTGAACTCCCAACGAGTTCGTGGGTTGTTCGAGGCATCGGCGGAGGATTGTTGCCGCCAGCCGTGGAATACGAAGCAGATGCGTGCTTCGCGCGCGATTGGAGGTGGCTCTTGGAATACATGACCGACACTACCCAGAACACATCAGGACAAGGCAGTATGGCCTCTGTTCCGCCTGAGGTAAGAGGGTGGAACTGGGGCGCGTTCCTGCTTAGCTGGATCTGGGCGATTGGGAATCATGTGTGGCTCGGCCTGCTTGCTCTGGTCCCCTACGTTGGGTTCATCATGGCGATCGTGTTGGGCGTAAAGGGCAGTGAGTGGGCCTGGCAGCACAGAAGATGGGACAGCGTCGATCAGTTCAAGGCGACGCAGAAGGTATGGACCGTCTGGGGCGTCGCGATCATCCTGGTTTCATTCGGAATAGGGGTTCTGGCCGCGATCCTGTTCCCGGTGTTCGCAAGGGCCCGGGCGGCGGCAGGCGGTATGTAGCCGTTCTTGTCTTGTCAAGACCGCAATGCAGAGTTTCCCAGGCACTGCTCTCCTCATCCGTGGGTGTGTCTTGGGAGCTCTGCATTGCTGACATCAGCCGCAGGTAGATACTGCCAGCAGCTTGTGTGGCTTGGTCCCGCTGATCCCCAGTGTTCGGATATGGCTCGGTGGCTCTGTCGGGCCGCCGTCACTGCCGATTCCCCAGCGGAACTTAATGATCCAGACCGGCCTGAATCGGTACCAGATTCTCTTCGTCTGGACTGGCACGCCGTAGAAGAATTCGTTGTCGCCGGAGCCAAAGTGCTTCCTCGCGGTTGCCAGCACTCCCTCGGCCTCGGACTCTGAGGCCGCGCCCCGCCGAACGCTGCGTTCCATGTCCTTCCACTTCGACTCCCACTTGCGCATGACCTGAGCGTAGGTCACGTTCATCATCATGCCACCACCATCAAGCTCAGCTCCGGGCATCTCCTTGAGTTCCGAGTCAATGAGCGCCTTCACGCCGCTGGGAGCCAACGGGTTGTAAAGGCGCCATGTCGCCGCAAGCACGACCAGGATTACAGCTATGACGAGTAAAATGAGCCTATTCGGCTTCATCATTAGCCTCCGAGGGCGGCGGAGATAGCCTGCCCGTGCCATTATAGCACCGGAGCACGGTAGGCGATGGCGCGAGCTCTCCGACGCATTGTTCCCAAGGCTTGTGGCGGAAGCAATGGATCATAGAAGGAAACGGCCGAGCTTGGAGCGAACCAGCACGGGAGTGCTTGGCCGGCTCGTCTGGAGCCCCCAACTCAACAGTCTGCCTTTGCCGGGTGGTGGTTTGCCTGGCGGCAGAACACTTGTGTGTTTGGAGAGGTGAAGAAATGAAGAGCTGCACTACAATCTTACTCTGCGTGCTTGTCCTCGCGGTCTTGACGGTCGCGAGCCAGGCAGGACCAGCCTACTACGGATTCACCGGGCTGATGTTTACGCCGACCGCCGACACCCTTGGCAAGTCCGAACTCAACTTCGGAGTAGGCGCTATCACTCGTGACAGTAACACGTCTTCCTATTGGTCGGGCAACGTTGGCCTGTTCGATGGCTTGGAAGTCGGCGCCTTGCTGCTCGACCGAGAATCCGGAGACAGCAGCACCTACGTCAACACGAAGCTGAGGCTCCTGAAGGAGACCGAGAAGACCCCTGCGCTCGCAATCGGCGCTATTGACTTGTTCGATGAGACCAGCTTCAGCTCTTATTTCGCCCTGAGCAAGACGCTCTCATTTGGTGAGCAGACCTTCTTGCAACCTCGCTTCACCGTAGGGGCGGGAAGCGATTGGCCGGACGGTTTCTTTGCCAGCGTGACGACCCTGGCCAATGAGCGCATAGAGCTTATGCTCGAGTATGACTCCGCGAACCTCAACTTCGGCGTGAACTACCTTGCCACCAAAGGGCTGCAGGTGCACGCCGGGCTCCTCGATGGCGATCTGCTTGGTTTGGGGCTGAGGTACAGCTCAGGTTTCTAGTGGCCTGCGGAATGATTCCGCACGAGAGTGCAGAGGGTGGAAGCCCCGGGTTTCCGCCCTCTTTTTGCGTCTACGGGATTTGCGGGTACTAGTCGATAGGGCACTCAAACTGGACGATGGTGGAGCCTGGTTCTAGCCAATCGCCGCGGACGTACTCCTCGAGCAGGTCAAAGAGGAGCGTGAGGGCCCTATCGTTGTCTTCTTGCGCATCCGACCATATCTTGCTTGACCAGCGCTCGTTGTGTGCGCCGCCCAGTCTCTGCTGAACCAACCCCTGGAAGAGATCTAGCACGGGCTCTGTCTCCTGATGGCTTTGGGCATACTCGAACCCCAGAAGGTAGCTCACCACCAGATCATAGCCGGAGCATTCGCGGTGGCAGGGTATGAACATGGCTGGCCTGATTCTCAAGCCACCTACGAGCGTGCCGAACCACTTCGCGTCCTCATCGCTCAGCACCAGCGCGTTGTCTGTGATGACCATAGCGTTGAGCAGTCCCTGAACCCTTGGGTCGGACAGGTCCGGTGGATAGATCACACCCGGCAGGCGATCTTTGGCGCTGTCATCGGGAGGGTTGTTGGTGTAGTCCGGCCGGAGACTCACCAGATGCCTGGCGAGCCGATTCCTGAGGTTGGTTATCGACTCTTCTCGCGTGCCGCCATCGGCCGAATCGTAGGGCCGACCGGGCATCACTGCTTCGTATCCGCCAGTCTCAGCGGGACGGACGATTGCTCTATAGATGCGGGGCATTGGCAGTGCTCCTTTGGATGGCTGGTAGGATCTGCCGGGCAACCGAGCTGCGGGTGAGCATCCGGTGCATGGACCGTTGAGACAGCCTCCAGATCTGGGGCTCCAGGGCCGCGGCTAGAACCGGTCCCACATTGCCAGCGGGTGTTTCTCAGGATACTGAAAGCCGATCTCGCTCAGTTTCATGGGCCTGACGTGGCCGTCGAGGAACGCCGCATTTGCGAACCCATTGTGGCGCGCGACCATGCGCTCGTTACCAAAATACCACACGTTCGGTGTCCTGAATATCCAGGTAGACCGTTCCTCGATCCACTTGTCAGGCGGAGCAGTGGGATTCCTGACGAAGCCGGCGTCGCCCGCGACGACTGTCCTTGAGGGCTGTTGTATCTGGGAGAGGAGTTTTCTTTCACTGTCCCAATAGCCGCATATGTACGGGTGGCTCAGCCCAATCCCGCCGGAGAGAATATCGGGGTACGGCGCTATGCGACTGGGGCATATCTCTATTGGGTCATCCTTGTGGTAGGGTTTCAGCAGAGTCATCCACGGCACAACGCCTGACCCAGTCGGATGAGCGCTCTTCACTATCCAGCCGTCGTTGGCGTCAGCATAACGGATGATCGCCGCAGCCAACTCTCTGCAGTTCTTGGCGCAGTGTGCCTGCCGTGATCTATCCCGACCGGGTGGCAGGATTGGCAGCAGGATACCCGCGAGTACCACTAGAATCGCGTTAGCCACTACCAGATCGATCAGCGTTAGCCCTCGTGCTTTGTTTCGATCCATTAGTTCCCCCTTATCGGACAGAATGCCTGGCAGCCAGACTATGATCAGTATACCATGCACAAGTCCAGCGCCCGGTGTTCGTGTGCATCGGGAGGCTTTCTGCCCCGATGCAGGAGCGGTTGCGCCGAAGACAAGGCTTGATCTGGTCGACGAGGGCGGATTCGTGCCGAGGCATGGAAGTTCCACCCGGACTGCTACGCGAGGTCAGTACGGCTCTGGCCTTGGCCTAACCCTTATCCATATAGGGTTATAACTTGGCTCAAGAATTTGGCGCATGAGCCAAAATGCTTAGCCAACAATGCACACGGGGGTGTTTGAGGCATTGGCCAAGCCTGCTGACTGATAATACAAGCTGTTCGACCTGGCCAGCGGTGTAACATACCCCTGTGCATAGTTGGCGCAGCTTTCTGGCCAAGCCCTGCCGGTCACTGTGCTCAGAGACTCGATGGGCGGAGGTGCAGTCTTGAAGCACAGAAGAAGGTAAGCGTATGCGTCGGGAGGGCCTTTTGCCCCGACGCAGGAGCGGTCTGCTCACACACGGCCTGATCTCAGACACCGGGAACTAAGCGTCGGTGCAAAAAGCCCTCCGACGCATAGTTCCCTGGGCTTGTGGAACCACGTTCCGGGCGGGCCTGCGCTTGCTCGCTTTGTGCGGCAGGGCTATCATGTTGCTGGGATGCCATCGACTCGCTATCACAATGTGTTTCTCGACGGTGCCGTGTGCTTCTGGACCAGCGCCGTCGTGGCACGAGTTCCTGTCCTCCGCAGTCCAAAAGCTGCTCGTCTCCTGCTGCAGGTGCTAGACGAGTGCCGTGTGCGCTGTGGAGTAAAGCTGGTCGGGTATGTGATCATGCCTGACCACATCCACTTGGCTGTCTGGGCAGAGGATGCGTCGGCTATTAAGAGGTTCCTGAGGCAGTTCCTGGGAGCTGCGTCCAGTCGATTGGCAGGGCTGACTCAAAGGGCAGCAGATAGGGGCGAGCCCATCGCGCTGCTGTGGCTGGAGCAGTTCAAGAGGCAAGCGCGTGACGGCGACGCCGTGCGCGTGTGGAAGGAACGAGGCCGCGCATTCCCAGTGACGCGTGAGGACGGACTGCGGCAGAAGCTTGAGTACATCCACAACAATCCCGTTCGCGCAGGGCTCGTTGCGGCTCCCGAGGACTGGGAGTTCTCCAGTGCGGCGTGGTATGCCAGGGGCGAGGGCCCCATAGCCCTCGATGACTTCGATTGGTAACACGGCAGGCTCGTCCGGTCCGGTACGCCGTGCGTGAACGTATGCATCGGGAGGCCTTCTGCACCGATGCAGGAGCGTGTCTGCCCACACACGGCCTGATCTCAGACACCGGGAACTAGCGTCGGTGCAAAGAGCCCTCCGACGCATAGTTCCCTGGGCTTGTTTCTATTGCGAGCCGGGTTCGTGCCGAGGCATAGAAAAACATACGCCAACATACAACCCTATATAGTATAGGGTTGTATGGCATGACCGGGGCGGGAGGGAGAGGGAAGGATGCGTGCTGCCTCACCTACGTGTCGGACAAGCCACGTCCCGAGTCCCTGGGCACTCGTGTCAACCGCGACCACAGAACTTGCCCGAGCGCTGCTCCAAGCCCTTGATGGGTGGAGGCATGTTTGATGGGCGGAGGCCTGTTGCCTCTGTCCGACGTTCCCGGGTCATACTGCCCCCTGCAGAGCACCATCGTTCAGCAAGCCCTGGCGCGGGCAACATGCCCGGAGAACTTGGGTCCCGGGTAGCATACCCCCGACCATCAGGAAATCGCTCAAACTGTACTGGCATCAGCCCGGACACGGTGGCACTTGACGCACACTTCTATAGGGGCATAGAAAGAAAGCCGCATGACGGCGGCCAGATTCCAGATGTGCAGTGAAGCGAGCTAACGGGGCACTCTCCTACTATGCTTCTGACCACTCGATGGTCCAGTGCCGAATTGAGAGGCCCCACAGACGCGACGACAAACTGCGCACGATAAGCGCCAATAGGGAAATCGCTCAAACTGTACCTATATCAGCCAGGCACGGCGGCACTTGACGCACACTTCTATAGGGAAGCATAGAAACAACGGAGGCAGTATCATAGCAGGGTCTATCCCTACCCCCGAGGCATCGAGGAAACCCGGATCTCCCCCAGACACACGCGAGAACGATCCGTAGCCTGAAGATTGCGTGTCGTGTTGTACACCGGCCTCCATATCTGCCTCAGGATACCTGCGCGACGCATTTCTGGATATAACGTAACAGCCCTCTTTGGCATCGGTGCGCCGCAAGTGCGCGCAAGTCTCACGAACGCGGGGGGTTGGTGGAGGTGTGTCAGTAGTCGTTGACGTTCTTGCACCAGGTTGCCCACAACGCTGTTGTAGTGGTCTTCCGACGAAATAAGGCTCTCTATTAGCTGAACCGAGCGGCAAAAATCGTCAACATCTATATCAACAAAGCATTCATTCGGAAAATGCTGTGCTATGTTACGGGCTCCCCAGTAAAGTGGAACGGTACAGGCGAGAATGCAGTCAGTGAACTTCTCGCTTATGTAGTTCTCAACGCGTGAGTTCTCGATGGCAACAGAGTACCGGTACGGACCGAGTGCGTCCCATTTGTCCGCGAGTGGCCGTATTCCGCGCCCCCACCAGTCAATGCGGTCACCAAAGTGTTCCTTCAAGCGAAGACAGAAGTTGTACCGCTTCCTGTTTCCAGGCCTGTACGTCTTGTCGGAACAGCATATCGACAGTGCTTTTGTCTTCTCCGGCGGCGCGGCATCGATGAGCTCGTCGTACGTGCGCATTACGAACGGAGCCAGGGGAGCCAGCTCATTTTCGAGAATGTTCGGGTGTCTGATACCTGCGCGGTAACCAACGACTGCAGAAAACTGCTTAAGGTACCATTTGCCGTAGGGCTTCATGCACGGCGGCTCGGTAAGTATCAGTATAACGCGGTTCGGAGGGCATATCGTAGTGTCAGGCTTCTCGATCCCTTCGTAAACGATCCATGCATCGCTCTCCTCCATGTCCTCAAAGCCAAACTGCACACCATCCCATTGGCAGTTGCCGCCAGGTGTGAGTTGAGCGATCCAATTGCCCACCTTGCTCGATACCTTTATCTTTATCAAG